>CAZHLU010000096.1:0-1003 GCA_964533435.1 uncultured Gammaproteobacteria bacterium | reverse complement strand
AGTAGTATAATACATATCATTACTACTAGCGGTATTAATAGACCAATTAGCGTCACTGCCACCACCTCCGGCTGCTGGCCAAGTGTTTCGACAAACACCACCTAGGCACAAACTATAGCTACCCAAATTAAAATTTTCAGTAGCCGGGTTAAAAACAAAATTATTATTAATACTTGTATTTGGTGGAGTATCCTGAGGATAGTACCAAGCTGCAAATACTTGTTTGTTAATGACTAAAATACTTAAAAAAGAAACAATTAATACCAAAAACGACAAAATCAGGTTTGGTTTATAAGTCTTCATATTTTTTTATTTAAAATAATGAAATTTATTTATTTATATTCTATTTTCTAGACATAATTATAACATATTTTGCCACTCCAATACTAGACTTGTGGATAAATAAAAAAAATAAGCCATATTTGCTAAATATATCAATATCTAGTAAACTTAAATGGTTAAAAAATTAATCAAATAATAGACAAAATTATGCCTACTGCATTAATAATCGTCTTAGTCATAGTTGTATTATTACTACTTTGGCTAGTCGGTGTTTACAATTCTTTAATCCGCCTCAAAAATAGAGTGCAAGAAGCCTGGTCAGATATTGATGTCCAACTCAAAAGACGTTATGATTTGATTCCTAATTTAGTAGAAACTGTTCGTGGTTATATGAAACACGAAGACAGTGTTTTTACAAAAGTTACTCAGGCTCGTAGTCAAGCTATGCAAGCTACCGGCGCTCAAAACAAAGCTGAAGCTGAAAATGCTTTATCCGGTACTTTAAAAAGTTTATTTGCTGTTGCTGAAGGCTATCCAGAACTAAAAGCTTCTCAAAACTTTTTACAACTGCAGGATGAAATTTCTGATACTGAAAATAAAATTCAAGCTTCTCGCCGTTTCTACAATGGCCAAGTTAGAGACTTTAATACTAAAATTCAAGTCTTCCCTACTAACCTGATTGCCAACATGTTGAAATTTACTGCTTACGAATATTTTGAAG
>CAZHLU010000095.1:0-1070 GCA_964533435.1 uncultured Gammaproteobacteria bacterium | reverse complement strand
GTGTGAATATCTACTTAGCTCATTTTGATGTGTTTAAGGGTTTTTGGCTTGGCGATGATGCAAGCGACGAGTAGACGCTGAAAAGACTGGCTGGGCCAGAGGCGTCTGTTGAATCGGTAGGCGAATTCGGCCAGGTAGGCTTTGCGGTACTTGGGAAAACATCCATGATAGGTCGACACAAGCCCCCGCTTGATGTTGGAGGACACCCAGTGGATCCATTTCAGGTGCTCCTTGGCCTTATCCGGCTCCTTCATGAAGGCGACGGGGTCGACTTTGTAGCCCTTTTTTTCAGCGGCGGCATAGGACCAGTTGCCATCGGACTTTAAGGTACTGCCTTTTTCAATCTTCTTTTCAATCTTGGACAAGATCTCGGGCTTCAGTAAGGACTCCAGTTCTTCAAAGGTGATAAAGCGGGGGTTGCCGATCACGCCTTCCTGAATGGCCATTAAGAAATGGGTACGCGTATCTTGGCGTGTTTTCCGTCGGATTTCAGGGGATGAATACCCCACCTGCATTTCATCGACTTCAATCGTCCCTTTCAGCTTATAGAGCTGCTCGCGCTGCATCATGGCCTGACGGATCTTATGCCCCATGAGCCAGATCGTTTGATAGGACCGCACCCCCAGGTGTTTCTGGAGGTTCTTCATGGACACCCCCTTGGGGGAGATCGCCATCAAATAGATCGCCCAAAACCACTTGTGCAATGGCAGGTGACTTTTGTGGAACATCGTGCCAGCGGTAGCCGAGACTTGCTGGCGGCACCCATTACATTGAAAGAGTTTTCGGCTCTGGATAAACCCCATGGGCTTGCCGCAGCCGGGGCACGCTCGCCCCTGAGGCCAGCGAATACGTACCAGTTCCGCCCAGCAGGTCCCCTCGTCCGGGAAACGCTTCTGGAAATCCAGCAAACTGAGGTGATCGTAGGGCTCTTTCGTCCGCTCCACGGTGAAAGTCTATCACGAAATGAGCTAAGTAGATATTCACAAGGGAAAATAAGCCAATAGGCCTCTGGAGGTCACGAATCGGGGGTGATATTGTTTTTCCCTCAATGGTGAGAAAAGGACTTCAAC
>CAZHLU010000094.1:0-1093 GCA_964533435.1 uncultured Gammaproteobacteria bacterium | reverse complement strand
TGTATAGCCCTAAACAATAAGAAATGAGGCTGCGTAAAAACGTCAGCCTTTTATTTTTTTAATGTTAATCAATATATACATTTGGTTATTTTTTTGTCCCTTGATTTTATGGTCTAAAAATGTTATTTTATAGGTAATGTCAGTCAATTTTTCGTGGCCAATATACGGGCAACAAGCCCAACAAAAATTTTTGCAGTCAGCTATTGTTAATCAACGTTTAGCTAGTACTTATTTGTTTTATGGACCAAAAGGTTTAGGTAAAAAATTAACGCTTGATTATTTTGTTAAAAGTATTTTATGTCTTGATGAAGTCCAAAAGCCATGCGGTAAGTGTGAATTTTGTAAATTATTAGAAAAAAAATCATATTTAGATCTTTATACTATTGGCGACCAACAAGATGATTTGTCAATTGATGATATTCGAGATTTTATTAAAAGAATTTCTTTAGCCAAAGTACATAATCAAGTAAAAATTGCTATAATTTATCAAGGCGAGAATTTAAATATTTATAGTTCCAATGCTTTACTTAAGACCCTAGAAGAACCACCACTTAATACAATTATGATTTTAGTAGCAGATCAAATTAATCATCTACCAGCTACTGTGCTGTCTCGTTGTCAATTAGTAAAATTTCAGGCTCTAAGTAATCAGGATATGCTTAAATGGCTACAAAAATTTGATTTGCCTGAGCAAGAAAAAGAAACAGTAATTAACTTATCATTTGGTAGGCCCGGATTAGCCTTAAGTTTAATGTCTGATAATTTAGAAACTTTTAAGAAAAATTGTAATTTTATTATAAAATTATTAGGCGGCAATACTTTTAATGTGATGCAAACCATTGATAAATGGTTTGAATTATTAAAAAAAGAAAATCCCGAAGCCAAGTCTAGTGATTTAGGAGAAATGAGTAGGGGCTATTTAGATTTATTGGAAGTTTGTTGTCGTGATTTATTGTGGTTAAAATTAGATCGACCGGTAGTTAATCAAATATATAGGGAAGCATTAGAAAAAATTGCTGTCCAATTTAGTGTTAGTTCACTACTTAATAATTTAAAAAGTTTAAATTATTGGAAACAGCAATTAAAATATAAT
>CAZHLU010000093.1:0-1097 GCA_964533435.1 uncultured Gammaproteobacteria bacterium | reverse complement strand
TATTAGTTGTAATTCTCCTTATATCATTGGACGTTGGCTAGGTGGTACTTTTACTAATTTTGATAACATTGTCCGTTTGACTAGAAAATTAGAAAAAATGGAAAAAGAAGAAGCTGATGGTTCTTGGGATTTATATACCAAAAAAGAACAAGTTACTTTTAAAAAAGAGCTAGATAAATTACAAGACACAGTTGGTGGTATTAAAGATTTAAAACGTTTACCTCAAGCTGTCTTTGTAGTTGATATCAAAAAAGAAAAAACTGCAGTTTCAGAAGCTCGTAAAATGAAAGTGCCAGTGATTGCTTTGACTGATACTAACGTTAATCCAGAATTAGTAGATTATGCTATTCCAGCCAATGACGATGCGGTTAAATCAATTGAAGTTATTACCAATTTAGTAGCTGCTACTATCAAAGAAGCAAAAGCTAGCAGAACTCTTGCTACTCCAACTAAATAAGATTAACAATCTCAAAAATAAAATTATGCCAAATTTAGAACTAGTTAAAAAAATTAGAAATATTACCGGTGCCGGCATGTCTGACATTAATAAGGCTTTAACCGAAGCCGAAGGTGATGAAACTAAGGCTATTGAAATTTTAAGAAAGAGTGGACAAAAAATTGCCGCTAAAAAAGCTGATCGGGCTATTACCGAAGGTGTGATTGCTTTAGTGCAAGAAGCTAATAAAATTGCAGTAGTTGGTCTTGGTTGTGAAACTGATTTTGTGGCTAAAAATCAAGATTTTATTGATACCGTAAATTCTTTGGCTCAAGAATTATTAAAAACTGGTAAAGAAGCTTTTGTTGAATCAGCAAACCACAAAATTCAAAATGAATTAATTGTTAAGATTGGTGAGAATTTGCAACTGGCTAATTTTGATTTGATTGAAGCTAATATTTTAGGTAGCTATTTGCATTCTAATAAAAAAGTTGCTGCTGTTGTTTTGTTATCAAGTGGTACTGCCGAGCTAGCTAAAGATATTGCTATGCATATTGCAGCTATGGCACCAAAATATTTACGTCCAGAAGATGTACCAGCTGACATTGTAGCTAAAGAAAAAGAAATCTATACCGAACAACTAAAAACCGAAGGCAAACCA
>CAZHLU010000092.1:0-1124 GCA_964533435.1 uncultured Gammaproteobacteria bacterium | reverse complement strand
TTTAATGCTTGTCGGAAGTATCAAAAGGACACGTTAAACTATTTTATAACGGATACGGCTAAACTCTCGTTGCCGACTTAAGTATGAGGGATAAACTTAATTAAAAGCATAAAAATATGAACACAGAAAATGTTTCAAACGAAGAAAAAGGCAATGGAGTTTTAGCCGATGTTAGCACCAGTTACTTGATTTTAAGTGGCGAAGGCAACATAGATACTGAACACCAATTTTGCATGGAATTAACTACATTGGAAGAGGCTAATTTCCATTTCAATAACTTTAAGCATGGGCAATTTAAAGACACTTATTTATTCATTTACGAAGCAAAGAAGATTCGTGAGGAGTAATTGGTGCTAACGGTCGAGTGTAGCACAAGTAAGGGATTTCGGAGAGCTAATCTATCAAACTAAACAGACCCACAAGCGGGCTACATCGCTTCAAATAAGTAGCGAAACCCTTATTGGTGCTACACTTTGTTACCACCAGTATTTTGTTTAATCTTTTAAAATAAAAAAAATATGTTTAACACAACTAACATGAAATTAGGAAGCAACTCACAAACAGTGCAGTTCAATTCTCCATCAACAGGTATTTTACAAAGGTCAAATCCAAAGAGCATTTTTATAAGATTCCAGAAAGGTTCAAAAATGGAAGAAATGGTATTTCCTTCGGACGGTACAAACCCACACATTCATGAATACAAATACTCTGACGATAGGCGTGATAAATACCGTGAAACAAATGGTAAAATTGAAGTTGTGGTATTGCAAATACTCATATTTGGCGAAAATTACTACTTAGTTGAAGTTGTCGAGCCAAAATACTTAATAGAAATGCCATCTTAATATTGGTGGTAACGGTTTGCGTGTTTATGTCAGGCGGGCATAGCACGAACTTAATTATTAACCGCAAGCTGTCCGCCCGCTTGCATAAACACGCTGTTAGCGGTTCGTTTTTATGGGAACAACAAAACTTAATGAATTAAAAAAGCAGTATGAATTTGTCTGCAATGAATATGTAACAAAATTCTGTAACAAACAAGAAATGGATTTTGAGGGCTGGGTAGGTAATACCGTAGGTGGTACTGCTTATTGTAACGATTTTTACTTCAATTTTCAAGACAT
>CAZHLU010000091.1:0-1276 GCA_964533435.1 uncultured Gammaproteobacteria bacterium | reverse complement strand
CTTGCGGATTGTCCAAATTAGCACTGCCTATAATAGCGCCAACTGCCGAGGTGGCAAGTACCACTCGTGCGCCCAAAATCTTGGACAAAAGATAAATATATCTTTGTTGGGCTTTTCTTCTAATTAGCTGGTGAGGCAGAAGAAAATCACCCAAAGAATGGTGTCTATCAATAAAATAAATAGTGTTACTTCCGATTGACAAAACACTATAGCAAACTTCCTCACCGTAAACATGTTCAAAAGCACGCTTAATACTACCACCACCATCACCAAGATTAGCAAGACCTAATAGCAACTCTTCCATGCCGGTGCCACCAATAAGTCCAATTTTCACATCAGCTCCTTTTGTTAAGGGACATCTTGCTGGGACAACAAAAACATCAACACCTTAAACATTTACAAATACTTTGTCAAATTTAGGATATATTCTAAAATAATTTAGCTAATATTAGCGAAATTATTAGTTTTCCTGTGAAATATGCTCTTTATTTTAATATTGACAATTTAAATAATATGTTATATATTTTTTTGAAACCACTATTCAAAAACCGTCCGTGGCCCCGAACCTTAACAGGGAGAAAGAAAGTGGACTCAAGCCGCAAAATGCCAGCGCTTGGTATTCTGATACTATTTTTCTTGATTGCTTGGCTTGTCAGCCGCATGTTGCCAGTTGCCCTACTACTGGTCCTGCCTGCTGGCTATTTTGGAAAAGTTTTTATGCCTTTCAAATACCACCTTTTTGCCGCCTTTGGTATTTTCCTCGGCGTTTTCTTTAGCCCAATTAATTTCTCCTTAATCATGTTTGGTGATTATCTACACCGTCCGGCTATCTATATCGTAATTGGCACAGCCCTGCTTTGGACGCTAGGCGGCATTGCTCAGATGATAGTAAGTTCCATTCGCCAAAACCAAGCAAAAAAACAAGCCGATATTTAATCGGCCCCAGTATCTGACCCCATGCTTCTGTGGGGTCTTTTTTATTAATAAAAAATCCCTAAAAAATAACTAATATTAGCCAAAAAAATAAATTCTCCAAAAAATTACCCAATTCCCTATTTAAATACTATTAATTACTGTTTATATTTTTTCTCAAAAGCATCCTGATCACCAAATTCTACAAAATCCTTGTGGTGTTCTGGTGACACAAAATTATTATCAGCCTTATGCTTTATGCCGCACCAATATTTTTCTGTTTTTCCAGCTATGGTCAAAGAATAGTGTAATAGACCATTAGCATAACCACAATAAATACAATTTAACTTTTGAAACAAATTTA
>CAZHLU010000090.1:0-1354 GCA_964533435.1 uncultured Gammaproteobacteria bacterium | reverse complement strand
CCGTCGGCATTGAAATCGCCGGAAGCAAGAGAGATGCCGAAATAGTTATTCGTCGCTTCACCCGTGATCACGCCATCATTAAAGGTGTACATATATACCCGCCCGCGACTGGAGAGGTCGTCAGGGACTCCCACTGCAAGATCAATCTTGCCATCGGCATTGAAATCACCCGGGATAAGCGAAGTGCCAAAGCGAGGATAAGACAAGCCTGCTGGACCTGTCATTATCACATCAGCGGTAGCGGCGGTAGTCGGAATAGAGCCATCGTTGTAAAAAATATAGACACGGCCCGGATGAAAACCACCGCCAGCATTATACTCATAAGCTCCGACGGCAAGGTCGGTCTTACCATCGGCATTGAAGTCACCAGAAGTAAGAAAATCACCAAACTTATCCGAGGATGCTTCGCCTGTAATCATCACATCGGCCCCACTCGCGTTCTCGATGATAATGGAACCGTTGTAGAAAAGATAGATGCGGCCGGTACTGGAAGAATACGCAGATGCACCGACGGCAAGGTCGGTCTTGCCATCGGCATTAAAGTCGCCAGAGGTAAGAGAGATACCGAAATTATCACCCAACGCTTCACCTGTGATAATAATATCTGCGCCTGAGGCATTTTCGGTGATGATGGAACCACTGTAAAAGAGGTAGACGCGACCAGTAGAGGAAGAATATCTATATGCGCCGACTGCAAGATCAGTCTTACCGTCGGCATTGAAGTCGCCAGCAGCCAGGGAAGATCCAAAAAAACTGCTTGCCTCACCAGTGATAAAAATATCAGCCCCACTTGCATTTTCAGTTACAATAGAGCCACCATAGAAGAGATATACTCTTCCTGCACCACCAGTCGGCGCGATTTCCTTAGCTACGGCGAGGTCGGTTTTGCCATCGGCATTGAAATCACCTGCTGTAATTGCTGAACCAAAATAATTATTTGTCGTTTCACCCGTGATTATCACATCGGCGGTCGCGGCAGTGATCGGGATAGAGCCGTCGTTGTAAAAAAGATAAGTGCGGCCAGTGTTAGAGGAATAGCCGTAGGCACCGACGGCCAGATCGGTCTTCCCATCGGCATTCCAGTCACCGGAAACGAGAGCAGTAGCAAAATAATTACCTGTCGTTTCGCCGGTGATGATAACATCCGCATTCGTCGCGGCGGCCGCAAGGTGCCCATCATTATAGAAGATATAGGCGCGGCCGGTATTGGTGGAGTATCCATTAGCACCGACGGCCAGATCGGTCTTGCCATCAGCATTCCAGTCACCGGCGATCATGGAGACACCGAAAAAGCCCGTCCCGACTTCCCCGGTCACCTTGAGCTCCTGGCCGGAAAAACTCGGATTGGTCCGGA
>CAZHLU010000089.1:0-1471 GCA_964533435.1 uncultured Gammaproteobacteria bacterium | reverse complement strand
ATATTTTTATATAATTAAAACGAACACTCGTGAGGAGTGCTAGAAGATAAAAGTAAGTAATAAAGCCAGCTACTAAAGCTGTTTAGATTATGTATTTTTATTTTGGGTTTCATGGGCTACTGTCTGCTCCTCATGCAAATCACTTTTAAATCCTCGCCTGATATCCTTAATAGCCTCTGCTAAAACCTTGGCAAGTTCAGGTAATTTTTTTGACCCAAAAAGTAATACTAAAATAACTCCGATAATTATGAGTTCTTTTGATCCGACATCAAGCATGGGCGAATTTTGTTTTAAAAAGTGTTTTTATTTGAGCCTATCCGACAAAAATAGGCTTTATTTGTTTATTTTTTCTTAGCTACACCATCATCACCACTAACGTCATCTTTAAAACCGCGACGTAAATTTTTGATAGCTTCAGCAATGCCGTTGGCAAGTTCTGGAATCCTTTTGGCGCCAAATAACAAAACCAAAATAACTGCGATAATGATAAGCTCTTTTGATCCAAGTCCAAACATAGTATTTTTATTGAATTATTTAATTAAAACTTCTTTAATATTTAATCTAAAGAAGTTCATTTATATGACTATAGTATAGCATAAAACGACCCTAATCAACAAGTCTATTTTCCACACGAAGCGAACGTGTTATCAAGATAATAATTTCATACATCAAGACCAAGGGTACAGACATGATAAGTAAGGATAAGCCATCGGTTGGTGGCAGCAAAGAAACAATCACAATAATAAAAGCGTAGACCACTCGCCTTTTTTGTCTCAAAAATTGATGCTTAATAATCCCTAAACTGATCATGATATATACAATTATCGGAAATTGAAAAAGAATCCCCAACAAAGTAGCAGTCATAAACAACTGAGAAATAAAAAGACCAATGTCCCAATAATTTTTTAAACCAACAGCAATATTTATTTCTGCCATACCTCGCAAACCCCAATACAAAGCAAAAAATCCATAAGCAAAACCAAAAAAGAATAAAAATAATGAAACTGGTAAAGTTTTTAGAAGTGCGGAAAATTCTGTTTTGGAAACTGCCGGTCTCAAAAAAGCGTAAAAATTCCAAATAGCTATTGGTGTACAAAAAACAAAAGCAACAAATAAACCAACGCTCACTGCTAAGTCCAAAAATTGAAAAGGTGAAGTAACGGTAATAGTAACATCATTAAGAGCAAACAGGCTGATAAAATGTTTCATTAGCCAGCCTGCTTCTAAAAATCCTAAAACAAATAAAACAATAAATACAAAAGCTAGCCTATAAATTCGAGACCATAAATCATCAATATATGGGCCATAATCAGCTAAAATCTGTTCAAATTTATTCATAAAACTACCTTTACATTGCCAAAATTATAGCATATTTACTAAAACGTGAACAATTTAGATTCTCCCCTGCAGATAAGCCAACCGCTTGGAATTTGGCAATCTTTCAATAGCATAACGCAACATAGTCCGAGGC
>CAZHLU010000088.1:0-1510 GCA_964533435.1 uncultured Gammaproteobacteria bacterium | reverse complement strand
CAGCCAAGTAGAAGGCAAAGCACGATCCCGAAATAAATTGAAATCGAAGCTAGATTCACAAACTTACGTGGTGCTCCCCTAGCATTATTGTAATTGTGTGATGGTCTTGTAATTATGATGACGAAAATAGGGGTTAAGTATTGGAAATTACGTACTTAAATGCCTGGGATTTTCGAGCTGTCTACAAAGTTTACAAAATGAGAAAGCCCGAGCGGTGCCACGAAAAAAAATAAAAACCACAAGGCGTTCTCACCGCGAGCTTGGAAAGTCCGACTAAACCCCTCCCCGTCCTTGCGAGGCACGAAGTGTCGAAGCAATCTACGGCCAAATTTCTACCCGGACTATCCAAGCTCGCGGTGAGAACGTTTGATTTTATTTATCCGCGGGAGGCACCGCTCGGGCTAAGGGCCGTATAGAGAGTGTCCCCAGTCTTAGACACGCCATCCCAGGCGTGACGCACCGTCTTTATTAGCTATAAATTCAAATATCGGTAGGAAAGGCTTTTTGGAAATGGGCGGTTATAGTTCCTAACCTTTTAAAAAGATCTGGAAGAAATACTGTTTGTATTAGTCTGGCCATCCATCGCAGTTTTGATCAAGGCCACTGCCAATGATGGTGAAAGCACCGGGATAAAATGAGGGGTCGTTGTCGTTGCAGTCCCCCATGCCCATCGAATAGGTGTCGTGATCCGCGTCGAACCCTTCGTCGATGTCGCCGTCGCAATCGTCGTCGATGCCATTGTCGGTCTCCGTCGCGCTGGGATTGACCGCGGCATTACCGTCGTTGCAATCCACCGCAGAGCTAAATCCGGCCGAATCACTGTCGGCCGGCGGGGGCGTGTAGTCTTCGTCCGTGAGGCCATCGCAATCATTATCAATGTTGTCGTTGGTGTTATCGGACGCGCTCGGGTTGATGCTCGCATCCGCGTCATTACAATCCCCTAGAGCGATAGTGTAGCCATCGTTATCAATGTCGGGGGAGGGGGGGACATAGTCTTCATCGAATAGCCCATCGCAATCATTGTCGATATCGTCGTCCGTATTATCCGAGGCACCGGGGTGAATACTGGGATTGTTATTATCGCAATCGCCCTGGCCTACCGTATAGCCATCGGCATCAAGGTCGGGGGGGGAGAAAACGTAGTCTTCATCGAATAGTCCATCGCAGTCGTTGTCGACATCGTCGTCGGTATCATCCGCGGCACCCGGATGGATTGCGGCATCGCTATCGTTGCAATCTAAATTCGCGACGTAACCATCGTTGTCATTATCGGGCACGACGTCTTCGTCCATTTGCCCGTCGCAATCGTCGTCGATCATATTGGCCGTATTATCGACCACTCCCGGATGGACGCTGGGATCCCCATCGTTGCAATCGGTGGTCACGCTCCAACCATCGTTATCGAAATCGACGTCTTCGTCGGTGTCTCCATCGCAATCATTGTCCACGCCGTTGACGCTATTTTCCGAGGCGCCGGGATAGATACTGGCGTCTGCGTCGTTACAAACGC
>CAZHLU010000087.1:0-1698 GCA_964533435.1 uncultured Gammaproteobacteria bacterium | reverse complement strand
TTTTTCTGTAAGGCTTGATTGTTTAATTCTTTGATCACACTGACGATTAAATCATTGACTTGCACTTCGTGTTTATCAAGCTTTAATCGACCAGATTCAATTCGAGAAACATTTAAAAAGACATTAATCAAACGCGCAAGACGCGAAGCACTTTCAAATAAGTCTTTAATAACTACTTTTATTTTATCAGGTACTGGCCCAAAATCACCATCGATCATCATAGACAAATAGCCTTTTAAGGCAGAAATTGGGGTGCGTAATTGGTGTGAAGCAATTGATAAAAATTCTGATTTGGCCCGATCAAGTTCGCGCAAACGTAAATTAGCTTCTTGCAACTCTGCGTTAGCAGATTGTAAATTATTGTATAAGTACAAATTACGAGAAACAATGCCAACTTGGTTGGTCAAAGCAGTCATGGTTTCAATATCCAAAGCGGAAATATGATGACGCTCTACTGCCATCAAAAAATGAATAACACCAATAATTTTATTTTCTGAAAAAATTGGTAAACCAACTACTGTCTTTACTCCTAAAAATTTTTGCACCTTATCAATAGCAGCAACATCAACTGGCGGTGAAAAAAAGTCAGACATTTTATCAGAAAAATTAATTTTACCAGATAAGACAGTTTGGGAACCAAGCGAAAATTCTGGGCTAAGCTGAGCTTCAAAACTCTTTGGATCTTTACCTAAGATACCGATAACATCTCTGGTTTTTTCATTATTAGTAATAGCACCAATTTTTAAAGTATGACTTGATTCATCTATAAAACTCAAAATGCCACCCACATAACCCAATTCTAAAGCAATACTATTGGCAATCATCTGATTAAGTTGCTTTAAATCTAAGGTGCGACTAACCATATTGGTCACCACCTGCATAGTGGTTAAAAACTTATTACGCTCTTCTAAGCCTAAATTTGCTTCGCGTAAACTCTTGGTCCTATCCTCTACCTTAGCCTGTAATTCCCGATTAAAAATCTGCACTTCCTCATAGAGCTTAGATTTAGTAATAGCGGTACCAATTTGTGGCACTAAAACTTTTAAGAAATTAATATCGTCTTGATTATAAAGATCGCCAGAACTTTTTGCTGAAAACAATAGTATAGCTGTGATGACATTATCATCAACAATTGGCACTACCATTTCTACATTTAAACTTTCTGCTTCTTTAATAAACTTATCTAAAACCTGAAAGTATGGCAATTCGCTACCAGTATCACTCTGCACTCTGATTAATTCTTCAATAATAATCAAATCTCTACGTTCTTGAATAAATCCGATAAAATCAAGACTTAATTTAAAATTCTGTTTATTAATTTGCGAAGAAGATAATAAAACAAAATTTTTATCTTTAGCAATTAAAGCTGAAACTTCTTTAATTTTTAATTCGCTTGCTAATAAATTAACTAAAGAATAGGACAGTTTCTCTAAATCAATTTCTTTAGCCACAACTGCACTAGCTTGTTGTGAAACTTTTTGATAATCAATACGGTCTTTATAGAATATTCTATCAGTTAAACGAGCAAAAATATTTTTTACTGGATCTAAAAAAACTACCACTATAAAAGAGCTTATAAAAGAAATGAGAATAGTGCTATATTTGTTACCCTCCCCCAAATAAGCCCCTGTTAAAAATACAGATAGTGAAAAAAATGTTGTGATTAGAGCTAACAAAATAACATATAAAATACTTCTA
>CAZHLU010000086.1:0-1705 GCA_964533435.1 uncultured Gammaproteobacteria bacterium | reverse complement strand
AGAAATAATATTTTATGAAACTATTGATTATTACTCAAAAAGTAGATAAGAATGATGCTATTTTAGGTTTTTTCCATGCTTGGATTTTAGATTTTGCTAAAAATTGTGAAAAATTAATAGTCATTTGTTTAGAAAAAGGTGAATATGATTTACCTGAAAATGTTAAAATTTTATCTTTAGGTAAAGAAGTAGCATCACAGCGTCTTAAGTATATTGTTAATTTTTATAAGTATATTTGGCAAGAACGCAAAAATTATGATAGCGTTTTTGTGCATATGAATGTTGAGTATGTTATTTTGGGAGGATTATTGTGGAAGATATTAGCCAAAAAAATAGCCCTTTGGTATATGCACAAGAGTATAACTCTAAAATTAAAACTAGCCACTAGTTTAAGTGATTATATTTTTACTGGCACTAAGGAAAGTTTTCGTTTATCTAGTAGTAAATTAAAAATTTTACATCATGGCATAGATAATAATTTATTTATTTTTAAAGAAAAAGAAAAACATCCAGAATTAAGATTATTAACAGTCAGCAGAATATCAGCTATTAAACAAGTAGATTTAATGTTGGAATCGCTTGCAATTTTAAAACAAAAAATAAACCGGCCGGTAGTTTTAAAAATAGTAGGTGAAGCAATTACTAAAAAAGATAATTTATATTTAGCTGATTTGAAATTAAAAGTTCATGAGCTTGCCTTGGATAATGAAGTGGAATTTTTAGGTTCTATAGCCAATCAGCGAGTAGTGGATATTTATAATTGGGCTGATATATTTTTGAACTTTTCTAAAACTGGCAGCCTTGATAAAACAATTTTAGAGGCAATGAGTTGCGGTACATTAGTGCTTAGTTCAAATGATGCTAGTCGTAGTTTTTTGCCAGCAGATTGTTTTATTGATCAATTAGGACCAGAATCGATTGCAGAAAAAATTATTAATTTATCATTGTTAACTGATGATGCTAATAAAATTTTAGCAAGTCAATTGAGTGAATATGTAAGTAATAATCATAATTTAAAAAAACTAATTTTTGAAATAAGCTCCTTTTTGAAATAATTATATACTATGAATTTATTGGAATTTGAAAATAAATTTTGGCAGCAAAATACACAGCCAGAAACTATTAGGCACAGAGTAGCCTCAAGCATGATTGATCGTGCTAAAGTTTTAGATATTGGCTGTGGCGATGGTCTACTCTTAAAAATTTTAAAAGATAAAGGGATTGCCGCTTGCGGACTAGATGTTTCTACGGTTTCTATAGATAAATGTTTAGCAGCCGGTTTGGAGGCTAGTGTTGGTGATTTTAGCGCCAATAAACTGCCATATAATGATAAAGAGTTTGCTTTTGCAGTAATGTTAGATGTTTTGGAACATTTATATAAGCCAGAGGAGTTATTACAAGAGGCAGCTCGAGTAGCTGATAATATTATTATTAGTGTACCGAATTTTAATTCTCTACCGGCTAGAGTCCAAGTTTTGTTAGGCTCAGTTCCAGAAAATAACACTCCTAAACAAGGACATATTTATTGGTTTAATTATAAGAATTTGAAACAGATGATTGATAAGCATAATTTAGAAATACAAGAAATAAAATGTAATTATGTTTGGGAAAACAAATTTTTCTTTGCTCCCATAATGAAATTTTTAGGAAAAAGTTTTCCTTCACTTTTTGCTTTATCTTTTATTGTTAAGTTAAAAAATAAATA
>CAZHLU010000085.1:0-1872 GCA_964533435.1 uncultured Gammaproteobacteria bacterium | reverse complement strand
GTGATATTTCAGCTTATATTCCAACCAATGTTATTTCTATTACTGATGGACAAATATTTTTAGAAACGGATTTATTTTATAAAGGTATTAGGCCAGCTTTGAATTCTGGTTTATCAGTTTCCCGTGTTGGTTCAGCTGCTCAGATTAAAGCAATGAAAAAAGTAGCTGGTCGTTTGAAATTGGATTTAGCTCAATTTAGAGAGTTAGAAGCCTTTGCTCAATTTGGTTCAGATTTAGATGAAGCTACTAAACAACAATTAAATCGGGGAGCACGGGTAGTAGAAATTTTAAAACAAGGCCAGTACTCGCCATTATCTCAAGGTAAGCAAGTAGCTATACTTTATGCGGTAATCAATGGCTATTTGGATGTTGTGCCAGTTGAAAACATTGCAGAGCTAGAACAGAAATTATATCAAAATTTAGAATTACAAAATTCAGATTTGTTGAAAAAAATTGAAACAGAAGGACAGTTAGATGAAGCAATGGAAAATAAATTAAAACAAATTATTAGTGATTTAGTAGAAGCTAATCAAGTAAACGAGAAGTAGAAAGTTATGGCTCAAGCTAGTCGCGACATTCAAAGACGTTTGCGTTCGGTACGATCTACCCGCAAGATTACCAAGGCTATGGAACTGGTAGCTGCTGCTAAAATGAGGCGTGCAGTGACCAAGGTCTTATCAACCAGAAGTTATTCTGATTTAGCTTGGCAGACTGTTTTGCATTTGATTAAAAAAGTTGATCAAGGCCACCATCCTTTTTTTCAAGATCGTAAAGATGTAAAAAAAGTTGGTATTATTTTGATTGGCACTAATCGCGGTTTGTGTGGTAGTTTTAATGCTCAATTAGTAAATAAAGTAGTACAGTCTATTGCTTTGCATCATCCAGAAAAAATTGAAACAGAAATAATTTCTTTTGGTAGTAGAATCCGTACTGAGGCTGCTCGTAAAAAATTAGCAGTAGTAGCTGACTTTCCGAAAACTGATATTACGCAAAGTATCACCGAAATTAGTCCGATATCACATTTAGTAGTTAAAGAATTTTTAGAAAAAAAATACGATCGAGTTTTTTTAGCTTATACTGATTTTGTTTCTTCTTTGCGTCAAGTGCCACACGTCAAGCAATTATTACCGATTGTACCAGCTATTGACGAAAGATTAGCTCATATCGGCCACAGTCAATCTTATGAAATTGATAGTATAGAAGTAGAAAGTTTTTCCGAGTTTTTGTTTGAACCAAATATTCAAGATATTTTACTTTCTTTTTTACCACGTTTAATTGAAGTGCAGGTTTACCAAGCAGTTTTAGAAAGTGAAGCTTCAGAACACAGCGCTAGAATGTTGGCGATGCGTAACGCCTCTGACGCGGCTTCTGACATGATTGATTATTTAGTTTTAGCCTACAATCAAGCTCGTCAGGCTGGTATTACTTCAGAGCTTGCTGAAATTGCAGCAGGTAGCGCGGCTTTACAAAATTAGTTTAAATTTAAATTATATTATAAATTATATGAAGCAAACAGGAATTATCAAACAAATTATCGGGCCAGTTGTAGATGTTTATTTTGCTGATAAATTACCAGCGATCAATGAAGCTTTATTGGTAGAAATGTCAAAATCAGCTAAAGAGAAAAAAACAGCCCAAGTTGTTTTAGAAGTACAAAAGCATTTAGGTGACAACATGGTGCGGGCAGTGGCTATGGATTCTACTGATGGTTTAAGTCGTGGTTTAGAGGTTAAGACTACTGGTGAGTCTATTTCTGTGCCAGTAGGTCAAGCTACTTTAGGTAGAATGTTTAATGTCTTAGGTAAAGCTATTGATAATCAAGGTGAAGTAAAGACTGAAGAAAATTGGCCAATTCATCGTTTAGCTCCTAGC
>CAZHLU010000084.1:0-2143 GCA_964533435.1 uncultured Gammaproteobacteria bacterium | reverse complement strand
GAAATAAATAAAAATACTAAATAACAAACATGCCTAAAAACAAAATATTAACCGGCACAGTGCATAAAGTACCAAAAGATTTACAAACAATTTTATATACTAACGAAGATCTACTTAAAAAATGGAATAGCCTTACACCTCTTGCTCGTAACGAATGGATTTGTTGGATTACTATTGTCAAAAGACCTGAGACCAGAATAAATCATATTGAACGTACTTGTGCCGAACTTATAAAAGGTAAGCGCCGTCCCTGTTGCTGGCCTGGTTGTCCGCATCGTTAAAAAATTTTAAATTATAAAAAATAGAGGGTCCTTTACCCTCTATTTTAAATTACTTTTTATAATCCCTGCCGATAAAATTTAGCCGCTTCTTCTGGGGCAATGGGGTTAATGATTAAGCCTGAACCAATTTCTACTCCTGCCCAGACCGAGCCACGCGGTGCTACTTTCATATATAAATGTTGATCTTCATCGTGAATCACTTGATGGAAATAATAATTGTAAGGCAAATTCAGTTGACTAATTTTTTGTAAACTATGTTTTAAAATTTTAGCCCAAGACATTTTTTCTGGTTCGTTAAGTAACGTGATGTTATCCATATGCCGTTTGGGCATAATCCACAATTCATAATTAAACATTGAATCATAAGGCGTAAAAGCAATTACCTTATCATCTTGCCAAACAAATCTAGGGCTCCTTGCTTCTTTTTTGATAACATCACAATAAACACAAGTACCATGTTTAAGTTTATAAGCTTGCTGACGTTGTGACTTGTCAGCCAGATGCGGTGGCAGAAAATTAGTAGCAAATATCTGGGAATGTGAGTGCTGTAAAGAAGCTCCGGCAATACCACCGTTATTTTTAAAAATCATGATATACTCTATTTTTTTATTTTTGGCAATTGCTTTAGTGCGCTCAGCATAAACAGTTAATAAATCTTTAAGCTGATCAACTGGTAAATCTTCAAGTTCTCTAATATGATCCGGGGTTTCTATGACCACTTCTTGCTGACCATAGGCTTTGGAGTTATTTAAAGTTACAGCTGGATATTTATTAGCCAAGACGGCGATGTCCCAATTTTTTTGCGTGCCTATTTTATACAAAAATTTTGCTGATTTTAGTTTATTTGGACAAAAACCACAATTATCATCAAATTGCTTGTTTACTGGCTCCCGGGAAACAAGACTATGAGGCCGACTAGTGCGACGTGGCGCAATAATCACATACTTTTCCTGAATATAGTCTTTTCTAATTTCTGATTTTTTATTAGTCATATAAAATTAAATAATTTTATTGTAAAGTTTAAGATATTTTTGAGCTGACAAGTCCCAAGACCAATCACTGGACATAGCTAAGGCAATCATTCTTTTTAGCTGTGTTTTATTTGCATAGATTTTAACTGCTTCTTGCATTACTTTAGCTAAATCATTAATTTGGTAATTATTAAACACTAAGCCGTTTTTATTGTTAATTACCGTGTCCTTTAAACCGCCAGTTGCACGCACTAGGGGTAAAGAGCCATAGCGCATAGCAATCATTTGCCCTAAGCCACAGGGCTCAAAATACGAAGGCATGAGGAAAAAATCTGAACCAGCATAAATCAATTGAGCTAAGCCCAAATCAAAACCCAAATTTAAACTTAAAGAATTCGGATAATGTTTAGCTAATTCTTTTAACTGATTTTCAATATTTTTATGGCCAGTACCTAAAATAACTATTTGGGCCTTATTATTATGTAAAAATTTTTCTAAAGCTGGAAGTAGTATGTCAAAACCCTTTTGTTCAACCAAACGAGTCACAATACCAAATAAAGGATAGTCGGCTCTTTCCAATTTTAATTTTTTTTGTAGGGAAATTTTATTAGCTTGCTTGCCTAATGTAAAATTAGTTTGATTATATTTTTTGGCAATACTTTTATCAGTCTGCGGGTTAAAAATAACCGTATCAATACCGTTTAAAATACCACTTAAATGTTTGTAGCGACGTTGTAAATACAAATCTAGGCCACAGCCGTACTGCTTAGTTAAAATTTCTCGAGCATAAGTGGGGCTCACAGTACTGATATAATCAGCTGATAAAATACCTATTTTTAATAAATCCACCTGTTCACCGTCTTGGTCATAATACTCTTCAAGCAAGGCTGG
>CAZHLU010000083.1:0-2203 GCA_964533435.1 uncultured Gammaproteobacteria bacterium | reverse complement strand
AAACGTGATGTGTTTACAACATAATACCTTCTAGCCAATTTTAAACTTACAAAAATTTTTCGAGTAACTTATACTCGAGCAGAAGTATTAGTGAATACATCAGAGGCGCATTACGGCCCACAAACAAAATTTATGTTGGGGTGTCTCTGGATGCGCCTTTTCAATTTGTCTAAAAAACCTTGATTTTTTGGGTAAAAGCTGTTATTATGTCAGGGTATTTAAAAAGATATGAAATTTGATGCAAAATTTATTGCTGCCCGTCGGGCAGATTTAGAAAGTCGTCGTAGCGAGCTTCTAAAAGAGCTTAATGTTGATACTGTGCAGGTGACTGATAATGACTATAGTGCTAAATTTGTTGACTATGGTGAAAAAGAAGACGAAAACGCTGCTGAGGTAGCTGACTTTGAGAAGAATTTATCAATGGAAAAGACTTTAGAGGTGTCTTTATATAATGTTAATAAGGCTCTTGAGAAAATTGATAGTGGTGATTATGGTTTATGTGAAAAATGCGGTAAACCAATCGACCCTAAGCGTTTAGAAGCCTTTCCTTCGGCTATGGCCTGTATGAGTTGTAAACAAAAATCTCTCTAATATTAGAATGCTTAAGCATTATTTAGTTTTGTTGTTACTATTTACCTTAGATCGTTTATCTAAATATTATATTTTGATCAAAGCCACAACTTTGCAGTCAGGTGGCTTTTTGGTTTTTGAATTAAATCAGAATATTGCTTGGTTTTGGACTCTATCTAACACATATCTATATATTTTGCTATCAGTGATTATAGTTATTTTGTTTTATTTTTACTTACAAGCCTTTAAAAAGGTGAGTGTTTTGGTTTGGCCTTGGGCCTTGATTATTATTGGTGCTATTAGTAACCTCTTGGACCGTATTTATCAGGGCGGTGTTATTGATTTTATTAATTTTTTTGGTTTAACTGTCATTAATTTAAGTGATATTTATATTTCTTTAGGTGTGGCTTGGCTTTTGTTTGATGAACTTAAAAAAAATAAAAGAATTAAAGTTTAATTTAATTTTCTTGACATTTTTTTGTGCATTATTTAAGATACTAACAACAAGAAAAGCGATTAGAGGTTTAACCTTAAGAAAGTTGAACCAAGATAATTTATTTTTAGGTCGCCAGGCATGGGTAAGGCCGATAGAGCTGATCGCTTTTCTTGAAATAAAGCGATTTTTTTATGAAAAAAATTTATACCATTGCTACGCTTGGTCTAAAGGGAGTTTTAGTGGAGGTGGAGGCTAATTTATCCAGGCATTTACCAAAAATAATTGTAGTCGGCTTACCAGATATGGCAGTACAAGAAGCCAAAGAACGTGTTTGGGCAGCGATTGATAATAGTGATTTAAAATTTCCTCGTCAAAAAGTAGTAATTAACTTAGCGCCAGCTCAGATTCGCAAAGAAGGGAGCGGTTATGATCTGCCAATGGCGGTTGCAGTCTTAGTTGCAAGTGGTGATTTGTTTTTGCCAGTAGAAAAAATTGCTTTTATCGGCGAATTGTCTTTAAGTGGGGAATTAAAAGCCGTGCCTGGCATATTAGTTATGGTGTCTAGTCTTAAGGAACATGGCTTTAAGCAGGTTTTTTTACCAGCTCCTAATGCTAAAGAGGCTAGTTTGATAAAAGATATTGATATTTATCCTATAAATAATTTACGTCAGCTAATTGATCATTTTTCTGGAAAATTAAAATTAGAAAAAGAGTTGACAGCGACTTGGCAAGAACAAGTTGAGGAGAGTACTTATGATTTTTCTGACATCAAGGGTCAAACAGAAGCAAAAAGAGCTTTAGAAATTAGTGCAGCTGGTGGTCATAATGTCTTATTAGTTGGTCCGCCAGGAGCAGGCAAGACAATGCTTGCTAAAAGCTTTTTATCTATTTTGCCGCCTTTAAATTTTTCTGAAAGTTTAGAAATAAGTAAGATATATAGTTTGGCTGGCTTACTTTCTCAAGAAAAATATTTAATCCAGCAGAGAATATTACGTTCACCTCATCATTCGGCTTCAGTGGCGGCGATGATTGGGGGTGGTTCTTGGCCTAGGCCCGGCGAAATTTCGTTAGCTCATCGTAGTGTTTTATTTTTGGATGAGATTTTGGAATTTCCAAGAGCAGTTTTAGAAGCTTTGCGGCAACCTTTAGAAGATAAGCTTATTACAGTTTCAAGAGTTAAGGTTTCCTTAGATTTTC
>CAZHLU010000082.1:0-2422 GCA_964533435.1 uncultured Gammaproteobacteria bacterium | reverse complement strand
CTCCTAAAATTTTTAAATCTGGCTGTAGATGCTCTTTAATCAAGTTTATAGTATTTAAAAGTTGGGATAAACCTTCTAGGGCATAATATTCACATTGTACTGGAATCAATACTTCTCGTGCGGCCACTAAACCATTGATAGTCAAAAGACCTAAGGATGGCGGATTATCAATCAAAATATAATCATAAAGATCAGCTACTTCTTGTAAATTTTCCTGCAATTTATATTCACGATTATCAACTGAGACTAAATCAACTGTAGCTCCAGCTAAATCGGGAGTTGACGGCACAATATGAAAATTAGGCTGATAAGATTTGACAGCGTCGGTCAAACGCATGTTTGGATCAATCAAGACTTCATAAATACCTTTATCAAGTTCTCTGGGGCTAAAACCTAGACCAGAAGAAGCATTTCCTTGAGGATCAATATCAACTACTAAAACTCTCTGCCCAAATCCTGCCAGCCAAGCTGCTAAATTAATAGTGGTAGTAGTTTTACCTACTCCCCCTTTTTGATTAACTACCGAGATAATACGTGCCATAAAAACTAAGATCAACCTTTATCTTGTGGAATGCCATAAGATGGCAGCTGCGCTTGCGCGCAGCTATTCCACGGGGTAAATTATACAATTTTTAAGCTAAATATACAAATAAAAATTAATCTCGATAAAAAAATCTACCCACTAACCAACCTATAAGCCAACCAAGCAAAGGACCAGCGATTAAATACTTAGGCGAAAAATTCCCCAACAAAAAATAACAATAAAACCAAGATAAGGCAATGCCTATTGCCATACCCTTGATGCTGTAAGATAAGGTAAAATTAAATATTTTACTTTCCTGACTCTGCACTTTAACAGTTTTATCAACTGGAACTGCCTTATCTTTTTGAATAATATGTAATGGTGGTTTATAGGCCATAAAAATTAATCTAATTGTTTTTGATAACCCTCTACTACTTTTTTAAAATCTTCCATTTTTTCAGAACTCACTGCTTTACCAGCCGGTATATCAACTTTTAAAGGATTAACCTTAGTGCCATTTTGTACTATCTCAAAATGTAAATGCGGACCAGTAGATAAACCAGTTGATCCAACTTTGCCAATGACCTGCCCCTGTTTTACACTTTGTCCAACTTTAACTAAAATTTTACTTTGATGAGCATAGTTAGTGCTATAAGTTGAGTTGTGTCTAATACTTACTAAATTTCCATAACCAGCCTTACTCCAACCAGCAAAAGTTACTTTACCATCACCCACTGCTTTGATTGGCGTACCTTGAGCGGCAGCATAATCAATTGCTCGGTGGCCAGTCGAAATATTAAAAGCCGAAATATAACGCTTACCAGTAGTAAAACCAGAACTAATGTAGCGAAAATCGACTGGATTTTTCAAAAACATTTTTTGCAGTGAATTACCATCAGGAGCAAAATAACCTTCAATCAACTCTCCGTCCTTATCCTTACCTTCACTAAAATAAAAACCTTCTACTGTATTACCATCATTAATAAAACGGGCTGCTAAAATTTTTCCTGGCATTATATACTGACCATTACGATATCTTTCTTCATAAATAAATTTATAACTATCACCTTTATAAATACCCATGCCAAAATCGATACTCCAAGCAAAAACATCAGCTAGGGAAATTACTGCTCTTTCATCAATATTTTGAGCTAAAGCTGATTCATATAAAGATGAATCAATGGTGCCACTAACTGTTTTTATTTTGACCTCATAATCAATAATCTTGCGGACTGCTAACCAAGTACCGTCTGCCTGCTTGTCAATATATAATTCCTCTTCACTATCAATTGGATAAATAACTTGTTTAAGTAAAGCATCATCGTGATCAAAAATAAATTTTAATTCTCGACCAACACGAATCTTACTAAGGTCATAAACAGATTCGGCAGCACTAAATAAAACCTGACTTAGATTTTTATCTAAACCAGCATTCTCTGTAGCAATCGAAAAAGTCATATCCGGCTCTACTACCACTGCCACAATCTTATCTAAAGTTTCTGCCTGTGCTTCTGGTTGAGAAATGACTTCTTTACTTAAATTAATTTTTGGTAAAATAAAAAAATAAGCGGCTCCACCCACGACCACTATACCCAGAATAATAAAAAGATATTTACCTAAACGCATAAATTATATTGTAGCAAAAATTTTAGCTTTTGGGCAAATTTTTATAGATTTGCTATAATATAAGCATGTTTAGGCCAGCTATTAAAATTGCCCACATTAGCATATCTTTACTTACTTTAGGCGGGGTGTTTTTACTACTTTGCCTACCTGTTCAAGCTCCATCACAAACAAGTGATATCTCAAAACTAGAAACAAAAAAATCTTACCAACCAGATTATGTACGCGGTATTTATCTAACTGCCGCAACCGCTGGCAATGACAAATTACGTCAAA
>CAZHLU010000081.1:0-2533 GCA_964533435.1 uncultured Gammaproteobacteria bacterium | reverse complement strand
ACGGCCAATAATTACGTTTTCTTTTAAACCTCTTAAATGGTCTATCTTACCAGTAATAGCAGCATCAATTAAGACGCGAGCCGTTTCCTGGAAAGAAGCAGCTGACAAGAAAGAGTCTGAAGTCAGAGCTGCTTTAGTAATACCTAGCAATAATATTTCGCCCCTAGCCGATTGACCACTAGCTTTAATATTAGCTTCCATAAACTGAGTATTGGTAATTACCTCACCTGGTAATAATTCGGTTTCACCAACATCTTTGATCAAAATACGAGAGAACATCTGTCTAACAATCAATTCTACGTGTTTGTCGTTTAGGTTTTGACCCTGGGAAGAATAAATGTGTTTAATTTCTTTGATTATGTATTTTTGGACGGCTAATTTGCCTTGTAGACTATAGAGTTCATGTAAATCAATACTGCCCTCGGTTAACTGTTGACCTTCCATTACTAAATCTTTATCTCTTACCCATAAGCTATAACCGGCTGGAATAATAACTTCTTGTATCTCGTCCTTATTGGTCATAACCTGAAGTTGGTCGCTGGTTAATTTTACAACACCCTTGAATCCAGCTCTAACTTCTTCGTCTTCATTAACAAACAAAAGCTGATCTTTTATTACTTCGTCACCATCTTTTACTTTAAGTTCTAAGCCTTTTTCTAGTTCGTACTTAGCGATTCTAGAGCCCTGAGGTTGGATTTTAACTAAACGATTATCTTTACTAACTAATCTATTATTATCTTCAATTGTTACCACGCCAGTTACCGGAGCAAGAATAGCAGATTTTTTAGGTGGACGAGCTTCAAATAATTCTTCTACTCTAGGTAAACCTTGGGTAATATCGCCTTCGGCAACACCACCAGTGTGGAAGGTACGCATAGTCAACTGAGTACCAGGTTCACCAATACTTTGAGCAGCCACAATACCAACAGCTGTTCCGGCCTCTACTAATTTATTATAGCCCAAGTCATAACCATAACAATGCTTACAAATACCGCGTACCGCCTTACAAGTCAAAACTGATCTAGCTTTAACTTTTTCTGGATTGGCTTTGACAATGTGTTCGGCCATTTCTTTGGTAACCAAGACGTTCTTTTTGATCAAAACTTTACCGTCAGCATCTTTAATATCATCAATTAAAAATCTACCGACTATTCTTTCGTGTAATGGTTCATTTAAAAGTTTGCTTTCTTCACGAGTAATAACCAAACCTTCTTTATCATGACAATCATCTTCTAAAATAACCACGTCTTGAGAAACGTCAACCATTCTTCTGGTTAAATAACCAGCCGAGGCTGTACGTAAAGCGGTATCAGACAAACCTTTTCTAGTACCGTGGGTAGAAATAAAATATTCCAAAACATCTAGACCTTCTTGGAAAGAAGCTTTAACTGGTAATTCCATAACGTCTCCGGCTGGGTTTACCACCATACCTTTGATACCCATGATCTGAATCATCTGAGCCCAAGAACCTCTAGCGCCAGAATTAATAATGCCGGCAATAGAATTTTCTGGGTCTAACAATGGTTTGCATTGTTCACTAATACGATTTTTAATGTCATTCCAAACTTCAATAACTTTAATATATCTTTCTCGATTAGTAAGTAAACCGTTTTGGTATTGTTCTTTAATTTCTTCTACTTTCTTTTCACCTTCTTTAATTAAAGATGGTTTAGCGGATAATTTTGGAATATCTTCCATGCCCCAAGAAAGTCCAGAAGTAGTAATATATTTAAAAGCTAAATTTTTAATATCATCTAACAATTTGACGGTGGTATCATGTGGCAAACGACGGAAAGATTCGGCAATAATATTTTTTAAACCTTTTTTATCTAAAGTTTCATTAATATAACTTATTTCGGCCGGTAAAATTTTATTAAACAAAACTCTACCCACTGAAGTTTCTACAACTTGGTTATTAAGTTTAGCAATTCTCACTTTTATCAAATCCTGAATTTTAACAATGCCTAAGGCAAATGCTTTCTCGGCTTCATCTTCGTCGCTAAAAGCTTTAACTACCTTGGCACCAGCTTTAACATAAGTTAAATAATAACCACCCCAAACAATATCCTGGTTAGGGATGGTTACTGGCTCACCAGTAGCTGGTTTTAACAAATTCTTAGCTGATAACATTATTTCAGCTGCTTCTTCTTTTGACTCTTCGGTCAAAGGAACGTGTACAGCCATTTGATCTCCGTCAAAGTCAGCATTAAAGGCAGCACAAACCAAAGGATGCAATTGAATAGCTTTACCCTCAATTAAAACTGGTTGAAAAGCTTGAATACCTAAACGATGTAAAGTAGGGGCACGGTTTAACATGACATGAGCTCCTCTAATAATATCTTCTAAAATAGCCCAAACTTCTGGCTGACCAGATTCAATATAACGATTAGCTGAGCGGACATTGTGAACTAATTCAGCTTTAATTAATTTAGAAATAACAAATGGTCTAAAGAGCTCTAAAGCCATTGTCTTTGGTAAACCACATTGATACAGCTTCAAATGAGGACCAATAACAATTACCGAACGACCAGAA
>CAZHLU010000080.1:0-2587 GCA_964533435.1 uncultured Gammaproteobacteria bacterium | reverse complement strand
CGATAGTCAGGGAAAGACTCAAGTAGATAATCATGATAATGCTCAATTATCAATTGTATTAATCTTAATAAAGATTTATTTTCTTCTTTAAGTAAAATAGTAAGTAAATTTTTAGCCTGCTGCCAACCAATACTAGCTTGAGCACCTAAGGCTAAATCTTGCTTAATAGCGCTATCCAAATCATCGGCCTTACTTAAAGTCTGATAAATTGTTTGGGCTGCTTTTGGCCCAATACCTTGATACATTTGCAAAATTCTTAAAGCCGCTACTTCATCGCGATGATTATATAAAAGCTTTAACCAAGCCACGACGTCTTTGACATGGGCTCTTTCAAAAAACTTTAAACCACCACGCATTTCATATTTTAAAGCGCGACGGTTAAGCTCCATTTCAATATTTTGAGCATGATGACTGGCACGGAATAAAATAGCAATATTACTTTGAGCCACGCCTTGGTTTATTAATTCCTCTATCTTATTAACTATAAATCTAGCTTCAGCTAAATTATCATTGACAGCTACAAGCTCTGGTCGGACAAAGTTCTGACGTTGAGCTTTGAGTTGTTTACTAAACTCTGGCAATTGATTAACCACAATTTGATTTGCCACCCGAATAATCTCTGGCGTAGAACGATAATTATTTTCCAATTTATAAATTTGGCAATTAGTAAAATTTTTAGGAAAATCTAAAATATTTTGGATATTGGCCGCCCGAAAAGAATATATACTTTGAGCATCATCTCCGACTACTAAAATATTTTTATTTTTTCCAGCTAAATTAGTAATAATTTTGGCTTGCAAAGTATTGGTATCCTGATACTCATCAACTAAAATATGGTCCCACTTGGCTTGCAAAGATTTTAAAGCTTGTTCATTTAAAGTAAGCCTATACCACCGCAACAATAGATCATCAAAATCTAATAAATGACTAAGTTTTTTGCGCTGTTGATATTCAGCTACAATCTTTTCAAAATATTGATAAAATGGTTGCCACTCGATAAATTTTTGTTCTAGAGCCTGGTCCAAACTAATCTGAGCATTAATACTAAAACTAAGTGTTTCTGAAATAACAGCTGCTGAAGGAGCTGGCTTAATACCTAAATTATCCCAAAAACCTTTACTAATACTTTTAAGCAAAGACTTCCTATCTTCTTCATCAATAATACTAAAATTAGAAGGCAGATCTAGATAGTGTCCATATTTTTTTAACAACCTATTGGCCACGCTATGAAAAGTACCGCCCCATAAAGATAAAGGTTCGTTACTCTTTTTGCCTAACAAACTTTGTACGCGTGCCATCATCTGATTAGCAGCCTTATTAGTAAAAGTAAGAAGCAATATTTTTTCAGGCACTACTCCTTGATTTATCAGCCAAGCTACTCGATAAACCAAAACTCTAGTCTTACCTGAGCCGGCACCAGCTAGCACCAAAGCCTGACCGTCTGCAGCGCTCACTGCTCGGTATTGCTCATCGTTTAATTCATTTTTAAAGTCAATTGTTAGCATCAAAAAATTTAAGTAGCCTTATTATAACCAATGATTGCTTTTTATACAAATTTATGATTTAATCAGTTTACTTTTAACTAAATTTATTGCTAAATTATGTCTTTTTCTCTAGGTATTGTCGGCTTACCTAATGTCGGCAAATCAACCTTATTCAAAGCTTTAACCAAAAATAAAGTAGACATTGCTAACTACCCTTTTTGCACCATTGACCCTAATGTCGGCGTAGTAGCAGTTCCTGATGAACGCCTAGATAAACTAGCTGTACTTTCTAGTTCAGCTAAAATAGTGCCGACTACGATTGATTTTGTGGATATTGCCGGCCTAGTCAAAGGTGCCTCCGAGGGTCAGGGCTTGGGTAATAAATTTTTAGCTAACATCCGTGAGGTAGATGCGATTGTACAAGTGATTAGACACTTTACTGACAAAGATGTAATCCATGTTCATGGTAAAATTGACCCTGAATATGATAAACAAATTATTAATCTAGAATTAATTTTGTCTGACCTAGAAACTTTGACTAAACATTTAGATAAAGTCAAAAGCAAAATGAAAGGCGCTTATGATAAAACTTTGGACAAAGAAAAAATAGTTTTAGAAAAAGCCAAAGCATTATTAGAAGATAATCAACTCTTAAATCAAAGCGAGTGGTCAGCTGATGAACAAAAAATTTTAAAACCCTTAAACTTATTAAGTAGTAAGCCGATCATCTATCTATATAATGTTGATGAAAATGATATCAACAAAGATTTAAATTTACCTGCTAACTCCATTGCTATTTGCGCAAAAATTGAAGCTGAACTAGCTGATTTAAATCCAGATGAAGCCCAAGAATATGTCAAAGAATTAGGCATCAAAACTAGTGGCTTAAATAACCTTATCAAAGCTAGCTACGAACTTTTAGGCTTAATCACCTTTATTACCACTGGCCCCATGGAAAGCAAAGCCTGGACCGTAAATAAAGGCGCCAAAGCTCCTCAAGCTGCCGGCGTAATCCACACTGATTTTGAAAAAGGTTTTATTAGAGCCGAAGTTATTAACTGGCAGGATCTATTAAATTGTGGCAGTTGGGTATCTGCCAAAGA
>CAZHLU010000079.1:0-2670 GCA_964533435.1 uncultured Gammaproteobacteria bacterium | reverse complement strand
GTATTGGCAACAGTAGTTAAAGCTTTGGCTTGACCAAAAATATGTTGGCCTAATTTTTTTTCTAAATTGAGTAAGCGTTGATTGTCATCGCTAGTTAGATTAGTGCTAGGAATACCAGTCATTTCCGAAATAATACTTTGAATATTACTAGCGTTAATTTTGCCTAATTTAGCTTTTTGTTGCTTATCTTCTTGGGCTTGTAGTTTTAATAATTCTTCAATATGTCTTTCTTCTTGGTCTTTATAGTTGATAGCTGATAAATAATCTTCAGCTAGTATTGCTTGTTTTTTATTTTCTTGGGCATTATTTATCTTATCTTCCAAAGCTCTAATTTGTTTAGCTAAGCTATTTTTAGTGTTTAAAACTTTGATTCTAGCGGCGGCTTCATCAATCAAGTCAATAGCTTTGTCAGGTAATTTTTTATCAGGTAAAAAGCGCTTGCTTAAAACAACAGCTGCTTCTAGAGCATCGTCTTCAATACTGACTTTGTGGAATTTTTCGTAGTTTTTACGGATGCCTTTTAAAATTTCTAAAGTTTCGGCTTCAGTTGATTCGTTGATAATAATAGCTTGAAAGCGTCTTTCTAGCGCGCGGTCGCTTTCAATATGTTTTTTATATTCTTCAAAAGTAGTAGCGCCAATACAACGTAAAGTGCCCCTGGCTAAAGCTGGTTTTAGGATATTGGCAGCATCAAGCGAACCAGCAGTTGCGCCAGCGCCCATGATAGTGTGTAGTTCGTCGATAAATAGGATGATATTAGGATTATCCTTGATATCACTGATAATTTGTTTTAAACGGCTTTCAAATTCACCGCGGTACATAGTGCCAGCCAAGAGGCTAGGAATATCTAAATTTAATATTTTTTTATGTAACAAAACATCAGGTACCTGGTTTTCTAAAATACGTTTAGCTAGACCTTCAATAATAGCAGTTTTACCAACGCCAGCATCACCTAAAAGTACAGGGTTGTTTTTAGTGCGACGAGATAAAATTTCAATTAAACGATTAATTTCTTTTTCGCGTCCAATCACAGGGTCGATATCAGCCTGGATTTTGGGGCTAGTTAAGTTAATAGTAAAATTATCTATGGGGTTATTTTCGCCTAAATTTTCTTCAATCATATTTTCTAGCTCGTGCATTTTTTCATCACTGGCTAGATCATTAAATTTGGAGGTACTTTTTAAAACTAAACTTAAATGCTGACGTAAATTTTTTAAATCAATATTAGCAGCCGCAAAAGTAAGTTTTGTTTCTTCGTCATCATTTTCAGACAGTCCCCAAAGCAGGTGTTCGGTACCAACATATTTGTGTTGGAATTTATAAGCGGCTACTACTGCTTTTTCGATAATTACTTGCAAGGCTTGAGACGGTTGTGGTAAATCATTGGGATTAATATTTTCAGTTTGGTAATCAGCGCTAATAGTTTGGCTAATAAAATCTTTATTGATATTTTGTTTTACCAAAATATCAGAACCCAAGGCTCCTTTGGTATTTATTAAAGAGGCGAGTAAATCAACTATTTCAATTTGATTAGCTTTTTTAGCAAAAGCAATGTTTTGAGCGTTGATTAAAACCTTTTTAAAATGATAAGTAAATTTATCTAAAATGTTTTGTGATTGATCAAACATATTTACATGCTTCTTAAAGCTTTAATTCTTTGTTCAATTGGTGGGTGAGTTGAAAATAAATTGTTAGCCCCACCTTTAAATGGGTTAGAAATATAGAGATGAGCTGTGGCTTTGTTAGCGTGGGCTAAAGGTTGATTTTGTTTGCTAATTTTTTCTAAAGCTCGTGCTAAACCTTCTGGATAACGAGTCAAAAGAGCACCAGAAGCATCGGCTAAAAATTCGCGTCTACGAGAAATAGAAAGTTGGATTAATTTAGCGAATATTGGCGATAAAATAGCCAAAACAATGCCAATAATAGCAATTAGGCCGTTATTATTTCGATCAGAGCCACGACTGCGAAACAATGAGCCACGAATTAACCAGTCAGCAAGTAGAGTAATAACACCAACACAGACAATTACTATCATCATTAAACGGATGTCATAATTTTTAATATGAGATAGCTCATGAGCAATTACGCCTTCTAGTTCTTCATTTTCTAAAGCTTCGATAATGCCAGTGGTAAGGGCAATAGAGGAGTGTTTGGGATCACGGCCAGTAGCAAAGGCGTTCATGCTTGCGTCATTGATAATATAAATTTTTGGCATAGCTGTACCAGCGGTAATGCTGAGGTTTTCAACTAAACGCCAGACATAGGGATTGTCTTCTTTGCTAATTTCTTTAGCGCCGGCAGTACTTAAAGCAATTTTATCACCAGCAAACCAGCTTACTAAATTTAAAGTAGTAGCTAACATAATAGCCATGATTACCGGGGCATAACTATCATTGCTGTAGTAAGTCCAAATCCATGCAAGAGCTATAATTACTAAGGCAAAAATAAGCATTAAAAACCAACTTTTGTGTTTGTTGCTATCAATTTGATTATACATAATTTAGAGCTTTATTTTTTTTAACTTATTTATAAAACTATAATATTATAAAGGCTTTTTGTCAATAAACCCGATGCTTACGCCTCGGGTTTAAATATAATAATCAAGCTCCTTTTTAGGAGCTTGATTTAGTTTAAAATTGTACTTTAACGTTTTCTTTTTCTTGCTTGTTT
>CAZHLU010000078.1:0-2696 GCA_964533435.1 uncultured Gammaproteobacteria bacterium | reverse complement strand
CCCTTGAAGGTGAGCGGCAGCATGACATTCTGCAATACGGTCATCCAGGGCAGTGACGAATACTGCTGAAAAACCATACTGATACGAGTAGCATCGGTTCGCGGCTGACCGTTGATCAGTACCTGACCGGAGCTAGGCTGTTGCAGGCCGGCGATGTAACGCAACAAAGTAGACTTACCACAACCCGACCTACCAAGAATGACTACGAACTCGCCTACCTGAGGAACGTCCTCAATCAGCAAATTCAGATCCTGGAGCACAAAGCTCCTGCCACCATTGTAGGTCTGGCTGACACCACGCAATTCGATGATATCCGGCAAAACCGTGTTCTCGAATGCAATGTTCATAACACTCACCTCCCTTAGGCGTGCTTGTGGGGAAACAGTGCCTTATCGAGCCTACGCAGAATCTGATCCTGCACAAAGCCGATCGCGATGATGACGAGCAAAATAGCAAAAACCTTGTCAGTCCTGCTAGCACGCGAAACCTGATAACACATAGCGCCGATGCCTCCCTGTCCCATATTCACCATCTCAGCGATGATGATGTAGGTATAAGATATGGCCGTCAGCACCAGGATGTCATCAAAGAACCGCGACACCACATCTGGAATAAACACCGACCTGATCGTCTGCCACTTGTTGGCACCGAGAGTCTTCACGGTGTCGAGGTAGACCTGTTGCACCTCATCGATGCGTTGGACTACTACCGGCAGCATATAAACCACAATGCCAAAGCACAAAAATTGAATAACCATATTAGCATAGATGCCATACCAGAGTATGAACAATCCAATCAGGGCCGACAGCGGCAAAAAGCGCGAAGCCGCCACGTAGCGCCCCAACAAATTTCGAAAAAAGGGGAAAAGGCCGATCAGAAAACCCAAAGGCAAACTGATAGCAATAGCTTCAAGATAGGCCAGAATATTATTCTTGACCGAGAAGGCTGCGTTGCGAATCAGGTCATCCTTGGTCAAAAGTTCCGGAAACGAGGTCAGAACCTTGGCCGGGTTGGGCAAGATGCTGGAACGCACGACTCCGAAATGAACCAGAGACCACCAGACCATCAAGAAGAAAAACGCACCGCCAATCTCGATCGCCATGCCCTGCTTTGCCGGCAATTTGCCACGCAAGGCAAAGAGATCTTTCATCTTCAAGGCTTTTCCTCCTTGGTACCAAATGGTGTGAAAAGGGGGCGCAGCCAGCTGGCCACACCCCCTTTGTCTGGGTTGCTGCAGAGCCTAGTTACTCGACAGCAGTTCGAAGTCGGTACGCCGGTTCTTGGCACGACCGGCATCACTGTTGTTGTCGGCCACAGGCTTATCCGGCCCGTTGCCAACGACGACGAAACGATTCGGATCAAAGCCGCAGCTGACCAAGTAGTCAGCCACCGCCTGCGCCCGTCGCCGGGACAGCGACACATTGGCGCTGTAGTCACCAGTGCTGTCAGTGTTACCCTCGATACGGATGCGGGCGTTGCCAAAACGCTTGGCCACGTCCACGAAACCGCGGTCGATCAGTGTCTTGGCACTCTCGTCGAGAGCCGAGGACCCAGTAGCGAAGGTGACGGTCAGCTGTTTGCTGGCAAAAGCCGGCGCTTCAGCCATGGCCGGAGTGGCCTTGGTGAAACGCGGCGCAACTTCCGCCTGGTGTTCCGGACCGGTGAGGGTGATGGAACGCAGGATCGACAGATCCGTGACCGAGCGCCAAGCCGGCAAAACCTGCGGCGCCAGACCGATAGCAGCATACATCTTGCCCGTCGAGACATACAGGTCCTCGCCCTTGACCCCAGGGTAATTGCCCTGGAGGTCAAAGAAGTTGGAGTTGTCTCCGAGCGTGCAGAGCCGTACGTTGTTGATGGCCTGACGACAGAAGTCGAGCGGCTGATTCATGTCTCGCGACAGAATAGCCGCCGCCTCCTCCTTGGCCTGCGGATTGGTATTGATCTCCGCCGCGCCACGCATCCAGCCCTCGATCAGAGCTTTGAGCTCCTTCTGATGGCTGGCAATCCACGCCTCCTTGGCGTAGAACACATCGGCGATGATGAACGGAGCGTCACGAGTGCTCTTCAGCACATGCGAGCCAGCCACGTTCTTCAGGCAGTCAGCGTCATCCGGCGACCAAACCACGGCCGCATCGACCTGGCCCGCCTTGAACATGGCAGCCGCGTCGACAGCCGACGCGACCTGGACCAGCTTGACGTCCTTGTCGGTAAGACCGGCAGCATCAAGAGCATTCAACAGGAAGGAGTGCGACGGCGTTCCATATGCAACCGCGATCGTCCTCCCCCGCAAATCGTTAAAAGTCTTGATGTCGCGAACAACCGGCATCACGTCGCCACCGCGCGACCAGTCCGCCTGGTGAGTGACCTTGGGGTTGTACGCCGCCATGGCCGCCAGCTCGGTGGAGTAAGAGTCAGCCGTGGTCCAGAGCAGATCGACCTGATCCGCCTTGAAAGCCGCACGGCTGGCAGCGTAGTCGTCCATCAGGACAAACTCCACCGGCAGACCGTACTCCTTCATGTACATGGACTCATCCGACGGCTTGAAACCGCGGTTGAAGTACTCGCCGCCGGCATAGCCACCCCAGGTGACCACGCAGACGCGCACCGGCTGCAACTTGCCCTTGAACAGCTTCGCCGGATTGGAGATGCCATTCTTGGAAAGCTGCGTCAGGCCGAAGATCAGCCCACCCACC
>CAZHLU010000077.1:0-2821 GCA_964533435.1 uncultured Gammaproteobacteria bacterium | reverse complement strand
CACTACCTTTGGCATCTAAAATCTTTAACGGCATTATTTTAGCTTTAGGTGCTAATCCTAAAATACCAGCATCATTAGCAGTAGCGGCAATAATACCAGCTATAACTGTGCCGTGATTAATAGCGGTAAAATCATAACCTTCATCTAAATCAGGACGCGGGTTATTATCCGAATCCAAAAAATCCCAACCAACAACATCATCGATATAGCTATTGTTATCATTATCTATACCATCATCTGGAATTTCGGCAGTATTAACCCATAAGTTATCTACCAAATCTGGATGACTTAAATCAACACCGGAATCCAAAACAGCCACCACTACTTCTTTATTATATAATAATTCATTAGACCAACTAGATTTAGCATTAATAGTACCAAAATAATTTTGGTAAATTAGATTAGGATCAGTTGGCAAATAATCCTGTTGATAAGCTAAAGCCTGCTTACTTAAAGCAAGAAGCAAAACTAAAAATAATACCTTAAAGCTGTTCTTCACAAGCAAAACGTTTAATAATTTACCTAAATTATAACAGAATCAACTTATAAAAACAAGAAAAAACAGGCCAGCTGGGCAGCTGAACCTGTTCCAAAAAACAAGCGGATATTCATCTGCGCCTCACAATGACAGCGCCCTGAAAACTCCTAATCTTGTTATAACTAATATCATCTCGTATGCCGTCTTTTGCTAGAAAAAAAAAGCCGCGATGGAAAGAAACCTTATACCTAGCTTGCTCAAAGACCTTCCTTAGGCCAATACGCTCTTCTAGGGTCAACTTGATGACACGTTTTCTCTTTTTATCGTTAGCCATAGCAACCTCTTCAAGTTGCAAGCCCAAAGGCTTGTTTGCACTATTAACCAAAACGATTAATGATTATAGTATATAATCAATATTTTGTCAATAGCAACCTAATAAAAATTATAATTGTTTAAGTAAATTAGCCCAAAAATTGGAAGTATAAGCATTAACTGGCTTAGTCATATTTAATTGTGTTAACTTTCTAGCTAAATCTGGGTTGTCTTTGGCAATATCTAATATCAAAGCTGCGGCTAATTTAAGCCATTCTTCTGAAGACATTAAACTATAAGTTCTAGAGCAAATTTCATGATCAAGATTTACTAACACACTAGAACCACCGTTAGCAATAATATCTTTAATTTTGACTTGCAATTCCTGCCATTCCTTATACTTGGGTGAAGTCTGGTTTTTTTCAAGACGTTGTCGAAGTCTATTAATATCATTTAACCAAACATCATCCCCAGCCTGACGCTGACCTTCGACAAACTGACGATAACTATCAACAATATCAAAATCATAGGCTAAACCCTCTTTATCCTGAACATCTGCTGCTAAGCCAAAATCGACTATATAGGTTTCTTTGATTTGTCCATCATCATCAAAAGAGAACATAACATTACGTTTATGCAAATCATTATGCCAAATATTATTATCGTGTAATAATTTTATAGAATTCTGCAATTTAACTATCACTTGCTTGTCTAAAGTAAATCCATTTTTCTTTAAAGCAGAAAATAAACGTTCACTATTAGCAGCTTCTACACGTAATTGCTCAGCTGGATTGGATAATGAAGATGGATCCTGATAACCAAGAGTACCACCAACCCTTCTTTCTAAACTAGGAAAATCAAAACTTTCACCGTCCTCATCTAATCTCTGCCTTAAATCAATAAATCTACTGTCGTGACGAATTAAATATTTATAAATATAAGTTGCCAGGTCCTCGCCTTCTATATAGTCCATTAACATAATGCCAGCTTTACCGCCCACAGTATTAACGCCCGATGATTCTAAATAACCATCTAACTCACTACCAGCTAAATTAATTTCTCCACTATAATAAACTCGAGGCACTTGAGCATAATCAAGACCTTCTTCACCTTGCTCATTAATTATTTCATAGGCCCTTTCCTGCGTTCTGGCTTCACTAGCCATTTGTCCCGGTGAATAAATTTTTAAAACTTTAGCAGCCAGTAGTTCTGGACCTACTTCTACATCCTCCGGTAATAACAAAGCTAAATCTTCTGGACTTATTTTTGACAAATCAAATTCTAAAATAATACCTTTATTACCCTCATTAGCTTTTTGGCTATGCAATAAAGTGTATTCAATTAAATGCAAAATATTTTCAGATTTAAACACTCTTTCAAAATCGACTTGTGGTTGTTCTAAATTCATATATTAATTATTCTGAAAAACTTGTTTCATTAAACTCCAATATTCGCCATTACCTTGTTGCTTTTGTAAATACCACCATTCTACTCCCCATAAATAAGCCTGCTCTAAATCAGTATTAATAGCATATTGCAGATTAGCCTCAAGTTGCTCTAAGGACATTGATTTTATATAATCTTCTTTAGCAAAACTAGCCAAATCGCCTTTTGGCACCCAAGGCTCAGCTTGCAATTCACTAATAATCAACTTTTCTTTAGGCAAGCCAATTAACCAAGCTTTAGTAGCATAAAACCAACTTGGCCAAGGATAACGGAAATAACCAAACCAATTATTCCAAACCACTCGATACATAGTAGTGCCTAACATATCAGCAACCCTAGCTTCACGACGCCAAGTACTCAATTCACCTGAAGCTGAAATCAAAATCGGACGCTTATCATCTAAACTTTTTACTAAAGCTACTTCTTTTTTTAAAAAATCCAAATCACCATCTGGGCATTCACCAAACCAATCAAATAACGGTTCATTTTCCACTTGCCACATAACTATCTCTTCTTTAGCCTGATAACGTTGCACTATGGCTGTAATCATTTTCAAAATATCTGCCTGCTGTTCTAAATTATTTT
>CAZHLU010000076.1:0-3056 GCA_964533435.1 uncultured Gammaproteobacteria bacterium | reverse complement strand
CGCCTTAAATGGCTGCTGGATGGCAGTCATTTTATAAATTGGGCCTATAGCTCAGTTGGCTAGAGCGCCGCGTTTGCATCGCGGAGGTCGCAGGTTCGATTCCTGTTGGGTCCACCATTTTAAAAAATTTGGAACAAGGACGGCTAGCTCAGCTGGTTAGAGCACCTCGTTTACACCGAGGGGGTCATAGGTTCGAATCCTATGTCGTCCACCATTATACACAATTTCAAAAATATTTTAAAAATAGTTTCTAATAAAAACTATTTTTATTTTATTTAAAAAAATAAATTTTATAATTTTGTAAAAAAATGATTAAATAAAATTAAAAATAACAAAAAACTATTCTCTTTAAAACAAAAATGTGTTATAATATAAATAATAAAAATTTAAAAATAATTTTATGTCTATTGGTGGATTTATTGGTGGCATGATACTTGCAGCAGTTGGCTTCATGTTTGTTTGGAAATCTGAATGGCTTCTACAAAATTTTGGTGCAATCGGTTTTGCTGAAAAATATTTACATGGTGACGGCGGTAGTCGCTTAATGTATAAAATTTTTGGCATTCTGATAGTAACAATTGGTTTTCTTATAGCTACCGACCTAATGGATACATTTTTAGAATGGGCCGTTAGTAGTATCTTTGGTAGAGCTATACAAAAATAAAAAATAATTAATATTATTTACAAAAATACGAAAGGAGGTGAAGTAAAGTGGCAAAAAAGAAAAAAGCTGTAAAAAAAGCTGTCAGAAAAGTAACCAAAAAGAGAAAGGTTGCTAAAAAAACTGTCAGAAAAGTAACCAAAAAGAGAAAGGTTGCTAAAAAAACTGCAAAAAAAAGGAGAAGATAATAATGTCTTCTCAAATATAGAATCCTGCATTCTACAAAAAAGGGAAAGCAGGATTTTATATTTAATCAAATAAAGTTACCTGACTAGCTTTTACTTTTACTGATTTTTTATTAGTATCAGAGAATATTAAGGCTTCGCCATATTGTCCATCAAAACCAGGAACTATCTCAATATTACCTTGACGCATACGCATAATGCCCAGAGCTAAATCTGTCGGCATTATTTTTTTTAATTCTTCTAAATCTAAATCCAATAGAATATTAAATTCATTTGCCCCTTTAGCAATTAATTCCTGAAATAAACTATTTACTTTTTTACTACTACGTCCTACTCCATAATAATCAGCAATAATTTCAGGAAGCGGCACAATACTTTTAAATGGCACGCGTCCAATTTTATCAACTAATTTAATATCACGATCAGCTAATTTTTCTACTTGACTTAAAACACCTAAGGTCAAAGCTTTTTTACATTTTGGACAAATGCCTTTATGCTTTTTAAAAGTGTCATCTGGTGAACAACTAAAATTACAAGCCCGATGACCATCAAAGTGATACATACCTAACTCTGGATAAAATTCAATAGTAGCTAAAAATTTATTTTTATCTTTGTTTTTTATAATCTGAGCAAATTCACTAAAACTATTTTCACTTAAATCAAAAATATTAGCCTCTCTACCAATATGTGGACCTGAGTGAGCATCAGAATTAGAAAGTAATAATAAATCATCCAAATCAGACCACAGCCAATTCATCAGCGGATCAGAAGACAGACCTGTTTCTAAAGCAGAAATGTGTGGAGTCAAATCTTCAAAGCATTCTACTAAAGAATCAAAGCCGGATTTTGAACCAAACACTGCAAACCAAGGCGTCCAAACATGAGCTGGTATTACTAGACTATTTTCATCTGCTTCAAGAGCGATTTGCAATATTTCTTTAGCACTAATACCTAAAATCGGACGACCATCAGAAGCCAGCTTTGCCCCACGGTCTGCTAAAGCTTGATTAAATTTAGCAACCGCACTTAAACTTGGCATTAAAACACATAAATGTACGCGTCTAGTTTTGCCATTCTGACTATAAATACAAGAAATTTCAGTAGCTAAAATAAAACGGACTTTTGATTTACTATTATTTAATTGATATAAACCACTGCCAGTCTTATCTTCTGTTAAATTATTTTGTAGATTTTTAAACCAAGCTGGATGCGTAAAATCAGCCGCCGAAATAATATCAACGCCTTTTATTTCTGACCACTTTAACATTTCGTTTAAATCAAAAGCTTTAGAAGTGGCACGCGAGTATTTACTATGTATATGAAAATCTATTATTTTTTGCATATTAAAATCTTAACAAAAGCTGTAGTAAAAGAAAAGCCCCGACTAAGCAGGGCAAAAAACAAATTATTGCAAGAATTGATAAAAATCAGTCTTTGGCATCGGGAAATAATGAATAAGTAACAATACTACTACCAAGGTAAACAGATTCCAAATTATAAAAGGTGTCAATTCTGAAGCAGCTTTTCTCATTATCAGGCTCCTTGCTGGCGGTGAACCAAGAACATTTTTACTAAAATATTATAAAATAAAATAATAATTTTGCCAACAAAAAAACAGCACTTTAATTGATAAGGGGAAAAAGGCAAAACTCTCGCGATGACCTACTCTCACAAGCTTACGTAGCTTACTACCATGGGCGCATGAGCTGCTTAACTGCTGAGTTCGGAAAGGGATCAGGTGTTGCCAGCTCGCTAGCATCACGAGAGTACTGCCTTCTTCATCCGCCTGTCGGCGGAATCAAGTGCTGTTTTTAAATCATTTTACTTAGTGGTGTAAAAACTAATAATAGACCTAAAAATAAAATTAATACCAGGAAAACCAAAACAATTTTGATCATCCCAACATGCTTTTTGTTTGTGTTCATGAACATTGCTTATTTATCAATCGCCATAAAGACGATAAAATTTCCAAAATTTTTGGTGGTTGCTTTGATCTATTAGTACTCCTCCGCTCAACCCCTTGCGGGGCTTACACGTAGAGCCTATCAACCTGGTAGTCTCCCAGGGATCTATAATGAATTCTAATCTTGGGGACGGCTTCACGCTTATATGCTTTCAGCATTTATCCGTACCAAACGTGGCTACCCAGCGATGCCCTTGGTAGGACAACTGGCACACCAGAGGTTTGTCCATTTCGGTCCTCTCGTACT
>CAZHLU010000075.1:0-3057 GCA_964533435.1 uncultured Gammaproteobacteria bacterium | reverse complement strand
ATTCCTTTGGAAAGAAAATTATCCGAACTATCTGGCGGCCAACAAGCCCGCATCTTGCTTGCTTTTGCTTTAATCCAAAATCCTGATATTTTATTACTTGATGAACCAACTAACAATTTAGATAAAGCTGGTATTGATCATTTGATTTCATTTTTAGTAATGTATGATAAAACCGTGATTGTTATTTCTCATGATGCTGACTTTTTAAACTGTTTTACTGAAGGCGTTGTTTATTTAGATGTTTTTACCAAAAAAATAGAAACTTATGTGGGCGACTATTATTCTGTAGTTGATGAAATCAATGAAAGAATTGAAAGAGAAAGAAAGAAAAATGCACAACTAGAAAAAGAAATTGAAGATAACAAACAAAAAGTAAATTTCTTTTCCAACAAAGGTGGTAAAATGCGCCGTTTGGCAAGCAAACTCAAAGAGGAAATTGAAGAATTAGAAGAAAATAAAGTTGATGTTAGACGCGAAGATAAAACTATCCGCGAATTTACTATCCACGCCCAAGGCATTGTTGGCAATATAGTCACTATCAATTCTGTAAAAATAATCAAAAACCACGAACCAGTAATAAAAGACGTAGAGATTGTCTTAAGACAAAAGGATCGCTTACTTGTTTCTGGTCCCAATGGCATTGGTAAAAGCACACTCTTACGCTCTTTAGTAGATAATAATAATGAAGGCGCTGTTATTTTAGAAGATACAAAAATTGGCTACTATAGCCAAGATTTTGCTACTTTAGATTATGAACAAACTGTTTTTGATTCTCTACAATCGGTTTTGACTGATAAAATTGATTTACAAGAAATGCGGGCAGTTGCGGCTGGCTTTTTGATTACTGGTGAACTGATGGGCCATAAAATTTCTCATTTATCTGAAGGTCAAAAAGGCTTACTATCTTTTGCTCGTTTAGTTTTGATGAAACCTGGTTTATTAATTTTAGATGAACCTACCAACCATATTAATTTTAGACATATTCCAGTAATTGCTCAGGCAATTAATGAATATCAGGGCGCTATAATTTTAATTAGCCATATGCCGGACTTTGTCAAAGAGATAAAATTTACCCAAACTCTTGATTTAGGTAAATTATAAAAATAATCTTCTAAACATGGAAGTAAAAATTCCTAACAATAAAAAAATAAACATTAACAAGAGTAAATGTATTACTTGTGGTATTTGCGCTCAAATCTATCCTGATATCTTTGAATTTAAAAATAATAAAATTCAAATCATAAACTCTGAAGCTACTTTAACTAAAGAGATACAAGATATTTGTCCAACTAGTGCTATTTATAGTCAAGCTAATCCAAAAAATTAATCAAAAAATAACTTGTTGTTTGCGTAGACTTCACTTTAGTAAAATCATCTGAATTTTTATTGGCCACAATTTCTAAGTGCCAATTTTTTTTCTGCGCTAAAGACAAAGCCGTTGCTAGACTGGCTGGTGAATCTAAATTATCATCGCCTAATTTTATAATCTGCTCTAAATCGTTATTTGTAATATACTGACGAGTCAATTCATCCATATGGTCAGCTTGCTCCCTAGACAAATAATGAGAAAAATCAATAGAATAAATAACTAAACTCTTTTTGGGTAAATTATCAGCTAACCAATTTACTACTTGATCTACATCTCCCAAATTAGAATAAGAACGAAAAACAATGGGCACGATTTTTGCTTGTGGCAAATAGTATTTTACAAAAGGCACCAAAGCACCAACAGCGTGTTCGTTAATAAATATTTCTGGTCCATTAAGTAAATTTAAATCCGTGATAAATTTAGATACTAGCCCCGTATCACTTTCTACATCACCTAAATCTGTTTTCCAAACTGCTTGAGCGCTTGCGATATCAGCTGTGCCAACATTAAAATGATTAGGTCCAATAATAAAAACTGTTTCAATATCACGACCAGCAGCCTGCTTGATCGCTTGGGCCATTAAACTAGAAGCCACAAGATGCTGTGGCACTACAACCGCTTGAATATCATTTTGAGAGCGCACTTTTTCTGCTGACAATATTGCCTGCTTAAAATTAACCGGATCATAAAACATTTTTTGCGATTCAATGGGTCGTAAAAATAAAGTAGCTGAATCATTCTCTAAATTAGCTTGCTTAGGATCATGACGCCAAAAGGCACTAAAAATTATTAGTGCCCCGCAAATACTTCCAATGATTATTATTTTTGCTACTAATTTCATTATTCAATCTGCACTTTATCTTCACTAGAAAAATTTAGATAATCACTATTCAACATAGATTGGATAATAGCTGGCTCGGCTCTATACTTACCTTTAGTTTTAACACGAGCATAATATTTAATATAGTTAGAACAAACACTATCTTTCCAATGTTTATTAACTATAAACTTTACTTTTTGGCCTTCTAAATAATAAGGATAATAATAATGACAATCCTCGGTTTTGTAGCCATTATATACTCTGCCCATTGGCAATAAGCCCGCTGGCAACACATCCGTAATTTGATAAGAACCATCTAAAGCACCCTCTTTGAAATCAGTATATAATCTGACTTCAATCAAGTCATTTTCTTTGAAAGTATTCACTTTTTTATTATTCACAAAATACTCTCTTCTTAAAACAAGACTAGCATCTGGGGTAATATCACTAATACTGATTGGCACTGGCTGACTAGTAGCTAACATAATATCTGCATCCGTACTTAAAACTTTTAGCGACTGTCCAGCAGCTAGTTCAAAAGCATAAGAAAACCTTGGCGTTTTTAATTCAGCAGTTACTTCTTCATTATTAACACTAAATTTAACACTTCGATTATTATCTGTCAGATTATGCAAGTGAGCAATAGCATAATTTAAATCTTCTAAATATAACAAAATATCATTAGGTCGATAGTAATGTAGCCAATCAATCATGCCATATTGTTGCGGTTCATTTAAATAAGCCGCTAAAACCGCCGTTAAAGTAGTAAATTCTAAAACCTCGTCTTCATTATCACTGACTTTCACAATAACGTGTGGTTCTTTGACCTGGGCATATTGTTCCATAATATTAAAATAAATATCCCGTG
>CAZHLU010000074.1:0-3168 GCA_964533435.1 uncultured Gammaproteobacteria bacterium | reverse complement strand
TACAGGGCTTGAACCTGCGACCTCTTCCATGCCATGGAAGCGCTCTAGCCAACTGAGCTAACGGCCCAAATGAATAATAATTTGTAAAAACTTTGATTGGCAAAATAGTATAACTAGCCCCCGCCAGAGGCGGGTCCGCCTTTGGCGGAAACTGAGCTAACGGCCCTTGAAATATCGGTGGTAGAATGGTACCGAAGAGAGGACTTGAACCTCCACGACCTTGCGGTCACTGGATTTTGAGTCCAGCGCGTCTACCAGTTCCGCCACTTCGGCTCTTTGAATATAATGTTTATCTAATAAACACAGATGATTTTACAATATAAATAATATAAAGTCAATACTAATGCTTTATATTATTTAGTAATTTTTTAGTTTTAAATAGCCTTAGCGTTCTATTTTACCGTATCTGATAGCAGTAGCTTGTTCTTTGGCCATGGCTGGTTCTATTTCACCTTTTTCCAGGGCTACCCTTAATTGGTTTAATAAATCAAATTCAGAGTCGTTATTTCCCATTTGGTGGCACTCTTGTGCCATTAAACCAATATAATCTAGGGCATTTTGGATTTCGGCTGAATTTGTTTTTTCTTCAAATCTTTCCGACATAAATTATGTTAATAATAGTATTATGATTATATCTGATATCTGACATTTTGTCATATTGATTAAATTAAAAATTGTGTTATACTAAAATTTCTTTTGTCCTTTTGATTGGCTTTAACAAAGGAGGTCTGGACAATGTCCGAATCGGTAACTCGTCATTCTGGCAATTGGTGGATTTGTGTTTGTTCTTGTCATAGAGACGCTAATATCAGTTTGGAACGGCAACATGATCATCATTGTTGTGCCAAGTGTCCGCGATGTCATTTGAATATTGCTGGTAGTCTACAGCTTCATCTTGAAGAATCTCATTCTCGAGTAGCTTCATCTTGAATTTTATGAACTCGCTCTGCTTTTTGAGAGCGGGTTTTTTTGTTATAATAATAATATGCGTAGTCAACATAAAACAGGTAATCGTAAAGGTAGGCCAGCTTTTCGTACGCCGGCCACTTTTATTATTAGACGTAGTTTAATAAACAGACAGAATAAAATAAAAAAATAATATGGCTAGTTTAAATATAATATCTTTCAATGTAAATGGTGTTCGGGCAATTCAGAAAAAAGGTTTTGGTAATTTTTTAAAAAAATATCAACCAGACATTATTTGTTTGCAGGAAACAAAAATTTCCGATTCAGCTAGAGAGCAGGCTAAATTTGATTGGTCTGATTTTGATGAATTTTGGCATTCAGCTGATAGGCCAGGTTATAGTGGCACAGCAACATTGGCCAAACCAAATTTAAAAGTAGTGAAAGTTGCCAAGTTGCCTTGGGATAAAGAAGGTAGAATCCAGGTTTTAGATTTGGGTAAATATTATTTAGTGAATATTTATTTCCCCAATGCTCAAGATGATTTAAAGCGTTTGACTTGGAAAATGGATTGGAATAATAAGTTATTAGTTTATTTAAAAAGATTAGATAAACAAAAGCCATTGATTATTTGTGGCGATTATAATGTTGCTCATCAAGAAATTGATTTGGCACGTCCGCAGGCTAATGTTGGCTCAGCTGGTTTTACACCACAAGAAAGAGCCTGGTTAGATAAATTTTTAGCCAGTGGTTTTAAAGATACTTTTCGTGAACTTAATCCTCAAAAGATACAATATTCTTGGTGGAGCTATCGGGCTGGTGCTAGAAGTAGAAATGTAGGTTGGCGTATAGATTATTTTTGTGTTTCCAATAGAATTTTAACTAAAATAAAAAAAGCCTATATTTTAAATGAAGTATTAGGCTCGGATCATTGTCCGGTGGGTGTGGAAGTGGAGCTCTAAAATCTGGCTTGACTAAATAAATTATACTAGCTATATTGTAGTGTGGTTTTGTTTTTTGATTTACCTTAACAAGGGAGGGACGGTACTCATGTCTAGTAATGTGCGTCCAGTTCGCCCTAAAATCGTTTGTGTCTTAGAAGTAGGCGATACCCAAGCTTGGGATTTGTTTATAGAGTTGCTTAATCTAGGATTTCGGGTGGATTGTATGCTTACTTCTGATAATGAGTCTTGCCTTACGGCTCATGGTTATACTTATAGAGGAGCGCAATCTTTTTATATGGCTGCCAGGGGCCTGATCAACGAAATGTTGACTAGTAAAAATAAAAGACAAAGGTCTCTATTTTAATTAAGGTATTGCTGGGTAGTTCTGTGCTAGGAAGCACAGAACTTTTATTTTACAAAAATAAAGTCAGGATAATAGTTACGGGCATTCCATAAAAGCCAACCAGTGCTAGAACTAGCATTTTCGGTTTCTTTTATTTGAGCTTCAATTTTAGTTTTGTCATAAATTGCTCCAATAGAAAAAGCTTGTAGCCAAGGCCGGACAGACGCTCTTTTATCATTCCAAATAGGAGTTGTCGTAGCTAGACCATAGCGAATAACTTCGCCTGGATAGTCAGCTGGATTTTTAAAGCCTAAATAATTATTAGCATAATGAGAGGGATACATCATTGGACAAACATAATCAAAATTATCCAAAGCATTTACTAAGCGTTGGCCAATTCCTAAATCATATTGAGTGCTAGCATTATCCATCACTAAACCAAACATATCTATTGAGATTGGACTTAAGACTGACAATTGTTGAGATAAATATTGATAAAATTTTTCTAAAGCCTGACTTTTAGTCTCATTGTTTGCTAGGCCATAATTAATATTGGCTATATTACCATCAGAAGGATAGCGCATATAGTCAAAGTTAATTTCATCAAAACCTAAATTAATTGCTTCTTGAGCAATAGCTACGTTGTATTCCCAAACTCCTTTTTCTTTTGGATCAAGCCAAGCTAAATTATTTTTATCTTTCCAAATGGCGCCAGCTTTAGTAGCTAGCGCTAAGTCAGGACGAGCAGGTGCCAGTACAGGATCTTGAAATACGGTTTGTCGGGCTATGATATAAACATTAATATCGTGAAAATCTTTGATTACCTGATTAGCATCCATTATTTTTTTAAATGCTTTATATTCACGAACACTGGGTACTTGGCTGTCGTATAATATATAGCCAGAATAATCTTTGATATCAATAACAACTGTATTAATCCGACTGTCTTTTATTTTATTAATTAATTGTTGGCGTAAT
>CAZHLU010000073.1:0-3212 GCA_964533435.1 uncultured Gammaproteobacteria bacterium | reverse complement strand
AGATTAAACAAGGAGAAAAAATTATTGGTAACCAAGTTAAGGCTAAAATTGTTAAAAATAAAGTAGCCGCTCCTTTTAAAACAGCTACTTTTGATATTATGTATAATGAAGGTATTTCAGTTGCTGCAGACGCAATAGACACCGGTTTAGCTGTAGGTGTTATTACTAAAGCTGGTAATTCTTATTCTTGCGGGGATATAAAATTAGGAGTTGGTAGAGAAAATGCTAAAAATTATCTAAAAGAAAATCCAGAACTCTTAGACAAGATAAAAAAAGATGTTTGGACGGCCTATAAGTCTCAAGAAATAGAATAAAAATATATAAACAATCTCGAGTATTCGGGATTGTTTTTTTTATGGCCACTTAGTATAATAGCCCTATGTCGCAAGCCCATAAAATTTTTACCAATACTGTCTGGCAAATAGTTATTCGTTTTTTTGATGTTGTTTTAGGGGTGGTTAATATTGGTATTATTACTCGCCTTTTGGGTCAAACTCAATTTGGCTACTATACTACTATTTTTGTATTTTTGCAGACAATAGTTACTATTGCTGATTTTGGTTTGTTTTTAGCTTTACTCAATGAAATATCCAGTACGGAAGATAAACAAGTAGAGGCTAAAAGACTTAATAATATTTTTACTATTCGCGTAGTTTCTATTTTGTTATTTTTAAGTTTGTCGCCACTACTTATAAAAATATTTCCCTTTAGTAATTTTGTTAAAGGAGGAGTGGTATTTTTGTTAGGGGCTTATTTTTGGCAGAGCCTGATATCTACCTTAACGGCTGTTTTTTCAAAATATTTAGACATGGCTAAAGCGACCTTAGTTTATGTTGTAGCTAAGGCTATGTATTTTGTTTGTTTGTTATATTTATTTTTTAACCAAGGCACACTGAATCAAGTTTTACTTTGGAATTCGATTAGTACTGGCTTTGGTTTTTTGTTATTGTATATTTTTTTAAGACGTTATCAAAAATTAAGATTTGCTTGGGATTTTGTTTATTGGCGACACGTTTTTAAAATTGCTTGGCCACTAGCCATTGGTGTAGTTTTGAATTTATTATATTTTAAAGCTGATACTTTGATTTTATCAGCCTACCATACAGCAGATAAAGTTGGTCTATATGGTGCGGCCTACAAAGTCTTAGAGGTTCTGACCACTTTTCCACACATGTTTATGAGTTTAATTTTGCCTCTCTTTACAGTTGCTTGGGCTAAGCAGGATTTAAAAAAACTAAATCAGATTGAGCAAAATACATATGATTTTTTTGGTATTATTAATATTTGGGTAATTTTAGTAGTTTGGCTAGCCAGTAAGCCAATTATGATTTTATTAACGGGACAAGAATTTGCTTTAGCGGGTGCTATTTTAAATGTACTTATTTTGGCTGTAGCGGCTATATTTTTTGGCACAATGTTTACTTATTTAGTGGTAGCCATGGGTCTACAAAGGGCCATGGTTAAGTATTATCTACTGGCAGCTGTGCTTGGTCTGGGGGCTTATTTTATTTTTATACCGAAATATTACTATTGGGCAGCAGCTATTATTACAGTTTTGATTGAAAGTTTAATTTGGTTTTGGGCGTGGCGCCTGGTAAGTAAAAAAATTAAAATTAAATTAAGTAATTTAGTATTAGTACGCAGTCTGCTGGCGGCCATAGTTGTTTTTTTATTGTTTTATAAATTTAGATTTTTGCCAGTTATTTTATTAGTAGTGCTAGTTAGTCTTAGTTATTTTGTTTTATTATTTTTATTTAAAGCAGTTGATAAAAATAAAATTAGGCTTATTTTAGGAAAGGACAAATATGTTTAATATTATTTTAGGCTTTATTGCTCAATTAGGTTTTATTAGTTTAAGTTGGCGCCGCCCCATTTACGGTTTGTGTTTGATTATTATTTTACTACCAAGTTATTTATGGCGCTTTGATCTAGTTGGTTTGCCTACAACCTTTTTAGAGATAATGATTTGGTGGCTATTTATTATTTGGTTAATAAAAGAGCAGAGATTTTCAAGAATTAATTGGCTATTTGACAAGTCAGCTGAAAACTTGGTACCCAAAATTTGGCGCTATTTAATTTCAATTTGGTTAATTATTAGCATTATTGCTTGTCTGCATAATCCAACTTTAACAGCTCTTGGTTTGTGGAGAGCTTATTTTTTGGAACCAATTTTATTTTTTATTATTTTTATTTATTTGATAAAAGATCAAGCAGACCTAAAATTAGTTATTAAGTCCTTTGGTTTATTATTACTAGGCTTATTTATAGTAGCTATTTATCAAAATTTTAGTGGCTGGAATTTGCCTCTAGCCTATGACCTTCCTAATGTAAGGCGTTTAACAACGATTTTTTCTTATCCTAATGCTTTGAGTCTTTTGGTAGCGCCTATTACAGCTTTTTTTGCCGGCCTATATTTAGTAGAGCGTAGACATAATTATTTATATTTAGCCTTATTTTTTGTGGGTTTTTTGTTAATTTGGTGGACAGTGAGCCAAGGTGCGATAGCGGGGGTTATTTTTAGTATAATGGTTTACGGTGCTTATTTAGTTAATAAATTTTTGCAAAGCCATTATAGTTTTAGAATCAGAGGAATAGTCTACACATTTATTTTATTTGTTTTATTAGTTTTATGGTTTAAACATCCGCTAGCTTTAAAGTTTAGACAAGAACTATTTCAACCGCAATTAAATTTAGCAGCTAGCTCTTTGGAAATACGTAGTAGTCAATGGCAGGAAACATTTTTAATGTTAAAGGATCACTGGTGGTCCGGGGCAGGACTAGCCGCTTATCAATTAAACATGGTGCCTTATCATCATGTAGATTGGTTGGAAATATATTTATATCCTCATAATTTATTTTTAAATTTTTGGAGCGAATTAGGAATTTTAGGCTTATTATGTTTTTTGGCTATTTTATTTTTCATAATACGCGAATTTAAATTTTTATTTAAAAATAATCAAATTTTATTTTGGCCGCTACTATTCATGTGGCTTACTTGGTTTGTCCAGGGCTTAGTTGACGTGCCATATTTCAAGAATGACTTAAGTGTTTTATTTTTTATACAATTAGGCCTCTTGCTTATAGCTAAAAGATTAAATAATAGATTTACACTTTAGTTAAATTTTAGTATAATATAGTTAATACTGTTATAAATTTATAATCTTTAAGAGCCTTTACAGGTATTTGGTTTAAATTATCATAATTAGTTAGAT
>CAZHLU010000072.1:0-3573 GCA_964533435.1 uncultured Gammaproteobacteria bacterium | reverse complement strand
TGGAAGAAGCTGAAGAGTTGGTTGAGCGGATTAAAACTGGTGGAAAATTACCAATGTTTACTGCTTGTTGTCCATCTTGGGTAAAATATATTGAATTTTTTGAACCAACATTAGTCCCGTATTTAACCACTGTTCGTTCGCCGCAAATTATTATGGGAGGATTGATTAAAACTTATTGGGCACAAAAACAAGGCATTAATCCTAAGGATATTATCGTTGTATCGGTTATGCCTTGTGTTGCCAAAAAATACGAAATTGAAAGACCTGAATTTAAAATCAATGGTGTAAAGCCAGTTGATTATGTGATGACTACTAGAGAACTTGCTTGGCTATTTAAACAAAAAAATATTGATCTAAAGGATATTAAGCCAGAAGAGCTAGATCCAGCTTTAGGTATTCCTACGGGCGCTGGCGTTATCTATGGCGCTTCTGGTGGTGTCATGGAATCAGCTTTGAGAACAGCTTATTTTAAATTAACTGGACAACGTTTAGAAAATGTCGAATTTAAAGATGTTAGGGGTTTAGAAGGTTTTAAAAAAGCAGAAGTTAAAATTGGGGAAAGGACAATTAAAGTAGCAGTTGTTAATCAAATGTCTAATGGTAAAAAAATTATTGAAGAACTTGCCAAAGATCCTCATAAATATGATTATATTGAAGTAATGGCTTGTCCAGGGGGTTGTATTGGTGGCGGTGGTCAGCCAGTGCCAGTTAGTGCTGAAATTAGAAAAAAACGAGCGCAAGCTTTATATGATATTGATGCTAGTAAAGATATTCGTCGAGCGGAAGATAGTGTAATTGTCAAAACTTTGTATCAAGATTTTTTGGCTGATCATAAGAATGTGCACAAAATAGCCCATACTCAATATGCTCCCAAAAAGAAGGAAGTTTACCCTGTTAAATAGAATTTAATAAATTTTTTATGGATAATATTAGAGCTATAGCAGTTGATAAAGTTAGAACTAATTCTTTAGTTACTTGGGTGTCTATTTTGGGCATTGCTTTAGTAGCACCACTTTTTCCTTTGCAGCAAGTAACTGGGCCAATTATTAACGCTTTGTTATTTATTGCAGTGGTGATGTTGGGTTTAAAACAGGCTTTGCCAATTTGCTTTATCCCAAGTATTATGGCTTTATTGGCAGGATTATTATTGCCAGTCATGATTCCAATTGTTCCTTTTATAATGCTTTCTAACATTGTTTTAGTAGTAACTTTTTCTTATTTTTATCAAAAGAATTTTTGGTTAGGCATTGCCTTAGCAAGTGTAGTTAAGTTTATTTTTATTTGGAGCACTACTTCGGCTATTGCTAATTTATTTATAAAAACACCAGCGATTGTAAATAGAATTGCGCAATTAATGAGCTGGCCGCAGTTAGTTAGTGCTTTGCTCGGTGGTTTTATTGCTTATGCTTTTCTAAAATTTATTAAACGTATTTAATTTTTTGTAAATAGCAATTAAATTATTAAAACGGTCTTTACAAAAGATCGTTTTAATGTTTATAATTAGCAGTCATTGTTATTTCCCAGTTTGAGTATAGCTCTCACAAGGAGGTTTGTGTGGATACTAGGCGCAGGACTGATTTTTTTCATGTATGTAATATTATGTTGCCCAAGCAAGGCTTGAGACTGCATTTCTATCAAGACTCTATAGATGGTGTTATAATTTTATTTAAGGATTTGAATATTGAATATCAGGTTGATGATGATACTTATCAGAAATTATTGCGTTTAACGCAAAATCGTAGCTGGTCATCATCTAGTGATCAAATTGTAGAGATTTGGCCCTTGCCCAATGATCATCGTTTTGTCCCTAAGTGGCTAGCAGATAGAATTGGTAAATTTTTGATCTCAGTTGAGATTTTGGTAAAAAACCCTTCTTAAAATCATGAGATAGCTCAAACAATTTTGGCTTGCCCTTCGGGGTAAGCTTTTTTAATTATAAAAAAACCGTCACTTTTTGTGACGGTTCAAGGAGCAGGCTTTCTTAAAATAATAGTAATAGCAAGTTTTTGACCGTCTTGTGAACGGATTTCATATTCACCCAAAGGTAGGTGAGTAATTACCAGATCAACTTGACCATTTAGCTCTAGTTGCTGGAGAATGTAGCGAATAGTATTAGGGTGAAAGCGAAGTTTTTCAAGAGTTTGAGCCAAAGCATCGATGTTGCTCATCTTGTTGCTCCTAAGTTGGTGAAAAGGGCAAATCGTCTCCATAATTTAATCAGGATTTTTTTACTTGGTCAAATTTTTTAAAAAGAAAAAGGCCTCATCAAAAAAGATAAGGCCTTTCGGGCTGGCTTAGACCTGTGGTGGGCCATGCGTATGCATAGTCCAAAAAAATTCCGCAGGTTGGGGAGCCCGTCATGCAGTCGCGTCTGTACCCCGTAGGACGCATTAGTTCTGAGGTTCGAAAACCTCAGAAAGGGGCGGGGATGGCATGAAGCTAGTCCAAGATTAGTTGTGGGTCGCTTTGTTTCTCCTGACCAAGGATGTTCCAATGATTTCCGGTTTCCCGTCAACCAAAGGACGATTCTTCACAACAGACTTCGGCGTGGCCCTTTTGCCTAACTAATAGGACCAAGTCAAAGTTTTCACCTTGATTTTTCCTGAACATGTGTCCAGGACGACTCTTTTACTTCGAACATCCCCACTGAGTTGATGAACTTAATGATTGATTATCATATCATATAATTTTGATTTTGTCAAGGGGGGCAACAAAGAGCTTATTTTAGGCTTGAACTAAAGCTTGTTTTTAGGTATGATTAGAACATAATTTTTTAAATTTTATGGAAAAAGTTTTAATAATAGATTTAGCCAAAAATATTAATCAAGAAGTAAGTATTCAAGCTTGGGTGGCTAATTTTCGCTCTTCGGGCAAGATTGCTTTTTGGCAATTACGTGATGGTTCCGGCTTTGTGCAAGCTATTTTAAATAGTGATACTTTGGATCCAAAAAAATGGGAACAAGTAAAAGATGTTACTTTAGAAACTTCAGTTACTGTTAGTGGCAAGGTGACAAAGCATCCCAAAAAAGAAGAATATGAAATTCAAGTAAGTGATTTTGATTTTATTGCCATTGCCGAAGAGTACCCAATTGCTAAAAAAGATCATGGCATTGATTTTTTGATGGATAACCGTCATTTATGGCTTAGGTCTAGTCGGCAGTGGGCTATTCAAAGGGTGCGTAATACTTTGATTAAGGCCAACTATGATTTTATGGCTGCTAATAATTTTATTAAGATTGATTCACCGATTTTAACTCCTAATGCTTGTGAAGGCACTACCGAATTATTTGCTATTAAATATTTTGATGAAACTGCCTATTTATCTCAAAGTGGCCAGCTTTATTTAGAAGCAGCTATTTTTGCCCATGGTCGGGTTTTTGATTTTGGTCCAGTTTTTCGAGCAGAAAAATCCAAGACCAGACGTCATTTAACTGAATTTTGGATGATGGATGCGGAAATGGCTTTTACTGATTTATCGCAAAATTTAAAAATCCAAGAAGAATTAATTCGTTTTATGGTTAAGGCGGTTTTAGAAAATAATAAAAACGAACTAGCTATTTTAGAAAGAGATAC
>CAZHLU010000071.1:0-3583 GCA_964533435.1 uncultured Gammaproteobacteria bacterium | reverse complement strand
CGTCCTTTAACTACAATATATTTTAATTCTTGATTTTTCAAAGCTTGTCTAATAGTTTTGGTGGAAACACCAAAAAGTTTAGCAGCCTCGGAAACAGACAACCTGATGATATTTTCCATAAAATAGCATTTAAGTATAGAATATTCTACACCTAAATCAGAAAAAAAACAATAAAAAAATTATTATTCATCATTATTTTGAATGACTTATATATCTGTCTTCCGCCTCCGCCAACCGGCGGTTGGCGGATGGCGGATGGAGATAAATTTAGTAGGGTCTAATTGTTACTCAGGGGGATTTATTTGTACGAACCGATCGTTTGTAGTCGACTCAATTTTTCTCCAGAATGACGATTAATTTGTATGTTTTTTAGCGCTGATTTTTTTAAATTTTTAGCTATTTTTAGCAACTAAATAGGCTATTTGTAGGGGTTTACACATATTTAATTTTGTGTTATACTATACAAAATATAATACACATATTTTGGAATAAGCCATTTTTCGTTTGTTTTTATAGTTATTTTAGTGTAATATTTAGCCTTATATTACGTCTCTATTTATGAGCAACTGGAAGTACAATTTACAAGAAAAAATCGTTTTTTTAAAGCTCAAGTCTGGCGATTCTGACGCTTTTTCTTTTTTCTACGACCAGTATGTGACTCGCATCTACCGTTTTGTCTTTATTAAAGTATCAAATAAGCAGGTTGCCGAAGACCTAACACAAGAGATTTTCTTAAAAGTCTGGCAGCACTTAGTTGATAAAAAGGATATTCAAAATTTTCAAGCCTTTATCTTTAGAGTAGCTCGTAACTCTATTATAGATTATTATCGTCGGGCTTATCGTCAAGAATTACCTTTGGACTATGTAGACGAAACTAAACACGAAGCTTTGATCGATGATAAAACAGAAGATTTAGATAAATCATTGGATTCAGAAAAATTGCTCAAACAATTAAAATCCTTAAAAGCAGAATATCAAGAAGTTTTACTCTTACGTTATGTAGAGGATATGTCTATTGAAGACATTGCGAGTATTTTACAAAAAGATAAAAATAATGTGCGCGTCTTAATTCATCGCGCCACTATCAAGCTAAAAGAATTAGCCAACAAATAATATATTATGATTATTAGTAAAAAATTAAACCAACTTAAAGACTTGCCTGATTTACAGCCAGATTATACCTGGGTGCAAGCTACTAAGTACAATTTATTGTTGGATATCAATGCCCAAAATCGCATGCGTCAAGCTCAAAAGTTAGAGTGGCGTGAGCGTTTTGGTATTTTTGGTTTGACTTTTGGTGTTAAGGTAATGCAATCGGCTAGCAAATTAATTGCTATGTTTTTGGTAATATCTTTAGGTTCTGGTATTAGTTTAGCTGCTCAGGCTTCAGTGCCAGGCGAAATGTTGTGGCCAGTTAAAAGATCTCTAGAAAAAGCCGAAGTCACTTTGACCATGAGTCCAGTCAAAGAAACTGAAATTCATATCAAACATATTAATACTCGTCTTGATGAAATGGATCAGATCTTAAATGAAGATAATACACAAAACGACGCTCAAAAAGAAAAGGCTATTAAACAAGCTGCTAAATATTTAGAAAAAGACGTAGCCGCTGCCAATACCTCTTTAAAGGTTGCCAAAGAAGAAACTGATCCTATAGCTGTAGTAGTGCTTGCTGAAAAGCTTACTAACTCTGCTAAAGAAGTGGCCTCTAATCTAGAAAGTAAATCAAACAATTCTCCAGATCAAGTTATTAGCGAAGTGTTAGATAGTGCTAAAAAAGTAAATCAAGAGGCCAAAACTTCAGCCGTTAGCTTGGCCCTAGAAGTACACGAGCAGGTAGTAGCTGAAGCTGTTAAGCAGGACGCTAATAAAGACTTAACAATTAATGCTACTAGTTCTAGTGCTCAATTAAGTACTGATAACCCTAAGATTCAAGAATTAAAAAATGTAACTGAGGTTATTATCAAGATACTTGATTCAGAAATCAAAGATTTATCTTCAGAAGTACAAACTACTAAAGAAAAAGTAGAAAAAGTAGAAAATGCCGATGTTAAGAGTGAACTTAATATCAAAAATATCAAAGTTGATGGTCAAATATTATCCGGTACCGATGCTTTGAAAAATAGTGGTCAACAGGCAGCCGATGGCTTAAATGAAGCTAAAAATCTCTTAGATCAAGGTGCTTTAAAAGATTCATTAGATAAAATTGCTGAAGTTAAAGTAGCTACCAAAACAACCGAAACTGTTTTAAAACAAATTAAAGCTATTGCCGATGAAGCTAGTACTAAACCAAGCGTTGTTCCTACTAGTACTAAACCATTGATTACCACTAATTCTACCAAGCCAACTACTACTAATAGTATTATCAAGTCAGATGGCGGAGAAGAAGTATTGCCTGATAGTAGCTTGGATATTAAGGCAGAGGATGGTATTCAAACAGAGTTAATAGATAATAGTAATTTAATAAATTAATTATTAATCAAAAAATTTCCGAAGTTGCAAGCGAAGGTGGCTTAGTCAGCCACAAGGTAGGATAGGGGCAAATGCTCCTGTAGAGATACTACAGTGTCACTTGTCCCTAGCTTATCGCTAAATCGCGCGCGACTTAGGGAAGCTCTCAATGTCCGTACGGCAAAGAGAGTATCTAATTTGGTGTTCTTTTATAGATTTTTAAAGTGAAAAGACTAAGCCCAAGGCTTTTGATGACCAGAAAGGTCGGCTCTTCAAAAAAGAGGGTGTCAAAAAATTTGGTTTGGCTTTGCTAAGGTTTAGCGAGGTGCTTAGGAACTTGCCTTTAGAAAAATATGAAGAACATTTATTAATTAAAACTAAACATGAGTTTATTTAAGAAATTTTTCGTGTATTCGATGATGGTTATCACTGCTGCTTGGTCACTTGGTTTACCAAGTGCTGCCAAAGCTGCTGGTAGCTATCCAGCTGGCTCTTTGCTAGCTTTACAAGGTCAATCTGGTGCTGCTGTTTACGTTGTCAACGCTGATGGTACAAAATCGGTTTTCCCCGATTCCAAAACCTATATGACTTGGTTTTCTAACTTCGACAAAGTTGTTAGAGTTCCAGTCTCAGAATTAGACATGTATCCAGACAAAGGTGCGGTAACTTACCGTCCTGGTACCAAATTGGTCACCCACGCTAATACTGCTAAGGTTTTTGCAGTTGAACCAGGTGGCGTTTTACGCTGGGTTCCTTCAGAAGCTGTAGCTGTTAGCTTATATGGTGCAAACTGGGCAACTAGAGTCCAAGATGTTATCCCTGGATATTTTTCATCCAGCTATAGCAGCACTGGATCAGATCTTGCTACTATGTATCCAACCGGATCATTAGTAAAGATGGGTACTACCACCTATTATATTGATGGTACTACCAAACGTCCATTTGCTAACGACGCTGCTTTGACAGCTAATAACTTTAGAACTGAATTTGTTATCAATGCTACCAGTTTATCTGGTTACAGCGATGGCAGTTCAATCACTGGTGCTGAGTCTGCTTTGACTGCTATCACCGGTACTGGTTCTGTTGTTATTATCCCATCAGGCGGTTTGTCAGTATCATTAAATGCTGGTAC
>CAZHLU010000070.1:0-3667 GCA_964533435.1 uncultured Gammaproteobacteria bacterium | reverse complement strand
CCGTAAAATACCAGCTGGGACAGGCTGTCAAGGTAAATAAATAACAACAAAACCCCTTGTTTCTAAGCAAGGGGTTTTTTGTTTATTTTTTTTCTAAAACGTGATAAAATATAGACGATTTAACGATTTTTATTAGTCATTTATGGCAAAAAATAACAAAAAAAATCAGCCCCTAGATCTAGTCAAAGCTGAAACATTTAACATGAACCCCAATACTAAAGGGGCAATTTTTACTATTATTGTTTTCTTAATCGCCTTCTTGTCGGTTTTGTCTTTATTTAATCTAGCTGGTCCTTTTGGGCAGGGATTGAGCTATGGTTTAGGCTTTTTATTTGGCTGGGCAGATTGGTTATTTATTTTATTATTATTGTTAGTTGGTTATTGGTTGCTCAAAAGCCCGGATCATAAAATAAAAATCATAACCTACATTGGTTTATTTATTTTAATTTTTTCACTTACTGGCTTACTTAATTTTTTTGTTTCCGATTTTACCTTTAAAGAAATTGTTAGTTCTGGACAAGGCGGCGGCGCTTGTGGTTTTGGCATGGGTTGGTTGCTTACCAAATTTTTAGGGTTCTGGGGTAGCCTATTAGTGTTTTTAGGATTATTTTTAGTTGGTCTCTTTTTAGCCTTTAATACTTCATTTAAGGATCTGCACGAAAAAACAAAATCACTGGGCTTATTAAAAGAAAAAGTAATGCCCGTGATTGATGATGCTGGTGAAGAAGAGGATGAAGAAGAATTTGATAGTGCAGAATTAGAAACGGGCACAGATAAATATTCAGAGAATACAAAAGAAGAAACACTTGAAGAAGACGATGAAGAAGATGAAGCTGAAGGGGCAACTACGGGTAGTAGAAAAACTAACTCCAAAAAAATTGTAGTACCAATTGATTTGCTTAAAGGCTCGACTAGTAAACCAGACTCAGGTGATATTGATGCTAATATGCAGAAGATAAAAAAGACTTTTGAAAATTTTGGTATTTCAGTAGAAATGGGAGAAGTGAACGTTGGCCCGACTGTTACTCAATACACATTGCGTCCAGCCGAAGGTGTGCGCTTAGCACAAGTTTTAACTTTGCAAAATGATTTAGCCCTAGCTTTAGCAGCGCATCCAATTCGTATGGAAGCCCCGATTCCAGGCAAGTCTTTAGTGGGTATTGAAGTGCCAAACCAAAGCGTAGCCACAGTGAAATTAAGAGATATCTTAGAAAGCCAAGCTTATTCTAAGCGCAAAGGTAATTTATATATAGTTTTAGGTAAAGATGTTTCTGGTGCGCCGATTATGGCTAATCTAGCAAGTATGCCACATTTATTAATTGCCGGCTCTACTGGTTCTGGTAAGTCAGTTTGTGTAAATAACATTATTTTAAGTTTAATTTATGAAAACTCGCCAGCGGACTTGCAATTTATTTTAATAGATCCTAAGCGAGTGGAGTTGTCGGCTTATAAAGACATTCCTTATTTACTAGCCCCTGTTCTTAATGACACTGATAAAATTATTAACTCTTTGCGTTGGGTGGTCAAAGAAATGCAAGAACGTTATAAATTATTACAAGCTGCTAATAAAAGAAATTTAGACGCCTATAATAAGGCTGTGATTGTTAATCGTTTGCCTTATTTGGTGGTTATTATTGATGAGTTTGCAGCTTTGATGTCCTTGGCCTCCAAAGAAGTAGAGGCAGCAGTAGTAAGTCTGGCTCAACTTGGTAGAGCAGCGGGCATTCATTTGATTTTAGCTACTCAAAGGCCATCAGTCGATGTTATTACTGGTTTGATTAAGGCTAATATTGGATCGCGCATTGCTTTTGCTGTAGCTTCAGCCATGGACTCTCGTACTATTATTGATTCATCGGGAGCGGAAAAACTTTTAGGTAAAGGTGATATGTTATTTATGACAACTGAATCTTCTAAAGTTAAGCGTATCCAAGGTGCTTATGTTACCGATGAAGAAATAAATGATATTACTGAATTTTTAAGACAACAAGGAGAGCCAAGTTATAATAATGATGTCACTGAAAAGATGGCAGGCAGCAGTGTTATGGGTATGGGTCGTGAAAATAGATCTGACGAATTATTAGAAGAAGCAAAAGAAATTGTAGTTAGGAGTGGTAAAGCCTCAGCTACTTTATTACAAAGGCGTTTGCGAATAGGTTATGCTCGAGCAGCTGGTCTACTTGATTCTTTGGAACAACAAGGGGTAGTTGGTCAGGCACAAGGTGCTAAGGCTCGTGAAGTTTTAATTTCTCAGGATGATTTAGAAAATAATTTTAGTTCATCCCTAGATGAAACAGAAGAGGATGACGTTGATGAATCTGATGATGAAGAAGAAAAAGTTTTAGCAGATAGTGATTAAAATTAATTTTAATATGGCTAGTTGGCAACAAAAAAATATTAATCGTTCGCAAACCTTAGCAGAAAAGATCAAACAAACACGTTTGGACATGGGTTTAGAATTGGCCAATATTAGCAAAAAAATAAACATACCACTTAAATATTTAGAATTACTTGAAGCCGGAGAGTATCAATCTTTACCAGGAGATATTTATGCTAGGGCTTGGTTAAAAAAATATGCCAAAGTTTTGGCTCTTGATACAGATGGTTTGTTAGTAGATTTTCAAATTGAAAAAAATATTAATAAAAAAATAGAAGAGATTGGTAAGACCGAAAAAAAACGTTTTAACTTAACATGGTTAAGGCCATATTTGTTGCGTTGGTTAATGATTGTGCTTGTAGCCGGCGCTCTTCTTAGTTATTTAGTTTGGGAAATATTTAATATTGTTCAGGCTCCAAAACTAGTACTATTGGAGCCAAGCAATAATCATAAAACAATAGATGCTAGTATTGATATCAGTGGTCAAACAGAACCAGAGGTGCAATTAAATATTAATGGTGAACAAGTTCTTTTGGATAATCAAGGATATTTTAAAAAAAATATTAACTTAGCACTTGGCTTGAATAATTTGGAAATAAGTGCTAAAAAGAAACATAGTCGAACCCGTTATTTACAAGTAGTAATTTTGCGGGAAAATTTAGATTAATTATTTATAGCAGGCTTGGATTAACACGGGCAGTTTGCTAGACAAGGAAAAAATATGGCAACAGATAAAAAAGTAAAACACAATTTTGATCGGGCAACAACTGAGGCGATAGAGCAAATTCGTAGTCGTTTTGGTGATGGAGCAATTATGAGTTTAGGGGATGCCAAAGCTATGAATGTTGAGGCGGTCAGTACCGGCTGTTTGTCTCTTGATTTAGCGCTTGGTGTTGGCGGTGTGCCCAAGGGCAGGGTAATAGAAATTTATGGACCAGAGTCCTCAGGTAAAACTACTTTAGCGCAACACATTGTGGCTGAAGCGCAGCGTCAAGGTGGTGTTGCGGCTTTTGTAGATGCTGAGCACGCTCTAGATCCAGATTATGCTCGTCGTATCGGTGTTAATATTAATGAATTATTAATTTCACAACCAGACACCGGCGAGCAAGCCTTAGAAATAGTAGAAACTTTAGTGCGTTCAAATAGTGTTAGCGTGGTTGTGGTTGATTCAGTAGCGGCCCTAGTTCCTAAAGCAGAAATAGAGGGTGATATGGGGGATTCTCATATGGGTTTGCAAGCAAGGTTAATGAGTCAAGCTTTACGAAAACTTGCCGGCATTGTTCATAAGAGCAA
>CAZHLU010000069.1:0-3895 GCA_964533435.1 uncultured Gammaproteobacteria bacterium | reverse complement strand
GATAGTTTTAAAGATGATTTAATTAAAAATGAAATCAGGCCGATTTTTAGTCCAGAGTTTATTAACCGTTTTGACGGAGTGATTGTTTTCAAGCCCCTAAATACCGAAGAAATATTTAAGATTACTGGTTTGATGATTAAACAAGTTAAGCAACGTTTAGAATCTAAAGGTATTTTCTTTGAAATTACTGAAGAAGCCCAAAGAGAACTGGCTACTATTGGTTTTGATCCAGTTTTTGGCGCTCGGCCTTTACGTCGTGTAATTCAAGAAAGAGTAGACGATGCTTTAGCTAACTTTTTATTAACTGGCAAGGTTGGTCGGCGTGATATTATAATGTATGATGTGGGTGGTAAGATTACTGTTAAAAAAGTACAAGGCTATTAAAGTAATAAATATTTTTAAAACATAAGACCGTCATTTAGTCAATTCTTGATAAATGGCGGTTAATTAGTTATAATTTCGTTATTAGTTAATCAGTTTTAAAGCTATTATGGCAGCAGAAAATAAATTTGATAAAATTGTAAATTTAGCCAAACAACGAGGATTTATCTATCCTTCTTCCGAGATTTATGGTGGCTTAAGTGCAGCTTATGACTACGGCCCTTTGGGTGTGGAACTCAAAAATAATATAAAACAGGCATGGTGGCAGATGTTTGTAACTAATAGGCCAGACATGGTAGGACTGGACGCTGCTATTATTATGAATCCTAAGGTCTGGGAAGCTTCAGGTCATTTAGAAAATTTTTCCGATCCCTTGGTAGATTGTAAAAAATGTCATCATCGTTTTCGTCAGGATCATCTGCTAGAAGATAAAGGTTTACAGCCAGCTTATAATAAATCAAAACCTCGTGCTCCTAAAGATTTGAAATGTCCTGACTGTGGTGGTGAACTTACTGATTCTAGACAGTTTAATTTGATGTTAAAAACATTTTTAGGACCAGTTGAAGATAGTGCCAATGTTGCTTACTTGCGTCCGGAAACAGCTGGTGGTATTTTTGTTAATTTTAAAAATGTTTTGGACAGCATGCGTCTTAGGTTACCTTTTGGTATTGCACAAGTTGGTAAAGCTTTTCGTAATGAAATTACTACTGAAAATTTTATTTTTAGAACTCGCGAGTTTGATCAATTAGAAATAGAATATTTTATTAAGAGTGAAGATTGGGAAAAACATTTTGGGGAATGGCAAAAGGTGATGAAAGCTTGGTGTCTATTTTTAGGTTTATCCCAAGATGATTTAGTAGAACATGAAATTTCTGCAAAAGACAGGGCTTTTTATTCTAAGCGTACTATTGATTTTGAATATAAATTTCCTTTTGGACAAAAAGAATTATACGGCCTAGCTTATCGTACTGATTATGATTTAAAACAACACCAGCAATTTTCAGGAGCTGATTTGTCTTATACTGACCCAATTACAAAAGAAAAATTTATTCCTCATGTTATTGAACCTTCTTTAGGATTAGATCGGACAGTGTTAGCGGTTTTGTGCGCGGCTTATGATGAAGTCCAGGGTGGTCGTAGTACTACTACTGAATCAATTAAAGATGCAGAAGTGGTTTTACGTTTACCTTACAAGCTTGCACCAATTAAAGTTGCAGTTTTACCTTTATCTAAAAAAGAAAACTTATCAGAATTATCACGCAGTATTTTATTGGATCTCAAGAAAAAGTGGAATAGCGTTTATGATGAAACTGGAAGTATTGGCAAACGTTATCGCCGGCAGGATGAAATTGGTACACCTTATTGTGTAACAGTTGATTTCGAAAGTTTAGAAGATAAAAAGGTGACTGTGCGTGATCGTGATACTATGCAACAAGAAAGAATAGCTATTGCTGAATTGCAAGCTTATTTAGAAAGCAAATTTAATTTTTAGTTATTTTATAATATATGTTTAAACGTTTAGTAAGGAAAGACGGCAGTGTAGTTTTGTTAGTTCCTAAAAAGGATACACAGGCCACTACCTTTGAAGTATTATACAAAGTTGGTTCTCGGCAAGAACCAGCTCATTTAAGTGGTGTTTCTCACTTTATTGAGCATTTAATGTTTAAAGGTACACCTTCTCGTCCACATACTGCTGATATTGCTAGAGAGCTTGATAGTGTAGGCGCGGAATATAATGCTTTTACCGGTAAAGAACATACTGGTTATTATGTGATGGCTGACCATGGTCATTTACCTATGGCCATGGATACTCTTTCTGATATGTTACATAATTCTAAACTTGACCCTGAAGAAATAGAGAGAGAAAAAGGGGTGATTATCGAAGAGATTAATATGTATGAAGATAACCCTTTAATGTATATTGATGATGTTTTTGAAAATTTATTGTATCAAGGTTCTGTTTTAGGTCGTTCTATTGCTGGTACCAGGGAGATTATTAGGGGAGTAAAAAGGCAATCTTTGTGGAATTATTATCAAAAATATTATTATCATGGTAATGCTGTTTTTGGCGTAGCTGGTAATTTTGATCAAGTAAAATTTTTGCGTCTTTTAGATAAATTATTTCCAATTAGCAAAAAACAAGCGCGGGTTACAATTAAGCCAGTTAGAATTCCTAAACAAACAAAGCCTGCTTTAGCTTTAGTTAATCGTGAAGTAGAACAAGTGCAATTGATGCTTGGTTTTAGAACTATGCCTGGAACTGATAAACGATTTTTAGCTTTGCAGTTGCTAGCTAATATTTTAGGCGGCACCATGAGTTCTAGGTTGTTTATCAAAATTAGAGAACGTGCTGGTTTATGTTATTTTATTCGGGCAGAGGTCAATGCTTATGAAGATATTAGTTTAATGGCTGTACATGCAGGCTTAAATAAAGATAAAATTTATGAAGCATTAGAGGCTATTAAAGAAGAATTAAATCAAGTGCAAAGAGAAGGTGTGACAGAAGCAGAATTACGCCAAGCTAAAGATAATATTCGCGGTCGTTTAATTTTACGTTTAGAAAGTTCACATAGTTATTTAAGCTTTTTATCTGCTCAAGAATTGTGGCGTCAACCAATTAAAGATTTGAATGTTACTTTAAAAGAGTTAGAGTCAGTGAGCTTGGCTCAGGTAAATAAGTTAGCTAAAGATATTATTACCTGGCCACAGAGCAATTTAGCAATTATTGGACCGTTTAATACTGATAATAAATTTTTAAAAATTTTAAAATAATAATTAATTAAAATTATGCCAAATAACAATCAATTGGCCATTACTAATGACACTATCTGGCGCTTTATGGGGATAGTATTATTATTAGTTTTGGTATTTTTAGTTAAAGACGTTCTGGCTTTATTTTTTGTAGCCATTATTTTATCAGCTGCTTTTGATCCGTGGGTGGATTATTTGACCAGGTTTAGAATACCTAGAGCCCTCGGTTTAGTTTTGGTGTACATTGTATTTATTTTAGTAGTCGGGGGAGTGATTTATCTGCTTACTGGTCCGATTGTTGGACAAATTAAGGATATGTCTCGAGCTTTTCCAGATTTATACTATAAAATCAATCACTGGTTAAAAGATTTAAATCGTTTACCAGGTGACAATGTTAGTGCTATCACAGGACCAAATTTGGCTGAAGTTACCAAGTGGTTAAGTCAGGCTAGCTCAAGTTTATTTGGTTTTGTTAGCTCTCTATTTGGTGGTATTATTAGTTTTTTTGCAATTTTAGTTATTACTTTTTATTTGACCGTTGAAGAAGATGCTAATAAGAAATTTATTGAAGCTTTGACTCCAGCTAAAAATAGAGTTTATGTCAAACAATTAGTTGATAAAATGCAACTAAGAATTGGTTATTGGTTCAGAGGTCAATTGCTACTTTCGGCTATTATTTTTACGGCCGTTTATATTGGTTTAAGTATTTTGCATGTTAAATATGCACTATTACTTGCCTTACTGGCTGGTATTTTTGAAATAA
>CAZHLU010000068.1:0-4092 GCA_964533435.1 uncultured Gammaproteobacteria bacterium | reverse complement strand
CACCTTTCCCTCACGGTACTAGTTCACTATCGATCACCAAAAGTATTTAGCCTTAGCGCATAGTGACGCTGACTTCCCACAAGATTTCTCCGGTCTCGTGGTACTCAAGAAAATTATCGCTTGTTATAATAGCTTTTCGCTTACCGGACTATCACCGTCTTTGGCCAGTCTTTCCAGACTGTTCGACTAAACTACTAACAATCAAGTATTGGCTCCGTAAAAACCAAAATGATAACCTCTTATGACGCTCTAAGCAGTGTTAGGCTTACGGCCATTGCACTATCCCTCCTCTTAACCTTGCGGCTAAAAGTCAGAATAGTTTATCTTACTTAAAGTTTAGGCTCTTCCCGTTTCGCTCGCCACTACTCAGGGAATCGAGATACTAATTAAAACTAAAGACAAATAAATTTGCCCCTAATTTTAATTAGTACATTAATTCTTTCTCTTCCTCCGGGTACTAAGATGTTTCAATTCCCCGGGTTGTCTCCTACTAGCCTATGAATTCAGCTAGTGGTTCTTGCCCTTCCGGCAAGAGGGTTTCCCCATTCGGAAATCTCTGGATCAAAGGTTGCTTATCACCTCCCCGAAGCTTATCGCAGATTGCTACGTCCTTCATCGTCTTTTGATGTCTAGGCATCCACCATATACCCTTGTAGCAACCACCAAAAATTTTAGAAATTTTTAGTGGAAATTTTTTTTAAACTTGCAAAAATATTTTTTTAGATGCTCATTAACACAATATAATTAAATTAAATAACATGTTGTTGTATTAATGTTATATTCAGTTGTCAATTTACTTGTCATTACTGACCACTAAGTAGTTCTTTAAGGGTCGCTCTAAGGCCTACCTTTAAAAAACTACTTATCAGCCACTAATTTTGGCATTCAAAAAATCCGCCAGCAGCGGACTCCAAGTCGACCAAATTTCGCTTAAAATCCACTAAAATTTTAATTTGTTTAAACGATTTAACATGATTGTTTTGTTTGGCCTTTCTATTACTTTTTAACAGTGTCGGTATTATATACTAAAATTTAAAGCTTGTCAAATGTATAAAACCCCAATAAATAAGGGGGGTTTTTAATCAAAATCACAACCCTTTAAAGACCTGAAAAGATAACTAATAAATAATAGCCGATCTCCCCCTAAAATAATTACAATAAATAGGTATTAACTATAAAAATAAATACCCCGCTTCTGGCGAGGTATTTATAATAAGATAAGGTCTTATTTTATAATATTTCCATTTTTAACAATTGGACACCAAAGTTGATAGCATCTTGTTTTTCTGGCATCCAAATATCCATACGATAATAATATCTGGAATTCATTCTATCCTCTACTACAAACTCCTTATCGCCAAAAGCTTCAGGAAATCTAACTACAGTACCTCTAGGTAAAGAATTGGTGGCTACGATACCATCTCTAACACGCGTACCAAAGGCTGTGATAAATGGTGTGTCGTCAGTTTGACCAGGTTCACTAGAATAAGCTGTTACCGTAATTAACATATTACGTTTAGCTTCTCTTTTTGGTATATCTGGCAAACTAGCCTTTACTTGATATGGTTTTATAGATAAATAAGCAATAGGACCAATTAATTTACTCTTTCTAGTCTCACTTAGAGCTTGGGAACTAGTAAGATGAGGAAAGCTAAATAATGAAATAGCAGCCAAAAGAAATACTGGTCTAAAATACCTAATTATCCCGTTTTTGGTCTTTATTTTCAATAATTGTAGGCTTTTATTCATAATATTGCTAATTAAAAACCCCTTTTTAGGGGATTCAATATATTAGCATATAATTAATATTTTGTCAATAATAATGACCCGTACCCAAAAAAGATAGCCAAACTATTTTAAATCAAAAATTGTGCTTATTTTACTAAAAACAACCACGAAAAAATAAAAAATTAACGTTAAAATAATATACTTTTAAAAATATATCTTAAAAGAGAAAAAAGTAAGCTAAACAATTTGCCTAGCCTAAAAAAACTTGTTATAATTAACAAACTTTAAAAATTTAATAAATAACTTATAATATTATGGAAGAAAAAAAATCTATCATTGATAGCATACCACCACGCTCTGCTTTTAAATTTGGTTTAATAACTGGCATTGCTGGTATTTTAATAATCGGTTTTTTCGTGCTCTTGGGCATGATTATAAACGATAAAACTGGTGACGACCAAAAAACAACTAATACTGTCACTAACAACCAACCAACTGCTAATCAACCAACTGCTACCCAAGGTATCCAGTTAGCTGATATAAAGGTTGACCAAATCGGAAAAGATGATTGGGTTAAAGGAGACAGTAAAGCTAAAATTAGCTTAATTGAATTTTCTGATGCTGATTGTCCTTATTGTACTAAATTCCATGATACTGTTAATCAGATCTTAAAAGACTATAATGGTAAAGTAAAAGTTGCTTATCGCCATTTCCCATTACCACAACTACATCCTGAGGCTCCTAAAAAAGCTGAAGCCATTGAATGTGTTGGTGAGCTCGGTGGCAATGACAAAGTTTGGGCTTTTATGGATAAATTATTTGTAGCCAGCAAGCCAACAGTCGCTCAATTAGGCGACGTAGTAGCAGGCCTTGGTATTGATAAAGCTAAATTTCAAACTTGTTTAGACTCTGGAAAATATACTAATAAAGTCAGCACCCAATCAGCTGCTGCTCAAGCAGCCGGAGCTCAAGGCACTCCTTATAGCGTTATCATCTTTGGTGATAAAAAATTCAAAGTAAACGGTGCTTATCCTTACGAAGACATTAAAAAAGTTTTAGACACTCTAAAATAAATTTCAAGATACGGTTTACAACATTGTAAACCGTGTTTTTAATCTTTAAAAAAATGAAGAAAAAAAATAATTTAATACTTTGGTTATTGGTAATAGTTGCGCTAGCGCTACTGGCCTGGGGGGCAACCAAACTTGCCAATAATGGCCCAACTGTAACTAATACTGATATTTTAAAAATTCAAGCTAACGACTGGGTTAAAGCAGATCCTCAAGCTAAACTAATATTAATAGAATATAGTGACTTCCAATGCCCGGCCTGTAAAACACTAGCATTTTACGGTCAACAATTAGCTGCTGACAGTAGCAACTGAAATAACGATGTAGCCATTGTTTTTAGATACTTCCCCCTAGAGAGTATCCATCCTAATGCCAAGCTTGCAGCCCAGGCCGCCGAAGCTGCTGGAAACCAAAATAAATTCTGGGAAATGCACAATATATTATTTGATAAACAAAGCGCTTGGTCTGAAAGCACTAATACCGAAGCTCTATTTATAGAATATGCTAGCAGCCTTCAACTTGATACTGATAAATTTAAAAATGACCTATATGCAAACGCCACTAAAGATAGAGTGGCTAGTAATATGAAACAGGGTTCAAACCAACAATTAGATATTCAATATACTCCTACTATTTATATAAATGGTGAAATCACTAACTTGCCTAATAGCTATGACAAATTTAGACAACTACTCCAAAACAAACTTGGACAATAAAATAAATAATAAAATATTTTATTGGCTAATAACTCTAGCTAGTATTGGTTTTTTTGATGCAAGCTACTTAACTGCCAAATATTTTAATGGTCATATTAACTGTTCAATTATTAGCGGTTGCCAAGATGTTTTAACTAGTGCTTATTCTCATATTGGACCAATCCCAACAGCTGCCTTAGGAGTTGCTTACTACCTGGCTATTATCTTTAGCAGTCTATTATATTTACTTTATAGATTATCAATAGCAAATAAGGCTTTAAAAATACTACCAAGTTTAGGACTGATATTTTCTATTTGGCTAAGCTATTTACAAATTTGGGTTATCAAAGCTCTTTGCCAATATTGTTTATTATCCGCTTTAATATCTCTGACTTTATTTATAATTAGTTTAAAACTAATAAAACATAAAAAAGATAATAAGTCATAATTGACAAAGACTAAGTAAGTTTACTACTATTAGCTCACAAGCTCTTTATAGTAGCAAACTCCAAACCAAGGAGAATAAGCTAATGCGCTTAATCGCTTTGCAAGGCAAACCTTTGGAAATGGTAGTTAGAATCATTCTGGATAATAATACT
>CAZHLU010000067.1:0-4221 GCA_964533435.1 uncultured Gammaproteobacteria bacterium | reverse complement strand
CATCACCTTGGGGCAATTGCTCTTTAATAAACGCTTCTGGTAACTCAATTGGGTCACGTCGTTCATTACTTGGGAATCTTAGTTGGACTAAATTAGTAACAAAAACATATTTAAACTCCAAACCCTTAGCACCATGAACCGTCATTATCCTAATTGCATCTGGTCCAGCATCCTCTGCCATTTCCAAGGCTCCCTGCTCCCCTGAATCTAGCTCCCAGTGTAATTGGGTTAAAAATTCACGCACCGAAGCATTACCTATATGTTGTTCTTCCCATGTTTTAATTTTACGATAAAACTGATTTAAAAAACCCAGTTGTTCTTGATTGTATTGATTTTGTTCTAAGGTCAAAAGTTGCAAATAACCACTGTCTTCTAACCAAGCATAAATTACTTGTGATACTGGCTTGTTTTTTGTTAGTTGCGAATGTTGATTTAAACTGCTTATAAATTTTTCAATAGTCCGCTGATCATTGACCGGTAAATCCAAATGCAAACGATAATTTTGTAAAGCCGCATATAGACTCCAGGCTTTTTTACTAGCTAGATGACTTAAATTCACAATACTTCTTGACTCTAAAGAAAAAAGCGGCAAACTTAAAATGCGAAACAAAGCCGAAGATTCATGATAATTATCAAGTAATTTTAAATAGGCAATAATATCTAAAACTATATCTTGATTATAGAGTCCGCGTGAAGCCATAAATTGATGAGGCAAGCCTACCTTACGCATAAAACTAACAAAACCAGAAGCCGCGTCATTGGCACGCACTAAAATAGCAAAATCTGACCATAATAATTTTGGATCTGATTTTTTTAAAGCTACTATTTTATTAGCAATCCCCTCAATCTCAGCGGCGCTATCGGCAAATGCCAAGACTTGCACTTCGCCCGGAATCTCACTATGACTAAGTAATTTTTTATTTAAAATACTGCCGGACTTCTTCTTGGATTTTTTTAATTGATATTCTAAACGATCAGGATTATTTAATTGGATAAAATCATAAGCTACATCTAATATTTTTTGTCCGGAACGATAATTATCAGTTAAAAATATTTGTGTTAAGGGTTGCTCTTTATTTTTACTATAATCTTTTTGAAAACTCAAAATATTGGCAATGGCCGCTCCTCTAAATTTATAAATAGCTTGATCATCATCGCCTACTACCATTAAATTATTTTTGGGTTCTGCTAAAATTTTTATTAACTCATATTGTGCCCAGTTAGTATCTTGAAATTCATCAACCAAAATATATTTAAATTGCTGACGAAATCTCTTCAATACCAAAGGACGTTTCTTAAATAAACGTAAGGTATAATTTATCAAATCACCAAAGTCTAAAGCATTACTATCAAGCAAAATTTGCTGATAAGTATGATAAGCATTAGCAATCTCTTTGATGCGCAAAGCCTCTTGAGCTATTTCTTCTTGATCCATAGCTAAATCCTGATCAAGTTGCAAATTATCAGCATACTCTAAATAATCTTCTGGATAAATCACTTCATCTTTACAACGGGAAAAATGACTTAAGAGCGCATGAATAAATTTAGTCGGATTACCTAAAGGACGATAATAATCTAAATCAAATTTTTCTAAATTTTCTCGGACTAAAAGCCAAGCTGAGGTTTTATCCAAAACCCTAAAATCATTGGGCACACCAATATCTAAAGCGTGCTCTTTTAAAACTTTTTCACAAAAACCGTGAAAAGTGTTAATCCACAAATCAGCATAACCCAAAGGCAACAAGGTATCGACTCGCTCTAACATTTCTCCAGCGGCTTTTTCTGTAAAAGTAACAGCTAAAATTTCCTCGGGCTTAGCCTTTTTTTGTTCAATCAAATAGGCAATTCTTTGACTAATAACCGTAGTTTTACCAGTACCGGCACCAGCAATTAAAATAACAGGGCCAGCATCATGCGTAACCGCCTTTTTTTGAGCTTCATTTAGTTTATTTAAATCCATATCAATATTTTAACTAATATCAAATTAAAAAGCAAAAAAAGACCAGCCCTATTACAGGAACTGGCCTAAGCACAGTAGACTATGTGATTTGTTTTACAAAACTCTTTCCACAAAACATTCGCTAGTAGGGTCAGTGATACGTCTTGACATATCAAAAGGCTTGATCAAGAGTGATTTGATCACCAGGCCGCTATCTGCGACCATCGTCAAATTTTCCCTTTCTCTAGGCGCGAGATCTTCATCCAGAAGATAATGAGCAATGGTCAAACTAACTTGATCATTCAAAAAGCGAACTGCTCGTTCAATATGCTGCTTTTGCAATTCCTCTTCTTGAGGCAGATCCAAATGAAAACGCTCATAAGCACCACAACACAAGTGGTTACCCAAAATAATGAGTCTGACGCCATGCTTAGCCACAGATACGCCAACAAAATTTTGCACAAATTCATGCGCAGACAAACGCGACATACGCAAAGTCTTAGCACCGCCAGGTTGTGGCATCATATCAACAATCTCTCCCTCCATCTTTTTTACTGCATCTTCAAAAAGATGAAAATAAGCACCGTCGATACAAGGTACGCCACAAGCGTGATAAAGCCCATTCACCAAAACTACAACCTCCTGTTGAGAACCAGTCTTACTGCGGGGTTTAAAAAACAAGAGCTAAAAGTTAGCCCACATAACAATATTTTTAGTAAATAAAAATACTATTATCTAGACTTCTAAATTATAAACACATTTAAAAGAAGGAAAAAAATTTTAACATGCCCTAAGTAAAAAGTCAATATTAATCAAAAACAAAAAACATGCCCTAAGACATGTTTTAATCAATATTTTATTCTACTACTACATAATCTAAGCCTTGTGGAACAAATTTTGAATAAGCCATAATAATTTCTAAATCATTTGGCAATTCTTTAACTAGCATTTCTTTGACAGTTTGCAAATCTTTAATGTAAGTCTGTTCTTCTAGAGATGCATCATTAAAATTTTTACTGCCACCGTAAGCACCGCAGTCCCAATGCCACAAAAGCAAAAGTTTTTTGATATTATGTAGGTTTTTAGAAACAGCTACAATGTTGGCAATAAAAGACATTTTAAAACCATTGTTTTTCAAAACATCTTTAGCACTGCCTGGCCAGGCATATAAATCAAAATTTTTGTAGCCTAAACCTTTTTCCACGAATTCTTGGTCAGAAACCCTAAAACGAAAATCAACACACTTGATTACTGCCAAGGGACACTCGTGTTCCTTTAATAGATCATTTGGTACAATATAGCCCATAAAATAAGCTTAAATTTATCTTAATTTGCGGACTCCAGTTTAGCACTAATTAGGCCTTTAGTCAATCGTAAGAGACTATTCTTCACGATTAAGATTAACATTAGCACCTCTGGTTTTTTTGTATCTTCTAGCTACTCTAATACGCGCTAATTCCTTTTCTAAGGAGGCACTAAAGAAGGCAAACTGCTCAGCGTCAACTATCTTAGTATTTAATAATTCCTGAGCCCTGACTCTAGCAGCTTCTGCTCTAGTTTCATCAATTTCTTCAGCTCGTTCAGCGGTGTCTGCTAAAATAATAACCTGATCAGGCAAAACTTCAATAAAGCCACCAGAGACTGCCATCAAATCTTCACTGTGACTATCCATTCGACCTTGCTCAGGGTCTGCGATTTTTTTGATAATAATCTCACCCGGGGCAAGCTTGCTGACCAAAGGTAAATGATGAGGTAAAATAGTAATCTGACCGGTAATAGTTGATACCGAAACCTGGCTAACTGTATCTTGATACAGCACCTTTTCGGGAGTAACAATTTTTAATTTTATATCTGCCATGGTAATAATTATTTTCCAGCTACTACATCATCAATACTGCCTTTCATATAAAAATCTTGCTCTGGCCTATCATCATGTTTACCATCTAAAATTTCTTTAAAGCCACGAATAGTTTCTTTAAGTGGCACATAAGCACCAGGTCTACCAGTAAAAGTTTCGCCAACGAAAAATGGTTGTGATAAAAACTTTTGAATCTTACGAGCACGAGCAACGGTAATCTTGTCCTCTTCTGATAGCTCGTCCATACCTAAAATAGCAATAATATCTTGTAAGTCTTTATAACGTTGTAAAACTTTTTGTACACCTCTGGCTACTTCATAGTGATCTTTACCCACAATCTGTGGATCCATAATAACAGAGTTTGAGTCTAATGGATCAACTGCTGGATAAAGAGCAAGTTCCGCTAAGCTCCTGGATAAAACCA
>CAZHLU010000066.1:0-4270 GCA_964533435.1 uncultured Gammaproteobacteria bacterium | reverse complement strand
AATTTTAGTATAATATAGTTAATACTGTTATAAATTTATAAGCTTTAAGAGCCTGTAAAGATATTTAGTTTAAATTATTATAATTAATAATGTCGACCTCTAGAAAAGTGGGTAAAATTCGTAAGGCAATTATTGCTGTTGCTGGTTCTGGGACCAGGTTATTGCCAGCCACGAAAAGTATGCCTAAAGAAATGTTGCCTATAGTTGATAAACCGGTGATTCAGTTGGTAGTAGAAGAGTTGGTTGCAGCCGGTATTGAAGATATTATTTTAGTAACCAAGTGGGACAAAAAGCCATTGGAAGATCATTTTGATCATTCTTGGGCCTTAGAACATGAGCTTGCTAAAGCTGGTAAAAAAGAAAAATTAAAGGAGATTCAAAAGATTTCCGAAATGGCTAATTTTATCTATATTAGGCAAAAGGGTCCTTATGGTAATGGCACGCCAGTATTGTCTGCTGCTAGTTTGGTAGACGATGAGCCGTTTATGTATGTTTGGGGAGATGATTTAGTAAAGTCCAAAATACCATTTGCTAAGCAAATGATTGATGAATATTATAAAACAGGACACCTGATGATAGGCGTTCAAGAGGTAGATCGTAATCAGGTTGATAGATATGGCATTGTTAGTCTAAAGGATAAAAAGACAATGCAGATTGATGATATTGTAGAAAAACCAAGTATTAAAACAGCTCCTTCTTGTTTGGCTGATTTTGGTAGAATGATTTTAAATCAAGAGATTGTTGATATTTTAAAAAAGACACGTTTAGGCAAGGGTAATGAACTTTGGATAGTTGATGCGATTAGGAGCTATATCAAATCAGGCGGTAAGTTTTATGCTAAGGAGATAAAAGATGGTAAATGGCTTACGACTGGGGACTCTTTGAATTTATTAAAAACAACTTTAGAATATGCTTGGGACAGAAAAGAGTTGAAGGATTTTTTACAAGATTATTTAAAAAATAAATAGAAAAATGGCTAGGCTAAAAATTTTTACACTTGGAATTTTAGGCATCTTTATGATGACCACCGGTTTTGGTTGTAAAGGTATTCAGGGTTGTAGTATTTCTCGTCCGCCAGAGGCTCAGCCGGTTACCTTAGAGTACTGGGGAGTATGGGATAGCCCAGATCAGGTAGCCCCCTTAATTGGCGCTTATCATTCCACTCATCCTACTATTAATATTAATTATCGACAATTACGTTACGAAGAATACGAACGTAAATTACTTGAAGCTTGGGCTGACGATAGAGGGCCAGACGTGATGGCAATACCAGTTAGCTGGCTAAATCGTTATAAAGATCGATTAACACCATTGCCAGCCACCATGTCTATACCAGTAAAAGAAGTGACCGGCACTCTTAAAAAGGAAACAATTACTTCTTTGCAGGACATAAATGGCTTGTCCCTGGGCGATGTTAAATCAAAATACGTAGATGTTGTTTATAATAATGTTATTAAAGACAATAGTATTTATGCCCTGCCTTATTCGGTAGATACACTTATTACTTTTTATAATTTAGATTTATTAGAAGCTGCTGGTATTCCTCAGCCAATGACTAATTTTTCAGAGTTAATAGATCAGGTGCCAAAATTAACTAAAGTAGGTGCAGATAATAAAATATATCAAGCTGGCGTAGCCTTGGGTGGTACTGACAATATCCCTCGTTATTTTGATATTGTTTCTAACTTAATGCTGCAGACCAATGTAGAAGTAAAGGGTAGTAGTTTTAATCCTAATGTAAAAGCTGAATCAGCTGCTAACTTTATTAGAGTTTTTGGTTTTTATACAGATTTTACTAGGCCGGGACTAGCTAGTTATAGTTGGGACAGCAGTATGCCCAATGCCTTGGATATGTTTATGCAAGGTAATTTAGCTTATTTTTTTGGCTATAGTTATAACGCTGATGCCATTAGAGCAAAAGGAGTTTCATTTGATTGGGGTATTACTAAATTCCCCCAACCTGCTGGTGCGCAAGGTGATAAATACTATTCAGATTATTGGGTTAATGTAGTACCAAAGAAATCTAAAAATGTTAATGCTGCCTGGAATTTTATTCAAACAACAGCCAGTACAGATTTGGTAAAAGTTTATTTAGATGCTAATAAAAGGCCAACCGCCTTACGTTCTTTAATCAATGAACAAAAAGCTAATCAAGATTTAGTAATTTCTGCTAATCAAGTTTTGGCAGCTGATAATTGGTATGGTGGTTATGATTATAATTTAGCTGAACAATATTTTAAAGATTTTATTGACGGCATTTTAGATGGTCAGGTAGATTTAAATAATAGAGAGCACACTAATCTTTTTATAGAGCGAATTAATCAGACTTACTATAAACAACAATGATTAGGTTTTTATTTTTATTATTAATATTAATTTGGCCAGAAACAGGTAGAGCGGCCGGTTTTCTAGATAATATAGCTTGTATAGACGCTGGTAATTGTGGTTTGCCAGAAGTTGTGACTGGTTTAATTTATTTGATCAGATTAATGTTGGGTGGCATGGGTTCAGTGGCCTTGATTTATTTGGTGATAGGTGGAATACAGTGGCTCACAAGTGCTGGTAGTCCTGATAAGGTAAAAAAGGGTAAAGACATTGTGATGAATACAATTTTTGCCTTGGCTTTAGCTTTTAGTAGTTATGTTATTTTAGACCTTTTTGTTAATAAGATTTTAGCAGTTAAGCCCGAATATAGTGGCGTTAAAACTGCGCCGGTTGGACGTTGTGGTGTAGATGTGCGAGCTGAAGGTTTGGCTTGCGAGCTGCCTACTAAAAATAAAGTTTGTTATAAGGGGGCGTGTGTAATTGAATGTGATGTGCGAAAGATAGAGTCTGGTGAAAATTGGCATTGTGCTATTATTGATCTTAATGATCCGGCTAGTCCTTATTCAGAAGCAAATGGCAATTTAGTAATTGGTTTATGCCCAGACCCAATTAATAATGTCTGTATTAAAGATTAATATTTATTTATGAAAAAGATTTTAAAATTCTTACCAACATTTTTATTATTATTGCCAGGTCTTGTCTTAGCAGCAGATGATGCTACGCCACCTGTAGCACTAGATAATCCATTGGGAGCAAGTGATGTTGGTGGGTTTATAGGCAATGCTATTAATGGAGTTTTAGGAGTGGTGGGGGCTTTATCTTTATTTTATTTTGTTTTAGGTGGTTTGACCTGGATGACTTCCCAGGGTAGTCAAGACAAGGTAAAAAGGGGAAAAGAAACTTTAATTTGGGCTACTTTTGGCTTAGCAATGATATTTTTTAGTTATGCCTTAGTCAATTTTGTCTTAAAAAAATTGATTAGTTGATAACTTTGCTTGAAAGAAATGCACTTTTGTTGTATAATTTTAGGTGAAGAATAGTTCATCTATTAACAATTTGTTTAATTATTATTAAAATAATAAAAGAAGGGGGGTGAAACAATGAAAAAATTATTAGCCTTTTTATTGTTGTTAGGACCAGCTTTAGCAGCCAGTCCAGCTTCAGCTACCAGTATCAATGATTTTGGTGTAAACCAAATGAGAAATTTATCCACTTTTTCTACGAGAAGTGTTTATGATACCATTTCTGGTATTATCAATATCATTTTGGGATTTTTAGGCACTATTGCTGTGTTATTGTTCTTATTTGGAGGTTTCAAGTGGCTAACTTCACAAGGTAGTTCTGACAAGATTGATGAAGCTAAGAAATTAATGGGTGCCGCTGTTGTTGGTATCGCCATTATCTTTGCCTCATACGCTGTATCTCAATTTATTATTTCTCAACTTTATCAGAATACAATCCAAGGCGGTTAGTATTTATTTTAATTTTCATAGACCTTATAGTCTAGACTATAGCAGCCCAAATTTTGGGCTGCTGAGGCGTGGACTTTATCAATAAGTTTTATAGAAGTTTGTGAGAAAATCATTAATTTTTGTGTTATTGTTAGTACCAAAAATAGCTTTAGCTACAGATATTACAGCTTTTGGTGTTAATCAGATGAGAAATCTATCCACGTATTCTACTAGGAATGTTTATGATACTATTTCGGGTATCATTAATATCGTTTTAGGATTTTTAGGTACCATTGCCCTGTTATTAATATTATTTGCTGGATTTTTATGGTTAACTTCTCAGGGAGATTCTAGCAAGATTGATCAAGCTAAAAAATTAATAGGCGCAGCAGTGGCTATGGTAGTAGTTGTCTTTTCTTCATATGCCGTAGCTCAATTTATTATTTCTCAACTTTATCAGAATACAATCCAAGGCGGTTAATTTTAATATTTAC
>CAZHLU010000065.1:0-4534 GCA_964533435.1 uncultured Gammaproteobacteria bacterium | reverse complement strand
TGAACACAGTCTTGAAAGACAAAGTATTGCAAATCGAAATCAGGAAACTCTTCGTTGGAATGCCAGAAAACGCGCTTTGTTCTTAATAGGCTGACCAAAATCAAACACGTTCCCATGGAAAGTGCCAGTTTGGAAACATTTCACGCCTTGCTGGCTCAGCGGGACACAGTTGTGAACCGGTATTACCCTGTAATTCTAGCAAAATGGCTAGAAAGCGGGAATGGCTTGGATGTCTTGATGGAGCGGATTGGGAAGGTTATGGCTGCTTCGTAGCCAGTCGCTTTTTGACTGCGGTGACGATAGCTTCGACGATACTCTCGAATATCTGTTCGTTCTTGAAGATAGCGTTCGGGATGTGGAGTGTCGAGAATCCTTCATCGTCGGAGTAGTGGTCACGTTGAAGATCCCGGATGATCTGATCCGCATGCGTCAGGTGATGCAGGCCGTCTACCTCGATATAGAATCGGGCGTCTTTGATACAGAGATCGACCGTCTTGTGTCCATCGGAATGTTCAAGTTCGGCATTGACGCCGTGTTTGCGGAGCGCATCATGTAGTCGTCTTGATTGTTCTGTTGGTGTGCGTTGTGTCATAGGATTTCTTTGGTCTTATTATCTTGCTGAAACTTCAATTTCGCCAAGAGGTTGAAGTATCCAACGAGGCCGTTCCCGATTGTAGACGTGTGCTCGAAGGATACCTCGCGACCATAGTCTTCCTTGATGATCTGTTGAAGTTCCAAGATAAGTTCCTTGCTTACGTCCAGCATATTTCTTTTGATAAGTAGTGAAAACAAATCGACCACCCTGTTTATTACGCAATAATCAAATCCAAAAAAATTTCCTTTTTTACAATAAAACTATTGGGTTAATCAAAAAGATTTGGTGCGTTATCTAATGTAACATCCCTAAAGCCAGGATCTCGCCCTCTACCCTCAAAGCGAAGCCAGCCCCTCTCCTTCCCTTCGGTAAATGGCCTACAGCAATCAGCAGGTGAAATGACTATTTCATTATATTTTGGCAAAAACTGTATCATCACAACACTGGAAAGTTTTCGTATAAGTTCTTGATCAGGTAATCCAGAATTTAGTTCCGACATTTTTGTTCCATGAAATACGGCAAAAATATGTTGCAGCGGTAACTCGATTTTCTGAAGGTCTTTCGATAGTTCACGAAAATCGTAATCTTCAATGCCATTAGGAGATAACAAACATACTAATGCCGTATTTGGTTCATATCTCTTGTTCTTTACATTCAGTTTTGTTGTGATGGTATCAATCAGCAGTCCTTTGAAGTGTTCGACAATCTCCAATTCGCGAACACTCATAATATTCCCGCCGCTTTCCGAATCGATATTTGGAGTCCCAATAAGCCCATCAGGCGGATCCTGATTTGGTTTTGTAAAAAACCATTCCGCTTGCGTATCCTGTCTCATCGCAAGAGCCATCAATGCAGAGACGTATAATTCTTTGTTTCGTTTCATCTTTCGATGAGTCCATGCCGTTTGATGGCCCATCTGTTGTTCGTTCTGAAACTCAGAAAACCGTCTCCAAAAACCAAAATAACCCCAACAAGGATTAAACCATGTTAGGTTGGGATCTCGGAGATAATCGAGATGCGGAGGAAATGTCATTTGAAATTCTGTCTTCTTTCCAACTCCTCAAACTCTGTCTTGGTCATCAGTTTGTAAACGATTCTCATGAGGTTCAGTAGCTTCGTGGCAGACTCAAGAGCATCCTCATCTGAGATGTCCTTGCCGAATTGTTTTCGGTAGATGCCCTTGAACTTTTCCAGTGATTCTTTTGAAATCATATGAAAACAAATCAACCCTCCCTTTCTTTTGCAATAATTAAGTCCAAAAAATTTCCTATGTTTCAGATTCCAGGAATATTTTAATAGGAAGGAATGTCTTTGGAATACTCACGTCTTCATCTGATGCCCATTCGTGGGCATTCTTTACTTTCTTTACATCGTCACCAGCCGGAAGTCCTAGGAAACCCTCAAGATTTGGATCTAGTTCTAACCCTTTCCTATAAATCAACGTATCACCAAGGAGTTTTTGGTTTTCAAGATCCTGATCTTTGTCCCAAATAGCAAAATAGTCTTCAAGGCCAATAAGTTTACAGACGCCGATAAAATATGAAACACCTGCTTTACCTCCGCAAGTAATTATCGACGCGCCTATTTCATCAAGATTAATGCCCCAATGTTTTTCACAAAGCGTTGAGAATAATATCTTGTCAGAGTCGCCTTCAACAAAAAGTACCTTCCGTGCAAAGAAAAGCTCATTCCTTTCGGGATTGAAATGAGTATAAATCTGATATTTAAAACGTTCCGCGTTTGTAGCATTAAACGCTGGATCTTTCTCTAACGAAAAGGTGCCTTGTTCCTGATCTTTTCGAAGCAAAATCACGTCCTCTGGACGGGCTGCATCTACAAAATTTGGATTGTGAGTCGTGTAAAAGATTTGAGTATGTTCGGAAAGGGCTATGAAGTTTCTGTAAAGTGCTCGCTGAGCCTGTGGGTAGAGATATATTTCTGGCTCCTCAATTCCAAAAATAACCCTCCCGCCCATTAATTCTGCGTATGTCTGAAATATAGAAATGAGAAGCAGATTCTGCATTCCGGCACCAACTTCATCACTATCAAAATGTTTATCTGGAAACTTTTCCTTAACGTGAATCTGTAGGGTCTTATAAAACCAATTGAGATTATAGATATCCAGCACTGGATCAAATTCATTTGCCAATCCAGCACTGTTTTCTTTACAGTGTTTTTTAAAAGTGTCGGCGAACTTTTTGTACGTTACATTTTCAGCCGAGAAATCATCCTCCAAAAAGTCTTTCGCCGGCTTTATCTTTTCGGCGAATGTATCCTTAAGGCTTTGCTCGCCACCTCCATATTTCGATATATAGTTTTCGTAAACAAGTCTCATCAATTTTCCAAGCATTGTCCACTGACTCACGCGAAGCTCTGATCCTAACTGTCTTTCAGATGGTATCAGAATAAAATGACACAACTTCTTAAACTGTTCCTGATCATAAAAGGTATCATCATTATTGATGGTGGTTTTAGCCGTGAGCTCTGGCTCGAGCTTCATTTCCAAGTTTACACTAGATATACTAACGTCATACCCCCTTTTGTTTGTAAACTCTATCGGACTTGAGAAGGAGATTTTTATTCTTATTGGTTTAGTAGCGTCATGAAATAACTCACGCGCCACTTTTGCTTTCGTCGTCCACCCCTCTCCTAAAACGAGATCGAGAGCTTTCAACACATTGGTTTTCCCAGTGCTGTTTGGGCCAATGAGAGAGCACAAACTCCCTGGGTTGATAACCAGTTCTTTGATGGAACGGAAATTGTATATCTCAATTTGACTTATCCGCATACCAATTCCACAAACTATCCTTCTTCCTCCATTCGTTTTCGCCGTTCGTCGAGAAGCTCGCCTTCGTACATCCAGTAAGCGGTACCTTGGACGCCGGAGGCGTAGCCGAGAATCTTTTGAGCGGAACTGGAAAGGCTTGTTACTTCGCCTTCGTATTCGATTGAGCGATTGTCCACAACCCTAGCTTTAATAGTCTCATCCCGACTGAAAGCAAGCTCCGCTCCAACTGGGATATTCACCATTGCGAAGTTGAAAACGGATCGTTTCTTTCGTGCTTCATTGAGCGCGTGTTGATCCTCCTGTGTTTCGACAAAATCTTTCTTCGGCGTGACGTTTTCGATCTCGGCAAGTTTCAAAGCAGCGACTGCGCGCTCGGGCGAGATCTCAAAAAATTCACGGCTCGAACGGACGCGATGGTCGAGAAATGCATCGTGCAATTGACGCTCCGCGAACTGCGCGTCTTTTACGGTGCAGGCATAGAAGCACTCAAATGGGAGCGGGACACTTGTCGTATCGAGCGAGCGGATTCTTTGTTCAAGATTCGTCGTTCGGCCGATCTTCACATATCCCGGCATCGCCTCGTTTATGAGAATGTAGATGATTTCGGTCATAACTTTTCACTTCAAATCCAAAAACTTCCAACTCGAAAGATCATTCTTGTTGTATGAGTATTTCAGTCCATCGTGATACCGCCAGCTTTCTTTTTCCGGAATAACGATTCCGCCAAACAGATTCTTTCCAGCTTTGTTTTGCCCTGCGATATATTTAGCGAGCCCGTTTGCCTTCGGCCCAGCGGTCTCGGCAGTAATACCAGCTTTGGTATCAAAGAGTCCGACACGCCCATCTTCCATCATCACAACGAAGTCAACATAAAACGGTTTCCCTATCCCGTTTTCGACATATGGAACCGCAAAGAAGGATCCGTCCTTACTTCCATTCCGGAACCACCACCGCACTGCCTTTGCGCTTTCCAGATACTCAATAAAGTCCATTTCGACTTTGCTATCATCTTCAAACAGGCTGCCGGTATTATTTTTTGATTTTCGCGCGTAGTATGGCTGGATAACGGACCGTTTGAAACTCGTTGGCGCAAAGGAAAGGTTGTAATTGATAACGCGCGGAACATTCCACAATTCATCGTTTCTAAGAAG
>CAZHLU010000064.1:0-4634 GCA_964533435.1 uncultured Gammaproteobacteria bacterium | reverse complement strand
CTGCGACCCTTGTTGCTTGTTTGTTTTTTGTTGGACATATTGTTTATTTATTTTTATTTACATTAATATTATAATACTTTTTAGCTTTTATGTAAACTTGATATTTTGCTATTGCTAGCTATAATTGACAAAATAGGCTTTTATATGCTATAGTATTGGGTACCTAAAAATAAACGTCTAAGGCAATAATGGCGTTTTTTTGTCTGGTAAAAAGGTCGTTTTAATAAACCATTAAGAAACAAACCCCTATGATTTTATTCTTCATCGGGGTCATCGAGATGGTAATAATTTCTACTTGGACTAAAGCCGTTACCGAAACTAAAATTATCTTAAGCGGCCTAGTAACAGTGGTGAATGTATTGATTTGGTATTACGTTTTAGAAACCGTAGTCAATAATATTACCAACGCCCAAGTGATTATCCAATATGCAGCCGGCTGTGCTTTAGGCACCATGCTGACAACTGCTTACTTTAGTTGGCAAAATACTAAAAAAGAAAAGTTGCTTGCCGACAAAATCTAATCATTAATGCAAAGGGATGGAAAAAGATCACCCTGAACCACTTGATGACCTTAGGTCAAATTAAAAAACACCCCCGAAAATTTATTGGTGGTGTTTTTTAATTTTAAACTATTTTAAAATAATAAAAGTAAAAAGAAAACTGTAAAAGCAAATTGCAACAAAACCCCTGACTTAATACCTATTTCTTTATTTAATAAATGATGTGTATGGTGATGAAAATGGGCTAACCTTTTTATTAACTTACTCTTAATCACAGTCGCCAGCAACCAAACACCATCTGGTATCCAAGCTCCTGCTACTGCCCAAAAAGCAACAATTGACCACATGTCAGTCTTAAACCAAACTAAATATAATAAAATAAGTGCTAAACTAACATCAACAAAACCAATTTTTAAAATATAATTTCTTCTTTTTTTCTCATCTTCAATATGATAACCCATTTTCTCATCGCCATGAGGAATAATATCAATCACAAAATGAGAAATTAAACCATAAGTAAAACCTAGATAAGGATTACCAGTTTTAGTAGACAACCATAAAGCTACCGCTGTATGCGGAGTAATGAACATAAATTTAGTTTATATTAATAATCTCGTAATTTACGCATGTCCTCGTGTTTTTTGATTCGCTCTAGAGCCTTTGCTTCTATTTGACGAATACGTTCACGAGTAACACCAAATTCTTGACCAACTTCTTCCAAGGTATGCGCTACTCCATCACTTAGACCAAAACGCATTTCTAAAATCTTCTGCTCTCGTGGTGTCAAATCTTGAATTACTTTGCGCACATGATCCGAAAGCAATTTCATAGCCGCTACTCTGTCTGGTCCAATATTTTTCTCATCTTCAATAAAGTCACCTAAAGTACTATCCTCATCATCATCACCGACCGAAGCTTCCAATGATACTGTTTCTTGAGAAATTTTGATAATCTGTCGGATTTTATCAATATCCTCACCCATTTCAGCAGCAATTTCTTCTGGTAAGGGGTCTCTACCTAATTCTTGCACTAAACGTCTTTCAATTTGATTAAAACGATTAATGGTTTCTACCATATGCACCGGAATACGAATAGTACGAGATTGGTCAGCCAAGGCTCTAGTGATTGCTTGTCTAATCCACCATGTCGCATAAGTAGAAAATTTATAACCTTTACGATAATCAAATTTTTCTACAGCTCTAAATAAACCAATGTTTCCTTCTTGAATTAAATCCAATAAAGTAAGAGAACGTCCGGTTAATTTTTTAGCAATCGAAACTACCAAACGCAAATTAGATTCAATTAATTTCTTTTTAGCCTCTAGATCTCCTTTTTCTTTACGTTTGGCATACATCATCTCCTCTTCTTGTTTTAAGAGTGGCACTTTGCCAATTTCTCGTAAATACATTTGGATGCTATCGGCAGCAATGTCAGTCAAATCACCACGACGCTGATCATTGCTTACTCCAGATTTTGCTAAAAGATCTTGACCTTTATTTTTGGTATCCAAAATATTACCATCAGTAATAATAACTTGGACAGCCATATCCTCTAACTTATCCAAAAAGGTCTCTAAACTAGGGATATAATCCTCTAATTCTGAAAAGACCCGTAAGACTTCTTCCTCGGTAATAAAGCCACGTGAGTTAGCTTTACGAACCAACATTTCAACTAAACTTTCGTCTAGTTCACCCTTACTACTAGTCTTTACTTTGACTGTTTTAGGGCTGCTGATTTTTTTTTGTTTTTTGAGCGCACTTTTGACGCTAGTTTTTTTCGTTGGCTTGTGGGCCAAGCGATGCACTTTTAGTGCTTTGCGAGTACTGTGTTTAGCAGTACTTTTGTGAGTTTTATTCAATTTTTTCTTGGGCTTAAGCCCTTTTTTCTTTTGCATTAATTCTGCAAATTATTTATTTCTTTATTTAAAATATTGATTCTATGACTAATATTATCAACTAATTCTGTATCTTTTTTTAACTCTGCCTGACGTAATTCATCAATCAAACTTTGACGTTCCTTGCGCCAGATAGCCTGTTTTAGCTGATTAACTAAATAATGAAAGTTATTATTAAGTTCTAGTTCATTTAACTCGTGCCAATCCTTTTCGCCGGTAATAACTAGTCTTACCCAATCATTTTTCTCTGAGCTTTCTAAGTCCAAACTATTAGCAAAATTATCTAAACTACGCTGCTTAGTATAATAAATTATCACTTTTTTGTAAAGGGCTTGAAGATCAGTAAAAATAAAGTCTGCTTCTAGATCATCAATTAATTTATTTAAATATTCTGTCTTAAAAAAAGCCAAAGATAACAATTGTTCGCTCAAAAGTTGCCAAGTATTTTTCTTTTGGTCTAAAGAATGTTGCCAAGTCTTTTCTTGATTATCAATAAAATTTTTACTAGTCACTAAGTCACCCTGTAAAATACTTAAAGGAATCTGAATTTTTTCTGACAGTAATTTCAAATAATGAGCTTGCTCTACTTGACTTTTTAAAAATTTTATAATCGGTAATAATTTTTGGACGGCTATTTTTTTGTGATCAGCCCGATTTAAATCAACTCCAGCAAGCACTCTAGCTAAATAATAATCCATTACCGGTACTGAATCCTTGATAGCCTGACGCCAAGCTTGAACATCTTTTTTGACCATATCAGCTGGATCAGAATCTTTTGGCAAAATTAAAACTTTAATATTAAAATCAACTCCCCAACCTAAAGTAATACTTCTAAAAACAGCCTGACTGCCTGCTGTATCACCATCAAAAGCTAAAATAATATTATTGGTATATCTTTTTACTAATTTTAATTGATCAATAGTAAGAGCTGTGCCTGAAACAGCCACAGTATTAACAGCACCTGCTTGCTGACTAGCAATTGCGTCCATATTACCCTCTACAATAATCAAATATTGTTTATGACGAACTGCCTCTTTGGCTAAATGCCAGCCATATAAAATTTTACTTTTATCATAAATAGCAGTTTGCGGGCTATTAATATATTTACCGCCAAAATCTTCGTCTTGATAAACAATGCCCGTTAAAGTTCGAGAAGTAAAAGCAACCACTCGACCGCTAGCATCAGCAATTGGAAACATTAAACGTTTACGAAAACGATCCACATAACCGGATCCAGATTTTTTACGGACAATTAAACCAGCGGCAAAAATTTCTGCTTCTTGATAATTTTTACTTTTCAAAAATAATAATAATTCATCCCAGTCTTCACCTGATAAACCTAAATTCCATTGTTTGATACTCGCCTCGGTTATTTTACGATTAGTAATATAATCTAAAACTTTTTTTGCAACCACCGAATTACTAAATAATTTTTGCTGATAAAAATCTCTAGCTAGTTCATTCATCTGATACAAGCGACTATGATCTTCTTTAGGAATATCTTTAAAATCTGGCAAAACAATATTAGCCTTTTGCGCTAAAATCCGTATTGCTTCAGGAAAACTCAAGCCCTCATATTCTTGCACAAAACTAATAAGGTCGCCCCCCTTACCACAACCAAAACAATGCCAAATTTGCTTTTCACGAGATACCATAAAACTTGGTGTTTTTTCATTATGAAAAGGACACGGTGCTTTATAATTACCACCTGCCAGATTCAAATGCAAATAGCCACCAATAATATCAACTATATCTAATTTTTCCTTTATTTCTTCGCTAGGATTCATACTCTTATCTTAGGTGAAAAGCTGTTTTTAGTCAAAAATTAGTAAATTTAAAATAAATAAAAAAGCGGGGCAAGATAACCTCTAGGTATCTCCTGCCCCACTAACGAAAGGAACAAGCTCTGGGTCTACTTGACGTTACCGTTGTTACTCGGCAAAGCCGTGATAGCATCATCAATCTGTGTTACCAACTGCAGGAAGCGTGGCGACTGTTTGGTCTCACGCGTCCGTTGCGGAGGCAAGTCTACGTGAAAACGCTGAACAATCTGCCCAGGATTAGATGACATCAGATAGATCTCGTCACCCAGAAAAACCGCTTCCGGGATATCGTGAGTGACAAAGATAATAGTCGCCTGCAAGGTTTCCCAGATCTTAGCTAGCAAAAGTTGCATCTGAAAACGCGTGTAGGTGTCCAAAGCCCCAAAGGGCTCATCCATCAACAAAAAGTGCGGATTG
>CAZHLU010000063.1:0-5067 GCA_964533435.1 uncultured Gammaproteobacteria bacterium | reverse complement strand
AAATGATTTAGAAAAAGTAAAAAACATTATTCAAGCTAAAAATATAAAAATTTCAGCTTCCGAACTAGTTTATTTAGCAAAAACTTTAGTAGAACCAAAAGATTCAGAAAAACTTTTAAAGCTTTTGGATACTATTGATGATGATGATGACGTTAATAATATCTATACCAACGCCAATATTTAATCATGGCAAATAATATAAAAATTTTAGGTTTAGATCCAGGTTTTGCGGACACTGGTTTTGGTTTAATTACTAAGACAGACAGAGAAATAAAATTAGTGGCAGTAGGCACTATTAGGACAGCGGCTAAACTTAGTTTTTCCAAAAGATTAGCTGAAATTTATCAAGAAGTAACAGCATTATTAGTACAGTACCAGCCAGATTTAGTAGCCATTGAAAAACTTTATTTTGCTACTAATACTAAAACAGCCCTAGATGTTGGTCATGCGCGCGGGGTTATTCTACTAGCAGTAGAACAGACCGGTGTTGATATTGTGGAGTTTACTCCTTTACAGATAAAGCAAGCACTTACCTCCAGCGGTAACGCTAGCAAAAAACAAGTTGGTTTAATGGTAAAAAGTTTATTAAAGTTATCGGCAGTACCAAGGCCAGATGACGCAGCTGACGCTCTAGCCTGTGCCATTACGGCCATTAATTTTACCAAGCGTTAAAATTTATATGAAGGCTTTAAAAATAGTATCAATTTCTTCCGAAGTGCACCCCTTTTCTAAAACGGGTGGTTTGGGCGATGTAGCCAGGTCCTTGCCTAAGGCCCTACATCGTTTAGGACATGAAGTAATTATTATTACTCCGTTTTATGCTAAGTTGATTGATATCAAAAAACATAAATTGCAGCTTATTTATAGTGATGTCAAACTATATATTGATAAAGAAAATGAAGTAACAGTTAGTTATTGGCGAGGAGAATTATTACCGGGCCTAAAAGTTTATTTTGTTAGTAATGAAAAATATTTTTCACGCCATAAAAGACTATATGGTTCAAGTCATGAAAATGCTCGATTTTATTTGTTTGATGTGGCTGCTTTAAAATTGGTATCTTTATTAAAATTTAAAGCTGATATTATCAATTGTCACGATTGGCATGCTGGCTTGATACCATATCTAAAAAAACAACGTTTTAAAAAAAGCGAAACCTTAAATAAAGCCGCTACGGTTTTTACTATTCACAATTTAGTTTTTCAACTAGGACATAATTGGTGGGAAATACCAGTAGAAAAAAGAGATAAGGGTATTAATTCTTTGCCAAAATTTAACGATCCAAAATTAGAGTATGTTAATTTTGCCAAAAGAGGAATTTTGTATGCGGATGTAGTAAACACAGTATCGGAAACCTATGCTAAAGAAATTTTGCACCATAGTTTTGGGCAGGATTTACACCGTATTTTAAGCAACCGAAAAGATCGTCTTTTTGGCATAGTAAATGGTATTGATTATAAAGATTATAATCCTATTAATGATCCCGGTTTAGTGGCTAATTATAATCATAAAAAAATACAAAGGAAAAAGATAAATAAGCAGCATATTCAAAAACTTTTTGGTTTAAAAGTGGGCCAAGAAATACCGGTATTATGTACCGCCTATCGGATAACTTATCAAAAAGGCTTTAGTTTAATTTTGGAGTCACTTAATAAATTAATAGAGCTAGGCATAGAAATTATTATTGCTGGCACTGGCGATAAAACCTATATCAAGGAACTCAAGAAGATGTCTAAAAAATTTCCCGATAAACTGGTTGTTATTCCTTCTCATGAAAAGACCTTGGAATATGAGACTCAACTTTATGCTGGTGCCGATATGATTATTATGCCGTCTCATTATGAACCATGTGGTATTAATCAAATGAAAGCTTTTCGTTATGGTTGCGTGCCAATAGTGCGTAGTACAGGCGGTTTAAATGACACAGTAATAGACTATCAACCCGGCAACCATGGCAATGGTTTTAAATTTAAAGACTATTCTTCTCAAGATTTTTTGATAGCTATTACTAGGGCTTTGGAAACTTATAAAAATCATAAAGCTTGGCGTTCTTTAGTTTGCCGTGGTATGAAAGCATCATTTTCTTGGGAACTACCAGCTAAAAAATACGTAGAACTTTATTATTATGCCAAAAAATATCAAAACGATAAACAAGCCTAAAATAATTTGGATAAACTTTTTGCATATCTATCAGCCGCCTTGGCAATCGGCTGGGATTTTTGAAAAAGCCGCTAATCAAAGTTATGATTATTTATTGAGTTTGTTGGAAAAATATCCAAATTGGCAGATTACTTTAAATGTTACTGGGAACTTAGTAGAAATGTTGGCTACGCAAAGACCAGACCTGCTCGCGCGTTTACGTAAATTAGTAAAAGCACAAAGAATTGAATTAACAGCTTCGGCCTATTATCATCCAATTTTACCTTTATTGCCAGAGTCAGAAATTATTAGACAAATTGAATTAAATCAAAATACTTTAAAAAAATATTTTGGCGAAATTAAAATTAAAGGTTTTTATTTGCCAGAAATGGCTTATAGCTTAGTAGTAGCTAAAGTTATAAAAAAATTAGGCTACCAATGGTTGATTTTAGATCCAATTCATTATGACGGTAAAATAAATAATAATATTTTATATTCTTTAAATAAAGTTGGTATTAATTTGATTTTTAGAGATCGGGCAGTGTCTACTTCTTATCCCCCAGAAATTATATATAAGAGATTGGCAAAATTAAAAAAAGATGAAGTTATTATTACAGCCACAGACGGGGAGCTTTACGGGCACTTTCATACTGATTGGCAAGGTTACATTGAAAAAGTTTTATTGGCTAAAAATGTACTTAGCTTAAAAGTAAGTGATTATCTAGATGGTTTATCAACTAAAGAGTCTATTGATTTACGGCCAGCTGCCTGGGAGAGTGATTTAAGTGATATTAAAAAAAATATTCCTTATCTTTTTTGGAATGATCCTAAAAATATTATTCATCATGATCTATGGTTGCTAGCAAATCTAGCCATCAAGTTGCTTAATAAATATCCTAAAGATCAAAATTATATTTGGGCACGTCAGCATTTGGATAAAGCCTTGTCATCTTGTACTTGGTGGTGGGCAGCTGATAAAAAACCTTCGGCTTTTTCAGAGATTACTTGGCACCCAGACATGATTGATCAGGGCTTAGAGGAGTTAGTGCGTAGTATTAGATCTTTGGCCTTGGCGACAAGATTTGAAAAAATAAGTGCTGAAAAAATTTATTTACATATTAAACAAGCAGTTTGGTTTAAACATTGGCATAAAAATTAAATTAAATATATGTCTTCAGTTGATAATTTTTCATTTTTAAACAATTTAACTCAAGTTGATTATATTAAAGATTTATTGAATAAACGTTTACCAGAATTTTATCCTGATTTTGTTACTTTAAAAGAGATTGAAATTAGGCCTTATAAAAAACATTTTGGTAAAACTAGTGCTACTTATGTAGCCGGCTATTTTTGTAAGTACGAGAATAACAAGCAGGAGTTAAAAGATTTAAATATTTTCGTTTCTGCTCATACTGATGGTTCGCGTCAAGATTCTTTTGCTAACAATTCATTTTTATATGCCCATGGTTTTGCCAGAGGTCAATATTTAACACCCAAACCCTTGTTTTACGTATCGGAATTAGGGGGGTTTTTTTATGAAGGAGTAAGAGGTCGTATTTTGAAGAAATTAATAAAAGACGAACCTCAGCGTGATTTGCGCCCGGTTTTGGATTTAGCGACTGCTTGGTTACGTGTTTTACAAAATATTGATTCCAGTGACCCTAATTTTAGGTTAAAAGATTTTAGTATAAAAAATATGCGTCCTCGTCCCGATAAATTAATTGCGGATTTTGTAGCTAGAAATAAAGAGTTAGGCCAAAGACTAGAAAATCTTTTGCAAGGGATTATTAATTTAGAAGTGGATTGGTCAAGTAAGATTAATAAAACTTTAGTGCACGGTGATTATCATTTAGAAAATATTGTTGTTAGTGGTTTGGAGCCGGATCATATTAAAGTGATTGATTTTACGGACTTAGCTTGGGGAGATCCTTGTTTAGACTTGGGTGAGTTTTTGCAACAATTTGATTTTATGTTGCAAAATACTTTATCCCGTCAGCAGATTAATGATTATAAGAGTTATTTTATAGAAAGTTATTTTGGTGAAAGTTTTGCCGATATTGATCCTGTTTTTATTAGCCGTATTAACCTTTATCAGGCTTGGACAACTTTGCGCACCGTGGCTTTACTTTTTTATACCAAAGATTCTCGCCATGCTTTAGAAAATCTACTAAAAGACACAGAAGGATATTTGGAATTATCTCAAAAACAAATAGTCAAAATAAATTTGAATTAGCTAAAATTTATTTTTAGATATTAAAGCATATTCAAGCTTATGGTATAATTAGTGATAGTTAAGCTTTGAAGATGCCAGCAACTAAAAACAATATAAATATTTTGATGGCTAGTGCCGAACTGGCCCCACTGGCAAAAGTGGGTGGTTTGGCAGATGTTTTAGGGTCTCTACCTAAGGCTTTACTTAAACATCAATTAAAACTGAGCATTGTTTTGCCTTTTTATGGCTGTATTGATACAAAGAAATACCAAACTAAATTAATTAAAAAGGGTATTAATATTGAAATAGATCATAGCAAACAAAGTTTTGATTTGTATCAGACTTATTTACCGGCTACTAAAATTCCAGTTTTTTTGATAAAACATAATTTATTCAAAGGAAATTATATTTATGCAAACCAAGCAGGCGCCAGGAGCGATATAGAACGTTTTACTTTTTTTAGTAAAGCAGTTGTTGTTTTGATTCATGAGCTAGCTTGGTCAGTGGATATTATTCATTGCCATGATTGGCATACAGCCTTGATCCCAAGTTATGTTGATGAATATAGTCTTAAATATTCCAATTTTTCTAATATAAAAACTTTACTTACCATCCATAATTTAGCGAGTCAGGGAACAAGTGGTTTAGATTTTTTTGATCACGCTTCTTTAAATAAAAAATTAAATGTTTTTTGGTTTTGGTTTTTGTTGTTATCTTA
>CAZHLU010000062.1:0-5263 GCA_964533435.1 uncultured Gammaproteobacteria bacterium | reverse complement strand
CTATTTCGGTTTTTGACAAAAAAGTTTTAGCAGTAGGAGATGAGGCCAAAGAAATGATTGGTCGCACTCCTGACTCTATTGTGGCTGCTCGACCATTAAAAAATGGCGTAATAGCTGATTATAAAACTACGGAAAGTATGTTACGCTATTTTATTAATAAAGCAGTCGGTGGTATGAAAATATTTAGACCAGAAGTGATGATTGCTGTTCCAGCTGGTATTACTTCTACCGAAAGACGTGCTGTTATTGATGCAACACTAGCCGCCGGTGCTAAAGCGGCTTTTATTATCAAAGAACCAATTGCTGCTGCTATTGGCGCTGATATTCCAATTGGCTCTGCTTCCGGACACATGATTGTTGATATGGGTGGTGGTACTTCAGAAGTGGCAGTTATTTCTTTGGGTGGTATTGTCGCTAACACTTCTGTCCGTATTGGTGGTAATAAATATGACGCCGCTATTTCTGAATTTATAAAGAAAAAATACAATTTAGCTATTGGTGAACGAACTGCTGAAGAAATCAAAATTAAAGTTGGCTCAGCTCAATATCTACCCAAAGGTGAAAAGTTGCATATGGATATTAAGGGTCGAGATATGATTAGCGGTTTACCACGTACTATTAGTATTAGCTCTGACGATGTAACCGAGGCTTTGCAAAATGAATTACAGGGTTTAATTTCAGCAGTAAAAAATGTTTTATACCAAACTCCTCCGGAACTTTCAGCTGATATTATGGACAAGGGCATGGTTTTATCTGGTGGTACAGCCTTACTTCGTAATATAGACAAGCTATTATCACAAGCAACTGGTGTGCCGGCCTATGTAGCCGAAGATGCCCTCTTGTGTGTAGCTAGAGGCACTGGTATTGCTTTAGAAAATTTAGAATCATATAAGCGCAGTATTTTATCTGCCCGCTAGCTTATGAAAATAGGTTTAGAAGCTACTCGTGCTAATAAAGAACATAAAACCGGTACAGAGTGGTATGCTTGGCATTTATTGCAAGAATTCAAAAAATTAGATCAAACTAATCAATTTATTGTTTATTATAACCAGACATTAGCTGGGGACTTAGGTAAAGGACCAGCTAATTTTTATTTTAAAAAATTAAATTGGCCTTATCGTAAATTATGGACACATGTACGTTTGTCCTTAGAGTTATTATTTCATAAAGTTGATCGTTTTTTTGCAACCAATGCTTTACCGATTTTAGTAAGGGGACAGGTAATAGTCACTATTCATGATTTAGGTTTTTTAAAAAACCCTGAACTTTATCATCCTTTAGAAAGAATTTATCAAAAATTATCGCACCGCTTTACAGCTATGCGGGCTGATAAAATTATTGTACCATCTTTGGCTGTTAAATCTGATGTAGAACATTTTTATCCTCAAACCAAAAATAAAATCAGAGTTATTTATCATGGCTTCGACGCTAATGACTTTCATCCTATAAGTAAAAATGAGCAAGAAGACATTAAAGAAAAATTTGATTTGCCAGCTAATTTTATTTTATATATTGGACGCTTAGAAATTAAAAAAAATATTCCTAATCTTATTGCTGCTTATAAACTTTTAGAAAATAATGATTGGCCCTTGGTCTTAGCTGGGCGTTGGGGTAATTTTGGTCGTCAGAAAATAGAAGCTATGCTTACACCAGAATACAAAGATAAAATAATTCTTTTAGGCTATGTTAGTCAAAAAAATTATAGTCAATTAATGGCAGCGGCTTCTTTATTTGTCTTTCCTAGCAAATTTGAAGGCTTTGGTATACCTATCTTAGAAGCTATGGCTTGCGGTACACCAGTTTTATGTTCTGATTTACCAGTCTTAAAGGAGGTAGCAGCTAATGCTGCGATGTATTGTAATCCTGATGATATTAATGATATCAAAAATAAATTAGCTCAATTTATAGCTAATCCTGAATTAAAAATTTTATTTAAACACTTAGGCTTACACCGTGTTGAAAATTTTTCTTGGGAAAAATCTGCCCAAGAAACTCTAAAATATATATTAGAATAATTTGGCAATTAAAAAAGGCCTAAATTAATCGATAAGCCGAATTCTGTCGTGGATGATCATCTATCTAGGTCTAAACTTGCGCTTAGACTCAAGCGGTTTACCCGCCATGTACCATAAGGCACACAGCCTATTTAACCTTTCACCAGGTAGAGTTTACCTCTTTTAGTTTGTCACCAAACTAACGCGTCCACTTATTATTGGACGATTTCACCCTTACCACGTTTGACCGCGGGGGAATATTTTCTGTTGTACTTGTCCTAACTTAGGTTTCGCAACTTAAGTCGGTTGGTGTTACCAATTACCTACTATCCGAAGATAGCAAATGGTGTTCGGACTTTCCTCCCGCCAAAGGCGGGCGATCATCTAATTAATTTAAGCCTTTTTTATTTATACAATATTTTTACATTTTTGTCAATAATAGAATAAAGGTAAATAAAACAGGGGGGGTAGTTTACTAATTAGCTTTAAATTGTTATGATAATGTTAAGTTTATATGAAAAAAGCTAATTTTATTATTAGTATCGCTTTAATACCGATTGACTTTACCCTAGTATTGTTGGCCGGTATTTCAGCTTATTATTTTCGTTTTTCCGGCACTATTACAGAAGTAAGGCCGGTAGTTTTTGAATTACCTTTTAGTCATTATTTTGAAATTATTTTGCGGGTAGGAATATTAGCTATTGTTATTTTTGCTAGCTATGGTTTTTATACCATGGAAAACAAAAAGTTATTAAAAGAATTCCGTAGAATAATAGCGGCCGTTTCCATGCTAATAGTAATATTAGTAATGCTTATATTTTTTCAAAGAGAATTATTTTCTTCCCGTTTTATTATTATTTTAGCTTGGGCGTTGGCTATTATCTATTTATTTTTAGCTAGAATTTTTATTATCTTAGTTAGAAATTTATTTTTTAAAAAAGGACGTGGTCTATCTAATTTAATTGTTGTTGGTTCTAGCTCTAGTCGTCAAGCTCTAGTTAGCACTTATAAAAATAAACCTGCTTTAGGTTTTAGGGTGCTAGCTGAATATGACAATTTAAATAGTTTGGCTAGTAGTGCCGAGGCTAGTGAGTATTTGCGTAAAAAAAATGTAGAAGCTTTAATACAAACAGACTCTAGCGTTAATAAAGATGAAGCCTTAGATCTTTTGACTTGGTGCCAAGAAAGGCATGTTAATTTTAATTATGTAGCTAGTTTATTTCAAACTCAATCTTTAAATTTTGAATTAAATAACGTTGCTGGTTTGCCACTAGTTAGTATCAAGGGCACACCTCTTGATGGTTGGCGCCGCATTTACAAAAGATTATTTGATTTGATAGGTGCTACTTTGCTATTAATAATTTTATCACCCTTACTCATAGTTTTGGCCTTGTTAGTAAAGATTACTTCTAAAGGGCCGGTTATAGTAAAATTAGAAAGAGTTGGAACCAAGGGTAAAGTATTTAAATTATACAAGTTTCGTTCTATGGTTAAAGATGCTCATTTATTAAAAGAACAGATTTTAGCTTATAATGAGCGTCCTGATGGTCCTTTGTTTAAAATGAAAAATGATCCTCGAATTACTAAATTTGGAGCTTGGCTTAGACGTACTAGTTTAGATGAACTAGCTCAATTAATAAATGTGATAAAAGGTGAAATGAGTTTAGTGGGGCCCCGTCCCCATGAACCACAAGAAGTATCTCAATATAAACGTGGTTATAAAAAATTACTAGCTATCAAACCAGGAATCACTGGCCTGGCTCAGGTTTCTGGACGTTCTAATCTATTATTTGCCGAAGAAGCAAAATTAGATGTTTTTTATATTGAAAATTGGTCAGTCTGGCTAGATCTTATTATACTTTTAAAAACTCCACTGGCTTTATTTAAAAAAGATGAAGCCTGCTAAGATGAAAAAAATTATTTTAGCTCATGACCATTTATTTCAAGTTGGTGGTGCTGAACAAGTTTTAGCTAGTCTGCACCGTGTTTTTCCTCAAGTAAAAATTCATACCTTAATAAATAATAAAAGTATTACCAAGGATTTATTAGATCCTGATTTAATAGTTAGTTCAAATTTACAAAAAATACCAGGCATTAATCAATGGTTTAAATATTTTTTAGTTTTCATGCCTAAGGTTTGGGAAAGTACTAATTTGAGCGATTATGATTTAGTGATTAGCTCTTCTTCAGCCTTTGTTAAAGGTGTAAAAGTTGGTCCTCAAACAAAACATATTTGTTATTGCCATGCGCCGACTCGTTATTTATGGGATAATCAGGAAGAATACTTAGGTAATTTGCCAGAAGGTAAGTTATTAAAAAAATTATTACCTAAAGTTTTAGCCGGCCTACAAGCTTGGGATTATAACAAGGCACAACAAGTGGATTATTTTATTGCTAATTCAAAATTTATTGCTGAAAAAATATTTAGACATTATCATCGTCGTTCTGTTGTTATTTATCCACCTATTAAAGTTAATGATTTTAAAATTAGTGATAATACAGAAGATTATTTTTTAATAGTAAGTCGTTTACGTCCTTACAAAAAAGTTGATTTGGCAATTAAAGCTTTTAATAATTTAAAATTACCACTAAAAATTATTGGCACTGGTAGTGAATACAGTTATTTAAAGAAAATCGCTCAATCTAATATTGAATTTTTAGGCGAGGTTGATAATCAGACCCGAAATGACTATTTGGCGAAATGTCGAGCCTTTATTTATCCTCAAATTGAGGATTTTGGCATTACTGCCGTAGAAGCTATGGCTTCAGGACGTCCGGTAATAGCTTATGCCAAGGGCGGGGCTCTGGAGACTGTGGCAGAGGGCTTAAGTGGTACATTTTTTTATGAACAGACTTGGGAATCCTTAGCCCACAAAATTTTGCGTTTAGATGATAAAGTTTTTGACCCCAAAAAAATAAGAGAGCACGCTCAACAGTTTGATGAATCTATATTTCAAAAAAAGATTTTAGAGTTTGTAAATAAATTATAATAAGATGAATATTGGCGTTGATATCAGAGTATTGAATACAAAAAAATTAACCGGTATTGGTAGTTATACCAAATTAGCCTTATTTAATTTAGCTAAAAATAATCCCAATGATAATTTTTATTTATTTAGTTCTGGTTTAAAAAATGATTTACACATTCAAGAAATATTAGATCTAACTAATGTGCATCATTATCATTGGCAAGAATCAAATAAAATTTTGAATATCAAGTTTATTTTAGGACAGGGTCCAACTTTAGCTAATGTTTTTGGAGTAAATTT
>CAZHLU010000061.1:0-5803 GCA_964533435.1 uncultured Gammaproteobacteria bacterium | reverse complement strand
TATAAGGACTATCTTGATTGGCAGTTTTTTCAATGATTAGTTTGTTATCAGCAAGTGATAGCCAAGCCCAGCCAGCGCCAAAGACAGTACTAGCAGCTGCAGTTAATTCTTCTTTAAATTTATCAAAGCTAGTAAAGTCTTTTTCGATAGCTTCTAATAATTTGCCACTAGGCAAATTATTATCTTTGGCAGGTCCTAGTGTTTCCCAAAAAATATTATGGTGCAAATGTCCGCCACCGTGATTTTTAACGGCCGTCCTAACATCTTCAGGCACAGTGTTTAAATTGCTTAAAATATTTTCAATACTTTGCTCAAAAAATTCTGGGTATTTTTCTAGAGCTTTATTTAAGTTAGTAGTATAGGCAACATGATGTTTGTCGTGATGAATCATCATGGTTTCTTTGTCTATATATGGTTCTAAGGCGTCGTAGCCATAGGATAGGTCAGGAGTGATAAATTGTTTGTTCATATTTTTTGTATTAATTAATAAATAGTTTTTAACCAAAGTATTTTTCTTGGTAAAATCTGATTAATTGTTCTACTTCGGGTATTACTTCTGGTTGGCCAATACCAACTTTAGTTTTTTTCTGAACAGCTTCTAAGGTGATAGCACCTTCTAAAACAGCTTCTTCGATATCATGGTCAGTTACTTGGGCAACTTTATCGATGATGCGTGCTTTTTCTTCGACAATGCGATCTTTTTGATTGCTCTTGAAAAAATAATTATTAATAGCGCTACGTAAAGCTTTGTCACCCAAAACTGAGCAATGAATTTTACGGGTAGGCAAACCACCTAAACGAGCAGTAATATCTTGAGCTTGAATTTTTAAAGCTTGATCAATTTTCATGCCGCCGTTTTCAGTCACCATAACAGATAACATCGAAGTAGCACCAATGGCTGAAGCGCAACCAAAGGTTTGCCATTTCATATCTTTAATAGTGTCTTTATCTTTATTTACCCAAATCCAGATTTTCATCATATCGCCACAAGCAGGACTTCCGACCATGCCTAAGCCATCATAATTTTGCATTTGGCTGGCATCAGAAATAAGATTTTTAGGATTAAAGAAATGTTCTTTGACAATATCAGAATAAAGCCAAGAATCTTGACCGGCTTTTGGCACAATGTCCATTTCACTAGCACTAGACAAGGCTGTTGTTGTATCTTTTTTAGACATATATGTAATTTAGTTATTTTTTAAATTATAGATTAATAATTTTTTTAGGAGCTTCTTTGATAGCGCGTTCAAGTTCGGCCATATCTACTATTACGGGTGAGGCTTTGCGGAGCTTATCAACTATGATAGCTAGTTTTTCTATTAAGTATTCCAAATCTTTTTTTGTTGTGTGTTTACCCAAAGTAAAACGTAAGGAGCCATGAGCAGCTTCATAGGGTCTGCCCAAGGCACGAATAACATGAGAAGGTTCTAAAGTAGTAGAGGTGCAAGCTGAGCCAGTAGAGGCTTGGATACCAACTTCATCTAAATAGAGTAGTAAAGCTTCACCTTCAACATCTAAGAAGGAGATATTAACATTATTAGCTAAGCGTTCTTGAGCGTGTCCATTTAAAATAGTTTTAGGAATTTTTGTTAATAATTCTTTGATTAAGTAGTCGCGTAAAGCTGTTAGTCTTTCGTTTTCTTTTTCTTTGGCATTTTGGGCCAAGCTCAAAGCTTTAGCTAGGCCGATAATGGCTGGTATATTTTCAGTACCAGAACGTAAATTTCTTTCTTGGCCACCGCCATCAATTAAAGGTACTAAATTAGTGCCAGATTTAATGTACAAAACACCAATACCTTTTGGTCCATAGATTTTACTACCATTTAAGGTAAGTAAATCAACGTGTAGTTTATTTACATCAAGGTCTAAACTACCAGCTGCTTGGCAAGCATCAGTATGTAAATAAATTTTTGTTAAATTATTTTGAGTACGTTCTTGATTGAGCTTATTTAACCAGTTGCCAATTTTTTGGATAGGCTGGATTGTGCCAACTTCATTATTGGCTAACATGACACTGATCAGAAGAGTATTGTCTTGTATGGCTTTTTCTAATTCGGATAGTATTATAAGACCATCAGCATCAACTGGTATTACTGATACACTAAAACCTTGTTTTTTTAATCTTTCAGCAGCTGCAAAAACAGCGTGGTGCTCAACGCTAGAAATAATTAAGTGTGGTTTTTTGTCAGCACTTAAATAATTATAAAACAAACCTTTGATAGCTAAGTTAATGCTTTCGGTGCCACCGCCAGTAAAAATAATTTCGTTTTCTTTACAGTTTAAAAATTTGGCAATACTTAATCGGGCAGCATCAATAGCGTTTTTAGCCTCTAGTCCTAAAGAATAAAGACTAGAAGGATTGCCAAATTTTTCTGTCCAATATGGCGCCATGCTAGCTACTACTTCTGGATCAGTAGCGGTTGTGGCAGCGTGGTCTAAATATATATTTTCTTTGATATTTTTTTTCATAAATAAAAATCTTACAATTGTTTTAATATTTCTTCATCAGTTGGTAGACCACGTTTTAGATAAATAATTTTTCCTTCTTTGTCTATTAATACTACGGATCGATTAATAATAGTTTTATTGAAAAATAATTTTATAGCGCCGTAATCTAGGGAAACTTTTTTATCAGTATCTATCAATAAGTCAAAAGGAAACTGATGTTGGTCAATAAATTTTTGATGAGATTTGGCATCAGCACGATTGACACCAAAAATAACAGTATCTTTGTTTTGGAATTGATGATAATCATCGCGTAAGGCACAGAGCTGTCGAGTGCAACCAGGAGTATTGTCCCCTGGATAGAAAACAAGCAAAACATTTTTTTTGCCTTTGAAGTCAACTAAATTTATTTCCTGACCACTTTGAGTTTTTAAGACAAAAAGCGGTGCCTGCTGGCCGAGCACCAATTTAGTTTTAGCTTGATTTGGCATAGTTTTATTGAAGAGGTGGATGAATTTGTTTGCCAGCATCATCAAACAAGCGGATGGCATTAACGGGGCAGCTTTGGGCAGCTTGTAAAATAGTTTTTTCGTCATCGCCACTTAGGTTTTTGACAACAGCAATACCTTCATCATCAAGCTCAAAAGTATTAGGAGCAACAGCGACGCAAGAGGCTACGCTAATGCACAATTCTCTGTCTATTTCTATTCTCATATGTAAAGTATTTATTAAAGTTTTTTAAGTACATTAATAATAATGAAAATAGGCTAAACAGTCAATTTTATGATATTGACAAAATCTAATATATATGATATAATACCATATTGTTCATTGTCAACCTAGTCTTGATACCGGCTGCTTTTTGCAGCTTTGGCGCCTAGAAAGAAGGAGAGGCTCATGCCTAATATTCGGCCCATCGTGACGCATCTGAAGCCGCATCTCGACGAGATCGTGGCTATCTGGATGCTCTGGCGCTGGGGTAAGGAAAAATACCCTGGCGTGGACATGGCGGAGGTTGAATACTGGTCCGGCGGTAAGTCGCCGGACGGTCGGACTGCCGAAGAGTGGGAAGCAGAAGGTTATCTCTTGATCGGCGTGGGCGGTGGTCGTTTCGATGAACACCGCAACGGTCAGGCCAGTTCTGAGTGTGCGGCTACATTGATAGCCAAAGACTTGGGCCTGGATACTGATCCGGCGCTGGCCAAGATTTTGGCCTTCACGCATCGCATCGATACGCGAGGGGGCAGTCAACCGTTTGACTTGTTCTCTCTGACCAAGCTGATGTTCAACTATGTTGAAGATCCTGAGCACGCTCTGATCTGGGCTACTATGGCGCTTGATGCCAAGTACGCCGAGCAGAAGCAAGCTCAGGAGGCAAAGGTCGAGTTGGCCGATGCTGCCGAGATCCACGACCTGGTGGTCGGCTCAAAGCCTTGCCGTCTGGCAGTGCTCAAAACCGACAACACTACGGCCGTGAATATGGCGCGTGCGTCTGTTGCTGACGGCGGTCTGGCAGCGGCAGCGGTGATTGTGCAGCGTTCTTCGGGGCATGTCCAGATTTTCTGCGATAAGCAGAACTGGCGCCTTGAGGACGTGGCGCGCATTCTCCGCGTTGGCGAACGCTCGACCAAGGGCTTGGAAGAGTCCTTGGACGCCGAGACCCTTGCCCAAGAAGGTAAGGTCGAGGGCGCCGAAGAGTGGCACTACCAGAAAGCTGGCCAGATGCTTCTGAACGGTAGTTTGAGTCATCCGGATGTGCCGGTTACTCAGCTGTCGTTCGAAGTTATCGTGGCGGCTACCATTCTGGGCCTGCGCTCTGATTACCTGCCTCATGAGCACTGTCGCGCAAGCGGCCAGTGTCTGGGTCAGGAATGTCCCTTCTACTGCCTTGGCCTGAGCCGTTGTCAGAGCTTGCGTCAGCATGAGGCTCCCCAGCCGATTAACTGGCGCAGTCTGCGTCGCGGCTAGCTTGGCCAGATTCAAGACTTGTTTTCCAAAGGCCTGCTCCTTGCTTATCCAGCAAGATCGTAGCAGGCCTTTTCATTTTCTTAAATTGACAATAACTTATTTTTTTCTTATCCTATGCTTGTCCCGTTCCTTGCTAACTTGCTCACGGAAGGAGAAAGCAATGTCCACCGATCATTTTAAAAGGCATGAAGAAATTCTTGACTTAGCTGTTGGCTCAGGTGGTCAGTGGAGAGAAATAAATACTCATAAATGTAAAAAATGTAATGTTAATGCCCAGTTAAATCCCCATACTGATAGAGTATATGGTTGCCCGGTTTGTGGTATTCTGGCAATAGATGGCTATGATCTCAAAGAAAAGTTTTTGGCGGTTTTATAAAATTAATATAAGTTTGTGAGTTACTTTATTTTAGCTCATCGCGTCTGACGCGGTGAGTTTTTATATTGACAAAAAAATGCATTTATTAGAGTATTTATTTGATAGGGAGGTTCTTTTACTTACGAGCCAAGAAGGAGGTAGACATGAAGTTATTTCTGGTGTTCTTGTTGTTGGTTATTGTGTTTACTCTAGTATTTATTTTTGGGGTTTTCTGTTTATTTATCTCTTTTATTAATGAAAGTGAAAGTCAGGCAACTGAACTTGAATTTTTTACCAGCGATGGTAATTTAAGAGACGATGTATTTGGTTCAGAATAAATTATGACCCGTCAGGCATTTTTGTGTCTTTTGACGGGTTTTTTATTGACAAAAGCATTTTTTTATGCTATCATGTAGATGTAGTTTAAAATTGGCTTAAGAGAGGTGTCTCTTTCGGCCAATTTTTTATTTATCTATAAAACATATGAATGATGGTCAAATCAAATCTTTTAGACTAGTGATTCGCCCCGGCGATGCTAAATTGCGATCGGGTGATTATTGGGCGATTATTGTACTGTGTTTGGTAGGGTCTATTACTTTAATAGTAATGATGAGCCAGACTATTTAAGTTAATTATAATTAAATAAAAATAAAATTATGGAAACACCACAATGCAAGGTAACTTCATGGCGTAAAAGTGATTTTTATTGCTCGCCCGAAGTGGCTAGTCATGAAAATTGGGCTATTTTATCCCTGATAGTACTAAGTTATTTTGTCTGGGCATCAACCTGGATATAATCATAAAATATATGATAAAAAAAATTTATTTAAGTAGCTATTCAATGCACATTTTACTTTTGTTTAGTTGGGCAGCTTATGCCAGCTATGCTTAATTATTAAAATTTAATAAAATGCCCCCCTGACTAATATTTTTTAAGGTTTGCTCTAAGGCCTACCGACCCAGCCCCTCTGTAAAGGACTGGGTTTTGTTTTAATTAGAAAATAATTGAGCTTTCTGTTATAATTGACCAAGTGG
>CAZHLU010000060.1:2511-5814 GCA_964533435.1 uncultured Gammaproteobacteria bacterium | reverse complement strand
TCACTATATTTTTTAATAAATAATCATTTGTTTAAATGGCGGAGAGGACAGGATTCGAACCTGCGAGGGATTTAACTCCCTACTCGCTTTCCAAGCGAGCGCACTAGACCAACTATGCGACCTCTCCAGAATTAACTATTTTTACCCGACGAATCTTTAGCGAATGTCGGGCGACCTCTTTAAAGCTTAATAAAGTTTAAAAATCCCTATAAATATAATAGATTAAACTAAAATAGTCAATTTTACTAGTCCCGAGGCATTTTTTTTGTTATAATACTAGTGTTTATGTTAACTAGAATCTTAAGGGTAGCTCCAAGATATCAAAATGGCCAATTAAAATTGACCATGATTTTGGGTTTATTTATATTATTTTGGGCTTTATTTGATAGCGTGGTTACTTATATTACGCCGATTTTAATTGAAGAACAGGGTTATTCAGAAACAATTTTGGGTTTAATAATTGGTAGTAGTTCTTTGATTGGTGGTTTATTTGATTTTGTTTTAAGTAAATTTATGAAGCGCGTTGATTTTCGTCGCTTCTTTTTGTTGATGCTAGCCTTGTCATTTTTACACCCTATCGTTTTAGCTCAAGCTCATGGTTTTGGTATCTGGTTACTGGCTATGGCTATTTGGGGTCTTTATTATGATTTTTATGGCTTTGGTATTTTTGATTATATTGGTCGACATAGTAGCATTAATTTGCACGCTATCAATTTTGGTATTATCCAAACATTTAGATCTTTAGCGGGCGTGATCGGACCCCTAATAGTTGGTTTATTAATTGTAGATGGTATTGGTTTAAAAGTGTTTGCTTATCAGTGGTTATTTTTATTAACTAGTGCTATTTTTTTAGTGACTTTTATTGTTTTGTATAATCGTAGACCTCTAGAGCTAAAAGTTAGAAAAATAAAAACAAAACCTTTTTATTTAGAAATAAAATTATGGCGTCGTATTAGTAAAACTTTATTGCCAGTTTTGATTTTAACTTTATTTATTTTTATGCAAGAGGCATTTTTCTGGACTTTGGCTCCTATTTTCGGAGAAGGGCATCATTGGGGAGGTTTATTCTTGGCAGCCTTTACCTTGCCGAGTTTATTATTGAGCTGGTATGTCGGTGCTGTTACTAAAAAGCTTGGTAAAAAGAGAACAGCTTTTATAAGTTTACTTTTAGGTTCGGCTATTTTATCATCTTTTGCTCTGATACAAAATCATTGGTGGGTAATGATTTTGATCTTTGTGTCAGCTTGTTTTTTTAGCTTTACTTTACCGGCTATTGATGCTGCTTATGCTGATTACATCAGTGAGACACCAAGAGTAGAAAAGGAAATTATTGCCTTAGAGGATCTGGCTTTTAATATTGCTTATATTATTGGTCCAATTTTCGCTGGGATTTTGGCAGATATTTTTGATATTGCCAAAGCTTTTAGTATTATTGGTATTGTTGGTGTATTAGTTGCTATTATTTTATTAAAAATAACACCCAAGAGTATTAATATTAATTTAACTAAATTATCATAGTATATTTGCTAGATTAGTTTTATTTGTCTATAATATTAAGGCTATGTTAGAAGATAAAAAAGTAAATTTTCAAGAGAAAACAGATGAACATTTAGTTATTTTAGACACTTTTTTGATAATAGTGGCTGCTTTAGTTGATCCTAAAACAGCTTTAGTTTTAGCAGGGGCTTCTTTGTTATTTTTCTATTTATATAATTTAGCTAAAAAATAATTTTTTAAATAATAATTAATTATCATCAGTCCGCTTCAGGCGGTTTTTTAGTCCTGGTCAGGCCTAAAATCGCGTGCTATTATTAAGTAATATGATAGAAATAGAACAAAAGTTTTTAGTAGATCAAGATCAATTAGAAAATTTACTTAAAACAGCTAGTTTTATAAAAGAGCTTAGTTTTGTAGATGTTTATTATGATACGCCTGATTATGCTTTGTCTAAAGATGATATTTGGCTAAGGCAAAGAGATAGCACTTGGGAATTAAAGGTGCCATTGGATGGCCGAAAAAAAGATTATTTAACCGATCAATACGAAGAGATTATTGTTGATGAACAAATACGTCAATTTTTACAAATAGATTCAAAGCAGGACTTGGCTCAGGCTTTATTACTTTATAATTATCGACCTTTTTGTGAATTAAAAACAGTTAGGCGTAAATATCAGCAAGGAGAGTTTAATATTGATGTTGACGTTGTTAGTGGTGAAAATTTTAATTATGCTCTTATAGAGGTTGAATTATTAGTTGACAGTTTTGCGGATGCGGAAATTGCTAAAACTAAAATTTTGATTTGGGCTAAAGAGCATAATTTGGAAGTAAAATCAGTTTTTGGTAAAGTTATACTTTATTTACAACAACAACGACCACAGCATTTTCAAGCTTTAGTAGATTCTGGCACTATTAAAATATAATGAAAAATTATCCTAAAAATTTTTTTGACAAGCAAAAGGTAGATTCTTATCAATCAGCACAAGTTATTGTGCCATTAGTTTTAGATTTATTTCCTTCATTGTCTAGTGTTATTGATATTGGTTGTGGTTTAGGTGCCTGGCTTAAAGTTTTTGCGGAGAATGGTATTGATAATTATCTGGGCGTAGATGGTAAATGGGTCGATCAAAGAGAGTTGTTGATCCCACAAAAAAAATTTGTAGTTCAAGAATTAGAGCAAGATTTTAATTTATCTGGCAAATACGATTTGAGTCTTTGCTTAGAAGTAGCAGAACATTTGCCTGCTAGTAGTTCTGATAAATTGGTCCATTTTTTAACGAATATTAGTCAAATTATTTTATTTTCAGCAGCCATTCCAGGTCAAGATTTGTACGCTAAGATGTTGCATCTCAATGAGCAATGGCCAGAATATTGGGCAAAAAAGTTTTTTCAGTTTGATTTTTATCCAATTGATCTTCTGCGTGATAAAATTTGGTTTGATGAAAGAGTGAAATATTGGTATCGGCAGAATATTTTATTTTTTGTCAGTCAAGAATTTTTAAATAAAAATTCGCAATTACAAAATTTAGTAGCTGATTCAAAAAAATTAGCCCGCGTTCATCCCAAGACCTATCGAGAAGTTTTGAAGTATTATAAAAATAATTAAATTATATTATTATGTTTAAAATTTTTGGTATTATCGGTTTATTAATAATTACCGCTGGCGTATTGATTAAAAAAGAGAAAAAGCAAGATTTATTATTTATTATCGGCGGACTCGCTTTATTAATTTATAGTATTTATATTAGTGATTGGATTTTTATTATTTTACAGATTGTGTTTATTTTGACAGCTGCTTGGGAGTTA
>CAZHLU010000060.1:0-2411 GCA_964533435.1 uncultured Gammaproteobacteria bacterium | reverse complement strand
TAAATAAAAAATAAAATATGATAACATTTTTTCTTATGATTTCGAGATTTATTGGTTCGGTTTTGCGTGGGTTAAAAGATCCAGAATTTCGTGGTCTTTTATTTTTGGTAATTATAATTCTTATTTTTGGCACGATATTTTATCGTAATATTGAGCATTGGAGCTGGTTGAATTCCTTGTACTTTAGTGTAACCACTTTAAGTACTGTGGGTTATGGTGATCTGACACCAACTACTAATCTCGGTAAAATTTTTACCATTATTTATATATTTACAGGCATTGGAATTATTTTATCATTTGTGAGTGCTGTAGCTAGTCATGCTCGTCAGCAGATGCCAAGTAGCTGGTCTAAAAATAATAAAAGATTTTAATTTGTTATTAATATTATCAAAGTTCTAAGTTTGTATGTCCTTTTTATTTTGTTAATAAAATGCTAGAATAATCCAAGCTTAATAATTATTAAAAAATATGTCTCGACAAAAAACATTAATCATTTTTACAGTCTTAGTGGACGTTATTGGTTTAGGGATAGTTATTCCAGTTTTACCTTTTTATGTGCAATCGTTTGGCGCTAGTGCTTTTATGGTGACTTTACTACTAGCAGTTTTTTCTTTGTTTTCTTTTTTTAGTGCACCATTTTTAGGTTCGTTATCAGACCGGATAGGACGCAGACCTATTTTAGTTATCAGTATTTTAAGTACGGCTTTGGGTTGGATTATTTTTGCCAGTGCTAAATCACTAGTAATTTTATTTTTAGGTAGGATTATCGATGGTTTAGCAGCTGGTAATTTTTCTACAGCCCAGAGCTATTTGGTTGATATTGCCAAAGACGATAAAGAGCGGACTACAAATTTAGGTATTATTGGAGCCGTCTTTGGCATTGGTTTTATCTTGGGGCCATTGTTGGGCGGTGTTTTAGGTAGCATTTCCCATGCTTTCCCTTTTTGGTTTGTTGGTTTCTTAGCTTTAGTTAATGCTGTTTTAGCTTGGCGTTTTTTACCAGAAAGTCATCATCATCTAGATAAAACTAAAAAAATAGAATTTAATCCTTTATCACCAATTAAACGAGCTTTGTTAAATAAGTCATTATTGCCAAATTTTGCTAGTTGGTTTTTGTTTGGCTTAGCAGCTGTTAGTATGAATTCAGTTTTTGCTCTTTATTTGGGTAGTGCCTTTGGTTATGATCATTTTGTGGCTGGTTTATTATTTACTGGCGTAGGAGTGATTATTGCCGTGAATCAAGGTGTGGCTTTAAAACATTTTTGGTTAAAACATTTTTCCGAACCAAATTTAGAATTTTGGTTATTGTTATTATTTACAACTGGCTTTTTATTAATGGCTTGGCACTCTTGGTCGTTGTTTTTGGCTGGTTTAATCTTGGTTACTTTTGGTCAGTCAGTTTTAAGAGTAGTAATGACTAGTCAGATTGTTAGTGCTAATCCTCAAAATCGCGGTGAGCTTTTAGGTATTTTATCCTCAATTGCTTCTTTGGGTATGATTATAGCACCACTAATTGCTGGTTTAACTTTTCAGTATCATATTAGCTGGCCATTTTATCTAGCTGCCTTTTATTCTTTTGTGGCTTTTATCATTGTGGCCATTAATCGTCGTAAAATGAGTAATAAAGATTTATTAGAAGACGTTATTATTAATACGCCAGTTTAATTATCTTTAAATTATATGTTGCAAAATTTAAAAAAAGATTTAAAAAAACTATCAAGTCCCACTAGGGCTATTAGTTCATTGCGTTTTTTTAAAACAGGCAAAGGTCAATATGGTGAAGGCGATAAGTTTATTGGCATCACGGTGCCTGATATTAGAAAAGTTTCCAAACAATATTTGGACCTGTCTTTAGAAGATGTATTAAGCTTATTACATTCTCCAATTCATGAGGAGCGTCTTTGTGCTTTACTTATTTTAGTGAGTCAGTATCAAAAAGGTGATAATAAAAAACAAAAGCAGATTTTTGATTTGTATCTTAAAAATTATAAATATATTAATAATTGGGACCTCATAGATTTGACAGCGCCACGGATAGTTGGGGCTTATCTATTTGATAAACCAAAAGATATTTTATACAAATTAGCAAAAAGTAAAAACCTGTGGCAAAGGCGAGTGGCAATTTTAGCTACTTTTCAGTTTATTTATTATGGTCAAAGTCAGGATACTCTAAAAATTAGCAAAATATTATTACACGATGAACATGATTTGATTCAAAAGGCAGTAGGTTGGATGCTGAGAGAAGTTGGTAAGCGGGTTGATGAAAAAATACTTTTAGATTTTCTTAAAGATAATTATAAAATTATGCCTCGGACTATGTTGCGTTATGCTATTGAAATATTGCCAAATTCCAAGCGGTTGGCTTATCTGCAGGGTATAATCTAAATTGTTCACGTTTTAGTAAATATGCT
>CAZHLU010000059.1:1582-5965 GCA_964533435.1 uncultured Gammaproteobacteria bacterium | reverse complement strand
ATCTGTGACCATAATAAAGATTGCTTACGTAATCTAACAGACGTAGCTATGTTTGCTGGTTGTAAAGATACTTTTGATGCTGACAATAATGGTGTTCATGATTTAAGTGATATTTCATTGTACACTTCAATGAATCAAAATGATGATTTTTGCAATGGCATTGGAGAAATTTCTTTTGATTGTGTTGCACAGCCAAGAGTAGAAAATATAACAGTGGTCGAAGTTCCACAGTTAGCTATTTGTGACCACAATAGAGATGGTTTACGTAATCTAACAGATGTAGCGATCTTCGCTGGTTGTAAAGATACTTTTGATGCTAATGGCGACGGCGTTCATAATATAAGTGATATTCCGGTATATACTTCAAATAATCAAAACAATGATTTTTGTTATAATGATTTTAAATGTACCCCTGATCGAATTGAAGTGCCAGTAGAGCCAATTATTGAAGAACCAATTGTTAGTCGTGGTAGTTCAAATAGTGGTTTAGCTATTTGTGACCATAATAATGATGGTTATCGTAATCTAACAGACGTGTCTATGTTTGCTAGCTGTCAGGATACTTTTGATGCTAATAATGACGGTGTTCATAATTTAAGCGATGTAGCTTTATATACTTCTATGAATCAAAATAACGATTTTTGTTATAATGATTTTGTATGTTCACCAACTACTACTCCTCAAGTTTTAGGTATTAAAGAAGTTAATTGTAAAATTGATAAAGATGTAGCTGGTCAAACTCAATGGGCTGACGGTAGTTTAATTCGTGGTTGTGATATGAAAGTTTATCGTATTGAAAACCAAGAAAAACATTATATCAAAAATTTACAAGAATTATTTAGATATATCGGACAAAGAATTTATAATGTTGCTGATGAGGTTGTCAATTTATTCTAAATAATTATATTTTTAAAAAGCATCTACCATCCCCCAACTGGGGGATGGTTTTTGTTTTTTTAGCTTTCTAAGTTTTTATGTTATAATTAATCATAGTTTTAATAGTAGATTAGAATACTATTGACAAAAATAGTTTTTTCTGATTTAATTTAATGTTAAATAACATAGGCATACATGTCTAAAAATCAAACAACTAAAATTTTAGATTCAGATCGTGATGGTTTGTCTGATGAAGCAGAAATAAAGTTTTATAAGACTGATCCTTATAAAGCTGACACAGATGGCGATGGTATTGATGATGGTTTAGAAATAGCCTTGGGTAGAAATCCTAGGGGTGTTGGTTTGTGGCAAGATTTATTTATTCCTAGTCATAATAATAATTTTAAACCCAAAGCTTTGCATCCACAAAGAATATTTTTTTATTCTTTGTCAGCTGTTTTTATCAAGATTTTAGTCATTGCTATAGTTTTGTCTTTTCCAATTCAAGCTTGGCTGACACCTGACTTATTGGCTGAGCAGAGTCAAAAAATAGTTGATGCTACTAATAATCTTAGACTTAGCTTAAATATAGAGCCTTTAAATAATAATTCTGTTTTGCAAGCAGCTGCTTTAGATAAAACAGAGGATATGTTAGTTAATCAATACTTTGCTCACGTTAGCCCAGATAATAAGGGTTTAAAATATTGGTTATCTAAAGTAAGTTATAATTATCAAGTAGCCGGTGAGAATTTGGCTATTGGATTTTCTGATCCGATTGAAGTAGTAAATGCTTGGAAAGCCAGTCCTTCCCATTATTCTAATTTAATTGATCCTGATTTTAAAGAAATTGGTGTAGCCATGGTTAGCGGTAATTATCAGGGTTATGATACTACTTTAGTGGCCCAATATTTTGGTACTAGTCCGAGCAGGGTTGTCCAGGATAATACAACTGATTTAAGTACAGTTGTAGCAGAACAAAATTTAGCCACTACTACTAATAATAATACCCAGGTTTTGTCAGATAAGGAAGACAAAAAAGATGAGAAAACACTTGAAGTTAAAAAAGATTTAGTACTAGTAGAGCCAGTACCGATATTACCATTACAACAAACTAAAGAAGAAACAAAATTATTAGCCCCAACTTTAAAATCTCCACTTAATAATTTTATTACTAAATCAAACACAATTAATTTATTAGTCAGTGCTCCTGGAGCTGAAAAGGTTTCTATTTGGTCGGGAGATGTTTTGTTAAAGACTCAGCAAATCGTTTTAAATCAAGATTTAAATACAGATATAACTTTAATTGATGGTCAGCATAATATTATAATTGAAGCCATAAAAGGTGATCTTAAAACTTATTCTCCAGTATATAAAATAGAAGTTGATAGACAAGCGCCAGTATTAGACCAACAACTTAGCGCTATATCAGCTTCTCAAGCTGGAGGTGAAGGATTGGTATTAAAGGTGGATGCTTATTTAAGTCCAGATACAGATACTGCTAAAGTTGAGTTGGCTAATTATAATATAGAACTTAAAAAAGATGACACGGATATTAATCACTGGAGTGGTCATCTAATAATTGAAGATGCTAAGGAAGTAGAAACTTTTAATCCATTATTAATGGCTAGTTTGACAGCTACTGACAAACTTGGTAATGCTACTGTCACTGATATTGCTTGGTCTAATGTACCACCACTTAAGCCCAGTATTGTTAAACAGTATTTATTTGTAAAGGGTAGTAATGCAGCTGCTATTTCGCCCTTGTTTGATCTTAGCTCTATTTATTATAAGATAATTTTAATTTTAGCAGTGGTAGCTTTGTTTTTAAACATCTTTATTGAAATTAAAAAGCAGCATCCTAAAACTATTGCTTCTACCATGGGCTTTATTGCCTTGTTAATACTTTTGATTTTATTTTAACTTTAATTTAGCTCTAATTTAGAATATTTTTTGTATTCTTTTTTATGTTTATTAGTATTGACAAATATAGTAAATATTGTTTTAAAAAATACTTGACAAAGATAAAAGATAAACTATATAATATAAAGTCAATATGACTAAAGATATTAATTAAGTTAATAAAAAAATATGACGCAAACTTTAAAAAAGTTTATTACTAGTTTTTCTTTGTTGTCAGTGTTGATTTGGTCAAGCGGAGCAGTAGCTTTTGCTAATCAAATTGATAATACTGACGATGAATTGGCTGGTAAAAAGGTTACTATTTGTCACACAACTGAAGCTGAGAGCAACAGTTTTGTTCAAATAGAGGTTGCTGAAAAATCAGTGGCAAGTCACCTAGAGCATGGTGACCAAATAGGTAATTGTCCACCGCCACCACCAGAAGAAACAATCCCTGGTGAATGGTGTAGCGCCCTAGTTGGTGTTATGTCTTCAGTTAATTTACGAGACAATAATGTTATTGATGTTGATGACAGTGGCTCTAGCGATTTAACTGATACTCAAATCGTTTCCGAATGGTATAGCGAAGGTAATAATACTGCTTGCCGAGAAAGCTTTGGACCAGAAGGCGAATTTAATCAAGAAAACTACGAAAACATTGATTGGTGCGCTGGTTTATTCAAAGGCATCCAAGATAGTATTGGTTCACAACGTGGTGAGGCTAAATTCTCTGAAATATTTGATCTTAACAATGATGGCAAAATAAATTTGTCAGACGTTCCATTGGTTGCTACTCTGGTTTCAGATGGTGATCAGGCTGCTTGTTATCTGCACTATGTGCCACCTATGCCAGAATGGGAAATAGATGAACCAGAAACAATCCCTGGTGAATGGTGTAGCGCCCTAGTTGGTGTTATGTCTTCAGTTAATTTACGAGACAATAATGTTATTGATGTTGATGACAGTGGCTCTAGCGATTTAACTGATACTCAAATCGTTTCCGAATGGTATAGCGAAGGTAATAATACTGCTTGCCGAGAAAGCTTTGGACCAGAAGGCGAATTTAATCAAGAAAACTACGAAAACATTGATTGGTGCGCTGGTTTATTCAAAGGCATCCAAGATAGTATTGGTTCACAACGTGGTGAGGCTAAATTCTCTGAAATATTTGATCTTAGCAATGATGGTAAAATTAATTTAAGTGATGTAGCTGTTGTGGCTAGTCTAGTAGCTCTAGGCAATCAAGCTTCCTGCTATGCTCACTATGTGCCACCTATGCCAGAGTGGGAAACGCCAGACACTACCGCTCCAGTGATTACCTTGTTAGGTAATAATCCAGAAAATGTTTATGTAAATTCTACTTATACTGATGCTGGCGCAACTGCTATGGACAATGTTGATGGCAATATTACTGAAAATATCTTAGTCACAGGTAGTGTTAATACTGCTGTTATTGGTAGCTATACCTTAACCTACAATGTCTCAGACAGTGCTGGTAATCCAGCTACTCCTGTTACTCGTACTGTTAATGTAATTTCTCAAGGTGATGAGGAAGACACTACCGCTCCAGTGATTACCTTGTTAGGTAATAATCCAGAAAATGTTTAT
>CAZHLU010000059.1:0-1482 GCA_964533435.1 uncultured Gammaproteobacteria bacterium | reverse complement strand
GTCTCAGACAGTGCTGGTAATCCAGCTACTCCTGTTACTCGTACTGTTAATGTAACTGCTAGAAATACTGGCGGCGGTGGTGGCGGCGGCGGTGGTTATAGACCACAAATGAGCTTTATTAATATTCAAGCCCAAACAGCCACTTCTAGTGCTAATGTTACTTGGGGCACAACTTTGCCTTCACACACTTGGATTGTTTACGGTACGACAACAGAATATGGTAAAGAATTCAGAAATACCGTTTATGGTGTAAGTCACAGTGCTGCCTTAAATAATCTTTTGCCTAATACCACTTATCATTATCAATTAAGAGCTTTTGATAATAATACTAATGTTGTTTACGATGTTGATAGAACCTTTGTTACAAATGGTAATGGTATTCCACCACAAGTTTTGGGCACCAAAGAATTTGCCTGCGTGCCAGATATTGACGGTGATATTAAAGATATTTCCAAATTTGCAGATGGTGTTTTATTACGCGGTTGCGGACCAGAAGTATATCACATTGTAAATGGTAAAAAGTTCCATATTCCTAGTTGGCAATATTTACATGATAATTATTTTGCTGTAAGAATATATAATATTTCTGATGAAAATTTAGTACAATTTCCAAATACTGATAAAGACAATGTTAGCTTAAAGAAGATTTTAAAAGGAGTTCTAGGTACTAAGACTTATGCCAATGGCACTCTATTGCGTGGTTCAGATAAAAAGGTCTACGTGATTTTAAATGGTGCCAAAGTCCATCTTAAATCTTTAGAAGATCTAAAGAAATATGCTGGTCATAAGATCTACGATGTTAGCGATAGTGTTTTAAATCAATACTAAGATATTAATAAAAAGACAGTCCTTATTTTGGGACTGTCTTTTTTAATATAAAAAATTATGTTATAGTGCCAGTACTTAAAAATATGCCAGAATTACCAGAAGTAGAAACAATTAGGCAAGGACTTACTAAGCAGATTTTAAAAAAATCTTTAGTTAAGATAGAAGTATTTAAAACTAATTTAGTAAAAAGTCCCTTAGCAGTTTTTCATAAAACTTTGCATAATAATCAGTTTGTAGCCATTGAAAGAATTGGTAAGCTTTTGATTTGGCATTTAAAGACAGGGGATTTGTATTTATTAATACATTTAAAAATGACCGGGCAGTTGATATATGTTGTAGATCAAAATATTATTGCTGGTGGTCATAATTTACCCAAAACTAATAATCTACCTAATAAATATTCTCATATTATTGTTACTTTTCAAGATGGTTCCCATTTGTATTTTAATGATTTGCGGCAGTTTGGTTATTGGCAATTAGTAGATCAAAAAAGCAAAGATGCAATTGTTAAAAAATTTGGTATTGAGCCCAAAACTAAAAATTTTACTTTTAATAATTTTTTAGAAGTTTTAGCCAAACGCAGTGCTCCTATTAAAAGTGTTTTACTTAATCAACAATTGATTGCTGGCATTGGTAATATTTATGCTGATGAAA
>CAZHLU010000058.1:0-6015 GCA_964533435.1 uncultured Gammaproteobacteria bacterium | reverse complement strand
AAGTTTTCCATTTCTTTGACAAAAACCAACTGACACTTTAAACCTAATTCTCGAGCCAAAGCATAAGAAAGCAAACTATCTTTACCAAAAGACATAGCCAAAATAAATTGTTTAGCAGAATTAGCTTTTTTGGGCACTAAATAAGACTTTGTTTTAGCTTTATTAAAGCTAATCTTAGCCTTTTTAAAAGCAGTGATTAAACCCTTGGTACTTAGATTATTTAAATCAGCGATTTTACCCAAATCAGTATTAATACCATAATCAGCAAAATCAGCCATTAAAGGCTTATTAAAATCATAAGCTAAGCCACTCTCAAGCAAAAAAGTCAATTGACGAGTACGAGCATAAACAAAATTATCAGCCAAAATTTTCTGCTGAGCCAAACTCAGGTTAGAAAATATTTTTGACTGATATTTAACTCCATACTTTTTATTTTTGCCAAAGCCAATCCTAAAACCATTACTTGTAACTAGCGAAGAAATTTTTATAGTTTGAGGTAAAACATTTTTTACTTTATTTTTTTTCGATTTCATTATAAGTATTAACTCACTTAATGATACAAAAGTTTTTTTTCTTTGTAAAGCTTTTTTGAGTTAAAAAAATAAAAAAGACGCTTCGGAAGCGTCTTATAGAAATTTACTAGCTCTAAAGTATTTCCAGATCTTTTTGATGAATCAAAATATCTTCAGAATCCAGAGTTGCCGACAAGGGCCAGGCACCCAAACGAAGAAAAGCTTGCCTAGATTTTTTATCAATACAAATCTGATACTTACCACTTAAAATCAAAGGAGAATCTTCTTCTAGTACTTCACCATTGGGCAAATTAATATCTTTTAACAAAATAGCTCTTTTGCCTTGCAGGCTTTGAGAGAACATTTTACTACTCCTCCCTAGACAAGGACCAATTGCTTAGGAGTAAAACAAGCTAGATTACTATTTTTTTAAATTTTTGTCAATAATTATGGACAAGGCGTAAACTCGCAATTAGGACCACTACGTCCAACCCAAGAGCCATCTGGACACTCTTTAGCATCCATGGTGCAAAAAATTGTCCCATTTTTATCATTAAGCTCATTAAGCAAACCAGTACAACGCCAATTTATTTCTGCTTTTTTACTATCTTCACTGACTACGCAAGCTGGATTACAACCATCTTTAGTAGCATTTAAATTAGCATCAAACCACCAAGTTTTAGTACCAGCATTATAAATACCAGCTGCTAAAGACTCGCCTCCTTTAATACAAGTTTGCTCGGCAATGATTTTAGCTTCTGCTTGTGTCATATTAGATTTTAGCTCTGGACAAGGGGCAAATTCACACTTGAGACCACTACGCACAACATAGGATCCGTCTGGACACAGCTTAGACTCCATTGTGCAAAAAACTGCCTCACTAGGTTTAATGCTAATCTGCTGATTATCTTGGTCGTACTGTAAATATAAACTTTGACCAACAGAAGGCTGAACAACCATGGGCTCATCTGGTTTACGATCAGCATAATTATAAATTATTTGACCATCTCGAATCTCTACTGTTTGCGGAGCAATCCGATCACCTAATAATAAAGAATTAGTAGGGGTATAACCACCACCCATCTTTATTGCTAAAGCCGCATAATAAAAAGTACCACTGCCACCGGGCTCATTAAGCAAAATCAAAGCTGCATCCTGATCACCGTCGCCGTCTACATCGCCCCAGGTTGGTTCACCAAAAACTGATAATTTATTTTTAGTACCGGAAGCCTGATCAATATTTTCTGCTTGACCATCGTGTAAAGCAAAACTTTGTCCTTCAATTTGATAAACTATATTCCTAACATCAGGACCAATTTCTTCTTGTATAGAAGACATGGGGAGTAAACTTTTTATATACCAGACTAACAGCAACAAAACAAATACCACTATAAAACCAATACTCCGACCTAAATAAAATTTTCTTAAATTCATAATATTATTTTTTTAAAAAATATTGACTAAAAATTAAATATATTTTAGGCTTAATTATCTTTTTGTTCCCTGCCCGCTAACTACTTACCCTTTTCTAAAGGAAAGGAGGATAGGCATGAACACCACCAAAACCGTGACCACTTTCCATCCAAAGTCCAGCTGGCAAAAGGATAGTTGCATCAACAGCAACTGCCCCAACCAATCGACTTTGGAAGCTCGTTGTAGCGATGGCAACACTAGCTCAGCCGTGCGCTGTTGCAAGCGAAAAGCTTGCAAACAACTGGCTGCTAAGATGGCCCAACTACCTTTCGAAGATTAAACCAATCTATCTTTGGGGTTCAAAGCATGAACCCCTTTTTTATTTAATTATTTTTATTTGTGCATTTAGCATTATAAAAATCATCTGCTAAACAAGTAGTGCCGTCTTTAAAAGTACAAATTGCCCCCTCTACAGCCAAAGTTGATCCACCTGACCAAGCGCAAAATTTTTGTGCTTCAGTATCATAACCAGTGGTCTTGACTCCGCCAATTGGACAATCGCCACGCAACATTGCCCATTCTTCACAAGCCCGATTATCATCAAAATAACATAAACCATATTGGCTACCATCTGGTTTATTAACTAGTACCAGCTGTCCGCCTTGCGCCTGACAATTAGTACTGGCTGGGTTAGCCAAATTAGCTTGACTAGCACTATCTACACAATCAATATAAGTAGTATTATCATTTTCTAAAATAAAAGCCGTGTTGCCTTTATTCCAAAAAACTACACTCTCGTCTGGATTAGCATAACGCGCCCCCGAAGCTGATATAGCTTGCTTTAATTGAAAATTTCTACCATCACTTAAGAGTAAATCAACATAACTATCTGTTTGATTAAAAAACTCTGCTTTAATAAATTTTTGATCCTGACAGTTAAAAGTAGCCTTAATGCCATTTGTAATAATTTCTGGCGCTGGCTTAGAATTTTGGTCAAAAAATAAGTAAGTAATCAAAGCAATAAACAATAATAAAATAATTACTGAAATAATAATAATTTTTTTCTTCATAAACTAAAATTTATTTTTTACTAAATTTTTTAATGCCAAACAAAATCGGCAATATTAAAGTAATAATATAATAAAGATAAATATCAAGCTTATAATAATCATTAGCCTTTAATAACTTTACCAAAAAAACATAATCTAAGATAACAGCCAGTAATGTCCAAATAATACCTAAACCAATATAGCAAGTAAATGATTCTCTTTTTATTTTTTTAGCTAAAACCCAAAGCGTAATCAAAATACCCAAAGGCATCACGTACCAGCCAATCTGCTCTTTAGGTACAATAGTAAAAAAGACAAAACCCAAAATATAACCAATTAACCACAGAGTAATACCCCAAAAAATAGTGTTTAATAAAATTTTGCCTTTATTTTTTGGCGCTAAAACTGTTTGATTTGTTTCCATAAATTTATAATAAAATTAATTATATATTAGCTAAATATCTAGCAGTGTTAACATTTCTCATAGTCATAGATTTATAAAGTTTATGACCAATTAATTTATTCAAACGACTCTTGCTATAATTTTTTCGTAAAAGATGTAAAATCACAGCCCCTTTGACATAACGTACATCAATATACTCCATCTTCATCGGCAATTCAGCCATAATACTTTTGTGATCAACTTCTGGAAATAAATAGGCCACCTCTGTCCTTTGGCTAGTATCGTTTTGCCACTTGGCTGGAATAGCTTTAGCTATGTTTTTTATTTCTTTACTGGTCTTAATCAGAATAGAGGTAGTAAAGCCAAATTGTTGTTCTAAGGCTTGCTCAATTTTTTTATTATTTAATTTTTTATTTGAACTTAAAATAATATTGCCAGAATTAATATAGCTACTAACATCGCTATAGCCTAAATTTTCAAAAAATAAACGCAAGCTTTTCATATCAAGCTTTTTATTACCACCGACATTGATACCGCGCAATAAAATAATATATTTCATATTTTACAATGCTACTAAGAATGGATTTATGTTTATTTTAACATATTTTTCATAAAAAAGAGAGCCGGACAATCAAGTCTCGGCTCAGCTGGAAAATATTAATTAATAACCACCAATATCGTGATAGTCAGCATAAGAATACTCGCAAAAATTGCAGTGCCCGTTCTCATCCAGCTGTCCGTGAAAACAGCTGTGACAACTTTGCCCCTTCAGGCTAGCTAGCCTGGCCCGAATTTCTTCAGGCGAAAGCTGTACTTTGATCTGAGTATTACGGCGCAATGCATTAGCTTTCATAGCCTCACTATGATCAGTATGACAACGAAAGCAAATACATTGCCTACTGACGATACCACCACAAGTACAACGATTACCATTAAACAAACGGTAAACCCTGGGCTCCATGCCCAATAACTCTCTAAAATCATCATCCGACAAGTTGGCCACAAGTTTCCTCCTTGCCAAGTGGGGTCTATTCTTTCCAGTGAACTATTTATGCCATAAAAATAATTATTTGTCAATAATAAAAATCAAAACAAAAAACGCCAGCTAATTAACTGGCGTCGGGAAAATAGCTTTAAGCACTGACTAACACTTTGAAACCAGCATAAGCCATGCGTTTCATATCAAAAGGCATTGGTTTATCTTTATACTTTGGGTCATTCATCGCTGGATCTTTCATCACTTTGGCATTGACGCTATTGCGATGAGCTTTTGACTTAAAGACAATATAAGAAAAAACCACTACTTCACTAGCCTTGGCTTTGGTCATCTTATCAAAAGTCAAAGTAATTCCCTGAGGCTGACGATGATCAATAACGCATTCTTTGTAATCAAGGGCTCCGTGCTTGAGCCAAATTTTGGCACCTAATTTAGCCATGTTTTTGTAGGCTGCCAAATTTTTTTTGGTTACTACCATCACAAAACCATCGACATAATTGCCGGTGTGTTTTTTGTTTGCCATATATATTTTCCTCCTTATAGTTAATTATTATTTTATAATTTCAATTTTAAAATATTTTTCTTGAAAATCGGTCAACTCTTTTATTTTGTCATCGCTAAAATACATACATTCCGGAGCTACTACTAGTTTGTCCTCATTGTCATCAAGGCGATGAATCACGGCAATACACTTACCGATAAATAATGGCAAAGAATGATCAACACCCAAGACATAGGCATCAATTGGCTCGCCATCACCTGCCCTAGTGCCTGAGACATAGCCGTAGTTGATGGGATAAATAGTTTCTTTATATTTTGGATGTACAGATCCCAAAGGACGATCAATGGTGACGGTGATTTTTTTACCTAAATATTCTTGACTAGTGCTCATGAATGTATGAATAATTTTATACTTTAATTCCCCGCTTTTTTATTTCCTCTAATATTTTTCCACCCAAGGGTCGACAACTACAATTTTTAGCATGTGCTAAATGCCATTCGATTCTTTGATCTAGACTGGCGTTCTTGGGCATTTTATTTTTTAAGTGCCAAGAGGCGTTAATTTTAGAAGGCATAGGGTTATTTTTCAAATTCATTTAATAACTTCAAAAAATCATCTTGTGTCTCTTTAGTCGCCCAACTTTCTGACATATCAGCAATAAAATTTTTCTTAACAATATTATCACAAAGATCACACTTAAAACCATGTGGCGTAGCTACAAATAACCATGGATATTCCCATCTATCAATTAATTTATTTGCTACTTCTTTAATGTCTGTAATTTGGATGTCTTTTCTATATTTAACCTCTACTAGATATATCTTTGTTTTATCTTTAGAAATTAATACAAAATCTGGGGCATCTGCTATATTATCTATAATTTTCTGTATATCTGCCTTGTCCCTATGTTGCATTAGGGTAGGCATAGTATATTCATAACCAAAAGGTATGATATCATATTCATCTTTGAGGCGCATCATTTGCTCAAAGACTACTTCAGCAATTCTGCCCTTGATTAAATTTCTAGCAAATTCTATTTTCTCCAAATTTATTTCTGTCATAAAATTAATTAATTTTTATTTAGTGTATATGTTATTAACAAACTCCTTTACTCTCTCATCTACAAATATATGATCTTT
>CAZHLU010000057.1:0-6098 GCA_964533435.1 uncultured Gammaproteobacteria bacterium | reverse complement strand
GCGCTTGCGCTTACCGGATATGCGCCAACGGCTTCTGGCGGGGCCGGTTCGCAAAACGCCGATGCTTTGCCGACCACGGGCTCCCTGGCGATTACTGGTCAAAACGCGACGAGCGCAGCCAACGTCATCGCCCAACCAGGGTTTGCGGTGCTTGGCTTCGCCGGCTTCACGCCGTCGCTGTTGGCTGACGGCAGTGCGCTTGCCGGGTGTGGCACTCTGATTGTTATTGCCCAAGGGTGCGCAAGCCGTGCCGATGTCAACACCACACCGAATACCAGCGGGCTGAGTGTTTTGGGATTTGCGCCAACGCTGTCTTTCAGTGCCCACGCCACTGTTGGCGAGACGGTATTGATTACCGAAGGGTACGCGCCAACGGTGGCCGTCGTATTCTCGCAGAGCGCCAACGCGACACCCGGCACGTCGACCATGCTCATCATCGGGCGTGGCACGCTAGAAAATGCGCCCGGCCGTAACGGCAAGCAGGGCTATGTCACTTTTGCGGATAGCCGCACGGCAGTGACGCTCACCCCAAGTCGGACCGGCGCCATTATTGGCCCAGATCGCTTAGTCCCACAGGCCTAACTCTTGTCGCAAGGTATACTCGCGCCATGGCAACAATCTTCACAATCAAGCGCGGCGACACGCTGCCGTTTATCGAGGCGACGCTGCGCAGCGAAAGCGGAGCGCCGGTAAACCTCACTGCCGCTTCGGTGCTGTTTAAGATGAAGAAGCCCGGCTCTAATGCCGTGCTTATCAGCCGTGCATGCACGATCACTGACGCGGCTAACGGCGTGGTGCGCTTCATTTGGCAAGCCGGTGATACCGACACCATCGGCAACTACAGCGCGGAATTCGAGGCCACGTTCTTTGACGGGTCAGTCGAAACGTTCCCCAATGACGGCTATGTGACTGTGCGTGTAGTCGGCGACATCCGGTAGTGGAACGAATTTTGTACCAAAACGCAGTGCAAATGTTTGCACCTACTTGGTAGCAGCCATAAACCGTGTAGTTTGGCCGACATGCCGAACACGGTTCGTCCGATCATGCAACCCGCTTCGCCCGCCTTCGTCGCGATCAAGAAATTCGACGACGAGCAGCACCTTGTGTACGGCGAAGTCTATGCGCCGGGCATCCCCGACAGTCAGGGCGACTTCATGACTGCGGCGGAAATCCAGAAGATGGCGCACGCGTTTCTGCGCGCCGGTCGTGTGACGAAGATCGATACGCAACACGACAATCGACCCAACGGGTCGGCGATCGTCGAGAGCTTCATCGCGCGCGACGGCGATCCGATCTTCATTCCGGGCTCGTGGGTTGTTGGGGTGCACATCCCCGACGATCGGATTTGGAGCATGGTGAAGTCGGGTGAGTTGAACGGGTTCTCGTTCGAGGGTGAAGCTCGGAAGTCGCCTCGCGAGATCGAGATCGAAATCCCGCCCGTCATCGATGGTCTGACGACCGAGGCGAGCGGGCACGTGCACAAGTTTGAGGCTTGGTACGACGACAATGGCGCGTTCGTCGGTGGACAGACCGACGTTGTTGACGGCCATAGCCACCGTATCAGTGCGGGGACCATCACCGATCTGGCCAACGGCCATCGGCATCGGTTCTCGACAATCGAGGGTATGCGCTATGGGGCGTAAGCTTCGGGTGAAGGCCAACGAGTTGACGGACACGGACGTGTCGTTCGTGTCGCTTGTGAAGCGGGGCGCGAACCGCATCCCAATTCGCGTGACGAAGAGCGACGATGGAGAAGACCAGATGCTCGACCTGACCGGCCATTTCCGTAAGGCGGACGCCAAGGCTCGCGCGGCAAAGGCCGAGGCCGATGCTGTGGCGGCGCGCAAGGCTGAAGAGCTTGCCAATGCTCGTCGGATGCTTGAGGACGCGGGCTTTGTCGTGACCGAGAAAAACGACAAGACCACGACCGGTCAGCCGACGTACTTCGACCCGTCCGCGGATGCCGCGGCCGGCGGCAACTCGATGACGGACACGCAGCAGGCCGACGAGGGCGGTGCTGCGGATGCCGACGAGGTGAACGCGAAGAAGAAGCGGCAGGCGATCGAGACGGCTTCGAACACGACCCGCACCAACGACAACGGCCCGGTCGCCAAGGGCGCCAAGCCGCCGTTTGCTGAGGGCAAGGACAGCGAAGCTGCCGAGGGCGCGGCCGATGACGAAGCCGCCGAAGGCGAAGACAAGAAGGACTGCCAGAAGGCCGAGGCCGGCGCCGAGAGCGCGGTCAAGCCCGAAGTGCAGAAGGCTGAAACGCCCGATTTCCAGGCCGTGCTGAAGGACGCGCTTGGCCCGATCGTGGCATCGATTGCGAAGCTCGACGCGGTTGCCACGAAGCTGACGGCGCTTGAAGCGTCGGTGAATGCTCTCGGCGGGCGTGTCGAGAAGGCAGAGGAAGTTGCCCAGGGCGCCGTCAAGGCCGTCAAGGGCACGATTGCCGGCGTGCCTGCCGGCGACCGCTCCACGACGGTGACCAAGACGGCGAGCGACAACGCCCCGCCTCTGCTTGACACCGGCATGGCTCGGTTTATGGCGTCGCGGTAACAGGTCCACGGATCAAGGTACCTAGGAGGGTACAAATGACTGGTAACGCTGAATTGCTCCGTAAGGCGGACCTTGTGCTGTCGGACCTGTCGAACAACGGCGGTCTGCTCCAGCCCGAGGATAGCGCTTCGTTCATTCGTAAGCTGATCAAGCCCACGGCCCTGATTGGTCAGGTCCGCGTGGTCGAGATGCTTGCGCCCCAGCGCAAGATCAACAAGATCGGCTTCGGCTCGCGCATCATGCGCAAGGCTACGTCGGGCACGGCCCTGACGCAGAACCAGCGCAGCAAGCCGACGACCGAGGTCATCACTCTTTCGACGAAGGAAGTGATCGCCGAGGTGCGTCTGCCGTATGATGTCCTTGAGGACAACATCGAGCGCGCGCAGGCTGCGACCAACAGCGCGTCCAACACAGGCGCTCAGGGCGGGCTCAAGGATACGCTGATCGCGCTCATTGCCGAGCGCGCGGCTCTCGACCTTGAAGAGCTTGGCCTGCTCGGTGACACGACCTACGTCAACGGCGGCGATGCCGACGACCAGGACTACCTGTCGATGTTTGACGGGTGGCTCAAGCTGGCCGGCACGTCGAACACTGTCGACGCGGGCAACGTCACGGTCACCAAGACCCTGTTCCGCGACGGTATGAAGGCCATGCCGGTCCAGTACCTTCGCAACAAGGGGACCATGGCGCACTTCGTGTCGCAGAACAACGAGATCATGTATCGCGACACCCTGGCCGATCGCGTCGGCGGGCTTGGCGATAGCATGGTCACGGGTACGAACCCGGTGCCGGCTTTCGGCGTCCCGGTTCGTCCTGTTCCGCTTCTGCCGGACGATAAGGGTTTCTTCGGCGATCCGATGAACCTGATCTTCGGCATCCAGCGTCAGGTGTCGATGGAATTCGACAAGGACATCACGTCGCGCGTGTACATCATCGTGCTCACCGCTCGCGTGGCGTTCCAGGTCGAAGAGACGCTGGCGCTCGTCAAGTACACCAACATCGCGGCTTCGTAACCACGTTTGACGCGACTTGAACTAGGGCCGGCGAGTGCTACTTAGCTCGCCGGCCTTTGTACATAACGACACCTAGGAGGGTGATATGGCTGAGTTTACTGTGGTGGGTTGCGCCAGCTACACCTACCAGCACAAGAAGTACGTCAACGGCAAGACGTTTACGGTTACCGACCCGGACGAGATCGAGCGTCTCGCAAGCACCGGCCTGTTCGACGTGGACTACGACGAGGCCGAAACGACCGGTGCCAAGCCGGCGCGCAAGGTGCGCCGCGGTCGCGTCACCGCGAAGGCAATTGTGGAAAGCAAGGCGAAGGAGCAGCGGGCCTCTGCGCGGCGCGCGCGGCCGGCCGTCGCCGACGATGACGCCGGTCTTCTGGACACTGGCGTCGTGCGCATCTAACCGGGGGAGGTAGGCGTGAAGCTCATAACCGAAGATGACGTGCGAGCCTACCTAGTCGTCGACAGCATCCCCGAGATTATGGAGCCGATCAAAGGGGCTGTTCATACGGCTACGTCATTTCTGGCGAGCGTTCTGCGCACGCCAGACTTCGGTTATGGCACCTACACCGACACGTTCCGCGTCCCCGCTGAGCCCACCGACCCGACCAACAACGTCTGGGCGTTCATGCTCACGCGCGGCCTGCTCACGGCGGATGGGGTCACGGTCAAGATGGCCGACACGCTGTCCGACCTGTCGAGCAATTTCACCGACATATCCGGCCGCGTCACGATCAATCGTACCAAGGGCGTCGTCCAGTGGCTCTACGACGACGACCCGACCTCGCCGTACTTGCAGGTGACGTACAAGGCTGGGTTCAACGCTAACGCCGAAGACCCCGACTTGTACGACCCAGACGAGGTGCCGGCGTGGCTTCAGCACGCCGCTAAGCTTCGCGCGGTCCTGGCGCTCAAGAATTCGCCGTTTTTTGCGGCGCTTCAGACCAAGGGGGGCGAGTTGGCCATGGTCAACGGCGACGCGCTCGCACGCGAGCTATCCACGATCATTGAGCCGTATGTCCGGTACATGCCTTCGGCGGTGCGTCCGCTCACGGTGTAAGCATGGCCTACTCCCCGCTGACTATCGAATTTGAGTTTCGCAATCAGCGGTTCCAGTCGGCACAGCGCGGCCTGGAGTATCTCGCGCGTGATCTCGGCGAGCAGTATGCCAAGCTTGGCCCGATCATGAAGGCACGCATGCAGTGGTTCCTGCGCGGTGTAGCCGAGGCATTGGCCCAGGCTCACGGTACGCCATGGAAAGAGGGCACCACAGAAAAGACCTTATCGCGGCGATCGGGCAAAGCGGTGCGCTCTATCCGCAATAGCGTGCGCGTGACCGGCGACAAGCCCGAAAACATCGAGGGCCGCATCGGTGGCATCTTCTACCTGCGCACGCACGAGTTTGGCGCCACGATCAAGGCGAAGCGCGCCACCTATCTGACGATCCCGACCGATTACGCGCTCAACCCGGACGGCACGCCGATCCGTCCAAATGCGCGTTCTTGGCCGAACACCTTCGTCGCCAAATCCAAGAAGGGCAATTTGATCATCTTTCAGCGCCAGCCCGACAAATCGATCATTCCGCTCTACGTGCTCAAGAAAGAGGTCAAAATTCCCGCGCGTCTCGGCATGGGCCTGCGGCTCAAGCAGAACGTCGCGTACTTTGTCGACAAGGTTAGCGACGACATGCTTAAGGCGCTGCGCGGCGACAAAGTGACCGTACTGGCATAGGTGCACCATGGCTGACACGATCCGCGAACGCATTCTCAAAGCCATCGTCGCGAAGCTCAAGAACATGCGAGCCGGCGAGCCGACCAGTGATCCGTACACGATCACCTGGAGCAGTGTATCCCGTGGGCCGCTGCCTGTGTTTACGAAGGGCAAGACTGCCGTGGTGTCAGTGCAGGACGGCGAAGAGGCCAAGACGTGGAAGGTCGGCTTCGCGTACCCGTCGCTGACGATCACCATTCATTTCTCGCTGTACGTCCCAACCGACGACGAAGCTTCCGAGCGTGCCAATGCCGCGCTCGGCGATATCCAGCGGGCAATGCGCGAGGACATCTCTTTTGGCGGTTTGGCTATCGCCGTCGAAGAGCAGAAAAACGACGTGTACATCTTCGATGACGATGCCCGGCATGTCGAAGGGGCGTTGATCTACGAAGTGCAGTACCGTCACCGCGAGAATGATCCGCGCAGTCTGAGCTAACCCCGCTCGGCGGTACAAAACTCGTCCCACACCCGTCTAGCCGGCATGGTGCAAACATTTGCGCCTGATATGCTGCGGCCATTGGAGGTCTGCGTGTTGCAGACTACACCCGATTTCACCCTAGGAGGGGTGTTCCAATGGCGACTGCTCAGACGACCAAGGTGCGCCGCGGCCAGTTTTCGGCGGCTTCCCGTATCTTTGCGACCGACGACCAGGGTCTTACCGAGGCCGTGCGTCGGCTTGCTCAGTGGAGCGCGCGCAACGTCCTGGTCGGCACGACCGACCTGACGGATAACTCGACTGGCGCGGCTGCGGACGGCACG
>CAZHLU010000056.1:0-6299 GCA_964533435.1 uncultured Gammaproteobacteria bacterium | reverse complement strand
AACACAGCGGTTTGTGGCACCGCTGATAAGGGTTCAATTCCCTTTAGGCACCCCAACAGAAAATCACTTCGCTAAGAGGTGGTTTTTTGATATACTTATGATGTTTAAAGATTAATTTGAAACTATGAGAAAATTATTAAAAATTATTTTGTTAGTTTATACGCCAATTTTTTTTATTACCCTTTTTTCTTGGGATTTTTTTGATAGGCGCAATATAGACAATTTAGGTAGAATACTTATCGTTGCCTATCCAGTATATATTGTTTTTTATTTAATTTTTTTATTGATTATAAAAAATAATCATATACCCAATAGTAATTACTCTAAAGGAGCGGTGTTATCAAAAGAAGACAAGGTGGATAATAAGCAGGATGGTATTTTTTGGTGGTCATGGTTTATTATAAATTTTATATTTTCATTTTTAATAACCCCATTGCTGCTTTTAATAAAAGAAGGTTCGGGTAATTCGGGGCTTGGTTCAGGTATAGTTGCTTTTATATTTATAATTTTATTAATATTTTTCATTATTTTTGATTTACTATCCTTACTTCAAATAAAAAAAAGTAATATGGCGGGAGCTTATACATTTTTAACTCTTAGTTTATTTTTGATGGTTATTGGGTTAATAGGGTCTTGGGAAGCAATGAATCGTGTCTCCTTATTTTTTCCAGTATTCTTCTTGCTAACTTCTGGTTTGTTTTATTTTAAAAATCATAATTATAGAATTAGAAAATATTTTATGTTATTAATCATTATATTAGGTATTTTTTTTATTTTCTTTTTTCCCAGAGTTAGTAAAATGGCTAGTAAAAATTTTAATGGTGGTATTCCTAGTTATGAACAATTTTATAAGTGTCGTTGTATTGGATTTGAAGGTGGATATAATATAGACAAATCTTCTAGTTATCGATATTATAAAAATTATTGTTATGGCATACCATTAAGTTGTGTGTCTAAAGGAGCACGCAATTATAGTGGTGAAACTATTTTAATCCCAGAACCTTAGGTTCATAAAAGAGGTTATTAATTACGAAAATAAGGGAGTTTATATAACTCTAATTTAATACAACACCACTCCAAAGTTCTAAAAGACTCCCGTAATTGACCCCAACAGAAAATCACCCTGAGCGTAGTCGAAGAGGTGGTTTTTTGATATACTTATAGCGTTTAATATTAAATTAAAATTATGAAAAAAATTATTTTATTAATGTTCTTGTTATTTTTGTTACCAGTTCTTTCTGCTTGCACCAAGTCTGATCAGCAAGCAGTAAAAAATGCTGAAGAAATTTTAAATGTTGATAGTGATGGTAACACAAAGTTCAATGAGAGTAATTTAAAAACAGCTATCAACTCTGTAGCCAGTAGTCCCTTACAAAACATAGAGGAGGATGATTTATTGTTTATGGTAGAAGAAGAAAAATTAGCTCAAGATGTGTATAGTTTTTTAAACAAAAAATGGAGTCAACAGGTTTTTAGTAATATTGGTCAGAGCGAGTCAACTCACGTCAGTGCCGTCAGAGCTTTATTGGAAAAATACAATGTGTCTGTGCCGGTCAGTTTGTCTGATGGGGGTGTTTTTGTAAATAAGGATTTGCAGAAACTTTATGATGATTTGACCAAACAAGGTAGTAATTCTTTGATAGATGCTTTGAAAGTTGGTGCTGCAGTTGAAGAAATTGACATTCTAGATTTAGAAAAAAGAATTGCACAGACAGATAAAGAAGATATCAAGCTCGTTTATGATAATCTGATGCGCGGTTCTCGTAATCATTTGCGCGCTTTTGTCCGCAATATGAAAAATAACGGTCACAATTATCAAGTCCAATATTTAACAGCCGAAGCTTATATTCAGATTGTGAATTCTGACAATGAAAATGGCTCTGGTGCACAGCGCGGACGTCGCGGGCAAAAGAATTAATTTATAACTTTAATTTTTATTGCAAGTAGAAAAAGTCAACTAGATTTGGTTAACTTTTTGATTGACTACAGTAGAAAATAGAATTATAATCTGCTTATGAATTCAGATAAAATAAAAAAAGTAGTTCAAAATAATTATGCTAAATTAGCTAAGCAATCAGGTTGTGGTTGTAAATGCAGTTGTGCTTCAGTTACTAGTCAGCAAATCTCCAAGAGCATTGGTTATTCTGATGAAGAAATGAATATTGTGCCAGAAGCCAATATGGGTTTAGGTTGTGGCAATCCAATTGCTATCAGCAAAATAAAACCAGGTGATACTGTTTTAGATTTAGGCTCTGGCGCTGGTTTTGATGCTTTTTTGGCTGCTAAAAAAGTTGGTGCCACTGGTAGAGTAATTGGTGTAGACATGACTCAAGAAATGATTGTCAAAGCTACTATTTTAGCTAATAAATATAAATATCAGAATGTTGAATTTAAATTAGGGGAAATTGAAAATCTACCCATAGAGGGTAATTCTATTGATATTATTATTAGTAATTGTGTTATTAATTTAGCGCCTGATAAATTAAAGGTTTTTCAAGAAGCTTATAGGGTTCTTAAGTTGGGTGGCAGGATGTATGTTTCCGATATTGTTTTATTAGAGGAATTATCTGAGGAGCAGAGAAACAATGAAGATTTGATAGCCGGTTGTGTAGGAGGGGCTCTTTTGAAAGATGACTATATTACCAAAGCTAAACAAGCTGGTTTGCAGGTAAATATTTTGGGTGAGAATAAAGAAATCAGTAAAGTTCAATATCAGGGTTTACCACTAGAAAGTTTATCTTTGGAAATTATTAAATTATAACATTTTAAAAAAAATCACCCTGAGCGTAGTCGAATGGGTGGTTTTTTGATATACTTATAGCGTTTAATATTAAATTAAAATTATGGAAAAAACTAGAAAAAATTCAATGATTTTATTAGTTGTAACTATTATCTTTTACCCAATATTAGCTTTGTTGAGTAGGGTCATGGGGCATAGTTTAGGCAATGGAGCAAATAAGGGGATTAATACTTTTTACGCTATAAGTTGGAATCTAGTAATGATAGCGGTTTTATTTTTATTGCCATTTAGTATTGTTTCATTAATTTGGCCAAAAGGTAAATTATGGTTGCGAATAATTATTAGTCTTGTTTTGATTTGGCCAATATGGATATTAATGTTTATGTTGAGTGGCGGAATTTAAATTAAAAATAGTCAGGATTAAATGCTATATTTTTTATACCAATTATCCTAGTTTTCATTAGCTCTATAATATTTTATATAACAGAATCATTCCATCCGTCGGGTGACGGAGGAATGGTTTTTTGATATACTGATATTGTTATGGTAGTTAAACGTAGATTAAGAGGAGGAATTTTAGCCACAATTGGTTTTATATTATCTCCTTTGTCTTGGTGGAATGATATTTTTATAAACTTGCCAATTGCTTATGCTTTTGGTTTTATGTTTGGATTAATATCCAAAGAACTTTTTACTCCATTTTTAATAATTGGGTATTGGTTAAGCAATATTTTAGGCATGATATTGTTGCACTATGGTTTTGTAAGCGCGGTTTCTAAAAAAGATAATCGTTATACCAAAAATAAGCTAGGGCAAGATTTGCTTATATCTTTGGTTTATACTTTGTTTATAGTTTTATTAATTTATTTTGGTATATTAAAATTTCCAACAGAGTATTTTTCATGATCAAGGGTAATATCTCTATAATCTAGAAAGCTATTTTAACAACTAATATTTTTTTGCTATACTTAAGTTATTATTAATTTATTAATATTATGTCTATGAAAAATAAAGAAGTAGGCGGGCATAAAGTATTTTATGAGGAAGACGCAGCCGAAGGTATTAATTATTTAGAATATGATATTCAAGATACAGAAGCTAAGGTTTTTTTTGACCAGGCTAAATCAAGCGGTTCAGCTGAATTTGAAGATGAAAAAGGTCATAATTATACTTTGTTATACAAAACAGACAGTAATTATTGGCTCTATAAAAGAGAGGCTGATAAAAGTGGTTGGTTTTAGTTTTTGAGTTTTTTTCAAATTTTTAATTTATAAAAATCATTCCTTTGGGAGTGATTTTTTGATATAATAAGGTCAAGATTAATAATTTAAATTTATGTGTAAAAATAACAACGTTTCTAGTGGTGTTTATGGTTTGGCCTTTGTTGGAGCCTTGATTTATAATATCCAACATTCTAGTACTTTTATGTTAGGCGTGCTCGGTTTTTTAAAAGCTTTAGTCTGGCCAGCCTTTTTGGTTTATAAAATAATGGAATTTTTAAAAATGTAAACTAGTGTTTTTTGGTTTTTAGCTATTTTAAAATATGTATTTTCTTAAAAGATATTGGATTATTATTCTACTAGCAGTTTTATTCGGTGGGTCTATTTTTTATATTGAAAAAATTAGTAATTTTATTGATGATTCTTACAAGAGTAGCGAAAGATCATTGCTAAATAATATAACTTGGGGTTCAAAATCCAAAAAGCCACCAGCCTCAGGTTTAATCATGAGATCTATTACTGATTTAACCGATACTAATTCTATAGCAGTGCCTCAACCTAGTCCAGAAGCTGTTTTTAAACAAAAAGTTGATGATGATTTATATCAATATTATCCATTAAAATTAGGCGCTACTTGGACTTATGATGTTTGGACCTATGGCACTGAAAAATATCAAGGTGAAAATATTTTTGTAAAAAAGAGTTCGACTTTGACCATGAAGATTAATAAAATTTTTGTCGATCAAGGTAAAGAATATGTTGAGTTTGATAAACACGAAGAAGTTGTGGCCTGGTACAAAGTTGATGAGCCACTTGATCCAGCTGATGCAGATATAAAAACGCATGGTAAAATACCAGTACCTAAGGATATTGAGGCTGTGTCTGATTCTACTGAAGTTTTGGAGTTAGATGGTTTATCTATTAAATACATTGTCCCTAATTATCCTGATTATACTGATACTTTTCCGCTAAAAGACGGTACCTTACTAGATTTTGGTGATAAGCGCTCACAACATTATAAATCAGTTTATGGTGCTGACGCTCTAGTTTGGACTAGAAAAAAAATGAATAATTTTAAGCTTAATTTTAGTCAGGAACATCAAGATTGTTATCAGTCTTTAGTCTATGACTTAAGGGGTAATTCTGGTTCTAAAGATGAAATTGTATTTTGTGAAGGTTTGGGGCCCGTAAAATATATTCGTGAACTAAAAAATTATCCGCAATACAGTGTTTATAAAGAGCTGGTGGATTTTAAAAGTGAATAGTTTATGTCTTTTTAATATTTAAATAATCATACAAAAACTCTCTTGCTAAGGGGAGTTTTTTGGTAATTTAGTTAATAATTTTTTATTTAACTTTTAATTTTAGTAATAAAAAACAACCCAGCCTTTAGTGAGGAGTTGGGTTGTTTTTAAGGGGATAAATTTGGCTATATTAAGTTTTATTTTTTGTTTGATTTTTTGTCTTTCTTTTGATCAACTTTCATATTTGATAGTTGATTATTAATTTTATTTTTTAATTCATTTATTTTTAATATTTTTTCGTCGCGGTCATCATCAGAATCTTCGTGTTCTCGTCTTACTTCTTTAACCTTTTTAATTTTAGTAGTAACAGAGACAGTATTAGAGTCAGCAGACATATTACCAGCGGCATCAAAAGCTTTGACTGTAAAAGTATAGTTAGTGCCAGGTGTTAAGCGGATAACATTATAATGATCTTTTTTTACAGTAGCAATTTGTACACCGTTCATAAAGATAGCGTAGCCTTTTACTTTGACGTTATCTTTAGATTTTTTCCATTTGAGATTAACGTGTTGGTAAGAAACAACATGGGCTTTAAGTTTTGTGGGAGCGCTAGGAGCAATAGTATCAGTATTGCTAGTGGAGGCTAAAGTTGTAGCCGAAACAGTGTTAGAATTGTTAGATCGATTACTAACGGCATCATAAGCTTTGACAGTATAGCTATAAGTTGTAGAGGCAGTTAGTCCGACATTATTAAAGCTATTAGTTGTTACGCTAGCAATTTCAATACCATTACGGAAAATAACATAGCCAGTAACAGCAATATTATCTGTTGAAGCAGTCCAGCTGAGGTTTATTTGGTTTGCAGAAATAACACTGGCACTTAGATTGCTTGGAGCTGATGGTGCAGTTGTGTCGTTGGAAGTAGCAAAGGTAGTAGCACTTACAGCAGTAGAGCTAGCCGATCGATTGCCAGCGGCATCGTAGGCTTTTACTAGGTAACTATAAGTAGTAGAAGAGTTTAGGCCAGTGTTGTTAAAAGTATTATTACTAGTAGTAGCTATTTCATTACCATCCCTGAAGATAGCATAGCCAGTA
>CAZHLU010000055.1:0-6309 GCA_964533435.1 uncultured Gammaproteobacteria bacterium | reverse complement strand
TACTATTTTAGACCATGAAGTAGAGAGTTATTCTTCTAGCACTGGTGCAATCGCTGCTTGGGTCAGGATTCCAACGCTTGCCTCATCAAGTGATACAACTATTTATATGTTTTACGGTAATTCGGCAATTACTTCTTCTCAAGAAAAAGCCAGTAGTGTTTGGGATAGTAATTTTAAATTAGTATTACATATGAATTATGCTGGCACTGATTCTGTTCGTAATGATTCTACTTTAGATAATAATAGTTTGTATAAATATCGGGGCGATCCTAGTACTTTAGATATCGCTGTTTCTGCAAGTAGTGATGATGCTCAACAGAAAGTATCAGACGGCACGGTTACTACTAATGGCACTTCTCTATATATGGGTTATCAAAATGCATCTAATATATTTTATACTGGCTTGCGTTTTCAAAATATACAAATACCACAAAACGCAACAATTGTTAATGCTTATATAGAATTTCAAGCGTCAGCATCGGGTGGCGGGACAGATACTAATAATACAATATCAGCTATTGCCACGGACGATGCTTCTGCTTTTACTGCTTCTAATTATAGTATTTCTAGTCTTACCACTACTACGGCTTATACTACTTGGCGTTGGCCATATACTTGGACCACTGGTTCACTTTATCGTACCACTGACATAAGTCCTTTAATAAGAGAGGTTGTTAACAGGCCTGGTTGGGCAGCTGGCAATGACATGGCTTTTAGAATAAATCCTGACTTGACAAATACCTGGTCATTGTCAGCCAAATCTTATGATGCTACGCCTTGGACCAGTACTACTAGTCCACGCTTGTATATTAACTATGCTTCTACTACTAGTGGCGTGATTGGTGGTGGAGATTATTTTGATAATGATCAAGATAAGCTACTTGCTTTTGCTAATTATAAATCATTATGGCAAAATACTAGTGACTTTACAGCTGAATTTTGGATTAAATATACCAGCATGCTTTCCTATTCTTATACGTGTATTTTATATAAGGGAAATGGTGATTTTGGTCCTGTTAATGAAGGATGGTCAATTCGTGTACAAAATTTTTCGGGTGCTCAGAAATTGACTTTTCATATGGGTAATATGGCAAAAAGTCTAGGTGGTATAACCATGACAAATGCCTTGGATTCTGGTACTTGGTACCATGTGGCTATGGTAGTAGACCGTGATGTTGGTTATCAATGGTATCGTAATGGCGTGGCTGAAGCAAGTTATGCTACTGACACTTCCGCCTATACGCTTGGTACTTCTACGGCAATGGGCATTAGCTATGACTGGTCACCGCCTTCTACTACTCAGTCCTTTGGCGGTTATTTAGATGAAGTTAGAATATCGCACACTAAACGTGCAGCGTCCTGGCTCTTAACATCTTTTAATTCTCAAAATGATCCTAGTAGTTTTTATAGTGTGAGTGGTGCCACCACAGTAGCTGGTTATGCTAGCCCCGGCACCCTATATTCTTCGATTATTGATTTAGGAGCAACTGATCAAACTCTTGCTAGTATTAGCCTTGATCAAAATATACCAAGTGGTTGTAGTATTGTAGCTACTTTAGAAGGTTCGGATGCTAGTAGTTTTTCTTCTATTACTAGTGCTGATTTTAGTGATAGTGCTAGTTTTTTTACTAGTAGCACGCCCAGCAGTTTAAATAATAAACGTTATTTAAGGTACAAAGTAACTTTAAATAATTGCAATAGTGGTTCTTCGGCTCCAACTTTGTATTCATTACGTTTAAATTATCGATAATGACAAAAAAAATTATACAAAAATCAGGTTTTACTCTACTTGAGACTATTATTTATTTAGCTATTGTTGGTATTTTACTTTCTTCTATTATTGATTTTAGTATTACTTTAGGAAATTCTTCCAGTAAAATGTCAGCCAACATTGATGCTTCTCGCAATAGACGAGCGGCTCTAAGTAGTGTTAATTATTTAGTGCGCAATGCTGATGGTTTGTGGAAAGATATTTATAATGATTGTTCAAATTTTAATTCTAGCCCCCAGATTTTAGCTCTGTATTTTAACAACGATGATTACTTACCAGGGCCATGTGTAGAAAATGGCGGGGGAGTAAAAATTAGTATTGATGAAGGTCGTTTAAAAATGACTTGCTATCCAAATGCTGGTTATAATGGTTCTTATAATACTTGTTCAAGTAGTGCTGGTAATTCTTATTGGTTGAGCGGGCAAGAAGTTTCTATTGCTAGCAGTGCTTTAACTTTTTCTACTTCAACAGCTACTTCAACAGCTAATGGCTTTACTAGTATTACAACCCATCTTAATGTTTCTACGATTAGTAATAATCAAACATCTTTAAAAGCAAGTTCAGCTGCTACTAGTACAGTGGCCGTGCGTAATGAACAGCCAAATGGCTTGATTGTTTTTTATAAATTTGATGATGGTTCAGGCAATGCGGCTGTTGATAGCATAGATGGGACAAGTTTAAGTTGTGCTTTAAATCCGCCAGCTTCAGTTGATCCATTATTAACAAATAAAGGTAGCTCAAAAGCTTTTGATTTTAATAGTTCAGAATCGGATTATTGTTCGATTAATAATCCAGAAAAATTTAATTTAGGACCAGCTTTTTCAATTTCGACTTGGATTAAGATGGATAGTCCAACCGTTGCTGAACACACGATTATCAATAAGCACGATTGGTCGGCAAGTAAGGGCTATTATTTAATGGTTTATCAAAACACTGGTCGAGTAATATTTAGAGTTTGTGACGGTACAGCCTGTTCAAATATTTTAGATGCTAGTGGAGTTTTAAGTAACGCAACCGTATATAATATTACGGTAGTATATGATCAGCCAAATAGTTTAGGTAAAATGTATATTTATCAGGCTGGCGTAGGTGGGGTGAGTACTACTACAGCTGCATCTTGGCCTATTTTAGTGAATGCTAGTAACGCAAATTATCCGCGGGTAGGTAATAATCTAGATGGTGTTTTGGATGATCTACGTATTTATAATAGAGCTTTGACCGAAACTGAAGTTTGGGCTTTGCAAAGTCAGGGTGCCAATTAATTTTATTTATGCAATATAATAGAAATTATAAAAATTTATCACAACCACAAGGCTTTATTGCTTTGATTTTGGTAATTATGGTCACAGCCATAATTTTGGTATCCAATGTGATAATTAGCATGGTTAATACTTCAAATAATTTGGCTAATTATCACATGGCTGAATCAGAAGAAGTTTCTTATAATATTGATGCTTGCTTGGATGATGCCTACCTACGTATTACTTCTAGTACTAGTGTGAGTGGTTCTTTTGGTATTACTAGTGGTGGTGTTGATTGTGATTATTATATTAGCGCAACTGCTAGTGGTCTTAAAATTGTTACTTCTACAGCTACTACTACTTCGGCTTTGGGCAATTGGCATCGGCAAGTAGTGGCGCAAGTTAATGTTTCTACTACTCCTATTACTATCAGTTATTATAAAGATGGTATTAATATTATGCGTGTTAATACATCTGAAGGGCCTAATTCGCCAGCAGTGGCGAGCGATGCTGGTACGGGTGGCTCTTTATGGAGCGGTGGTACTTTAAATAATATTTTTTCTGATAATGGTGTTACTGCAGAAAACGACATTACTTGTGGCGGAACTATTTGCAGTGATTATGAAATAAAGTTAATTAAATCAGATAATAATTTGTCTTCTCAAAATAAGGCGTCAGCAGTCGCATTAGGCACTGTTAGCAACCCTGGCTACACTAGTTATGGTGGCGCTGGTCAACTTTGGGGTGAAACATGGACAGCTAGTGATATAAATAGTGCAAATTTTGGCTTAGCTTTAAAGTATAGAGGTGATAGTGATAGCTCTTATCTAAAGGCAAGTGGTTTTAATTTTAATATACCTAACGGAGCAGTAATTACTGGTATTAAGGCTGACGTTGAACACTGGGCTCATTGGTATTTTGATCATTATGAAATACACGTTGATCATGTTATAATAACAGTCTATTATCGTTTATAATTTTAGATTAATTATGGCCAAAGACATTATTGGGATTGATATCTCTGACGCTTCAATTGAAGCAATAGTTTTAAATAAAAAAGGTGGTAATTTTATAGTAGATACTTACTCGCGTTTTCGTTTGTCTCCAGAAATTATAGTTGATGGTAAAATTCTTAAGCCAGATAAATTAAAAGAAGCTTTACAATTAGTCTTTAAGAGTGCTCAACCACGTGCTATGGATCCGGCTAAAGTTTATTTATCGGTTTCAGAAAGTAAAGTGTTTACTAAAGTTTTTAATTTCCCTAAAAATTTAAATGAAAAGGAATTAAAAGAAGCGGCTATTCATAGAGCTGAAGAAATGATACCAGAAGATACTACGCAGTTGTTTAACGCTAGTCAATTATTACCAAATAAAAATGAACATAAAGAAGTTTTATATGTGACTGCTGAAAAAGAGGCCGTTCTTGCTTTGACTAAAATATTTCAAGAACAAAATATAGAAGTTCTTGGTGTGACCACTGAATCATTTAGCGCCTACTATGGTTTAAATGAAAAATTTAAAAAAAATCAAACTTTATTATTAGATATTGGTAGTCATACTACTATTGCAGCTATTTATGATAGCAATGGTGTACGTGATAGTATTAATATAAATATTGCCGGCTTTAATATTATTGAAGCCATGATCAAGAGATTTAGTATTGATTATCTAAAGGCAGAAGAATTAATTAGAGATGTTGGCTTAACAGCAGAGCCTGGCGATGGTGAGGTAATGCTTTTGATACAAGGGCAATTACAACCATTGCTTGATGAAGTTAATCGTTTTGTAAGTTATTTCCAAGAATCTAATCAGGGTCACCTAGAGCAAGTGGTATTGATTGGTGGTTTGGCCCAAATGAGGGGTATTGTAAATTATTTTGGTGCTAATCTAAATTTGCCGACTTTTATTGGTGAAACTTTTTTGTCTAATAATAATTCAGAAGCAGTTGCTTTTACTAAGTATATCAATGCTTTAGGTTTGGCTAGGCTTTGTTTTGAAAAAAATAATATTAATTTTTTTGATAGTATTGATAAAAAAACTTTAAAACAAGAATTAATTAAAGATGAGAAATTAATAGCGCCTAAACAAGATACAGAGGCGACAGAAATTCCAGCTGCACCACTTGGTCTAGCAAAATATAAATTATTATTTAAGAAAATTTTTGGTAGTTTATTTTTTGCATTATTTTTAATGTTAATAGGCTTGGGTGGTTCATTTATTTTTTTACGAAAACCTTTACAAAATTTATTTGTTAGAGAAACTAGCTTTAGTGTTAATGCAGAAAAAATTACCGTTGGTCTAAAATCACCTGGCGGAGCAAACCAACGTTTTGTTTATGGTCAAGATGCTTCTTTTGTTTTAAATCAAGAAAAAGATTATCCAGGTCTTTCTTATGAAGAAGTAAAAGATAAGATAGTAAATAACTTATCAGAAGAAGTATTAAACGAATTAAATAAAAAATACCAACAAACTGGTTATTATATTATTCCTCAAATTATTGGCACGCAGATTATTGATATGAGTCCTAAGCAAGCAGATTTTAAAGTTTCCCAGCCTGTCAAAGTGCAGGTCAAGTTTTCTTTTGTAGCGATCGCAAATAATGATGTTAAGCAGGTTTTAGGGCGTATTGCCAAAGCTACTGAACAGACTAAAATTTTAAGTAGTGAAGTAGAACAGGCGGAATATAAGCTTATTTCTTGGGATAGTACTAGTCAATTGTTTGTTTTAGAAGTCAATTTTAAGTTCAAAACTAAATAATTAATACCTGTGGATAAGTAAAAAATTATCAATTTGTCAAAAAAATGGTATAATTAAATCGTTAAGATGAGCTGACTAGGCAGTAGTTTTTTATAGTATTATTGCGCAAATAAAAATATATAAAAAAAATGAATAAAAATTTAAAGAAGGCAGGATTTACCTTAATTGAACTTATAATTGTCGTGGCAATTATTGCTTTACTTGCTTCAGCTGGCTTTGTGGCTATTAACCCAGGTAAGCGTTCTGGTGACGCTAACAATGCTAAACGTTGGGCAGATGTCACTGCTATTGCTGATGCTTATTCAGCATATTTAGTAGATAATGGCGGTGTTCACCCTACTACTACGCCAACACCAACCGCTGGCGTCACTTATTCTATAACTACTACCACAGCTGCTTCCGGAAATCTCACTATTTGTGAGGGGGGTGCTAATGCTACTACTACTACTCAGTATATTGACTTGGAGGCTTTGGTAAGTAATGGTTATATTGGTAAAATTCCGCTTGACCCAACTTATGGCGCTGGTGATTCTAGAAATT
>CAZHLU010000054.1:0-6430 GCA_964533435.1 uncultured Gammaproteobacteria bacterium | reverse complement strand
TTTTAACACCAAGCACATGAAGCAGTCCAAAGAACAGTTACCAGCCTTTTATATCGGTGATTTGAAACAATAATTTAAAAAAATCCCCTAAGTGGGGATTTTTTATTTGCCATTTTTTATAGCACTTGCCAATATTTTTTAGTAGCAGCTTTGCTAGTAAGGTTTAAATTTTTTTGTAAGTCTTTAGCCTGACCGCCATTGTGTTTTATTTGCCAAGCAAGAGTGTGTCGCAAGATTTGAGGGTTAATAACTAGAGGCGGTTTTAATTGTCGGGCATATTTATCAATAATGCGCTCTACTGATCGAACTGATAAATACTCTTTGTTTGATTTTTGACTACGGTCATGGTTTATAAATAGATAAGGATTTAGATCGTGTCTAAATTTTAAGTATTTTTGTAAGTGTGACCAAACAATGGGGTCGATATTTATGGTGTTCTCTGGTGTTTTAAATTCCTTTTTAACATTATCAATTTCTTTTAGCTTTAATTGAGTAATAGAGCTGACTTTTAAACCACTGTAGTATAAAACTTCTATTAATAAACGGTCGCGTTGGGCTAGTAGATCTTCTTTGTTGCTTAAAACTTTGAAGAAATGATCAAGTTCGGTTGGGCTTAAAACTTTTTTGGGAATAAATGGTCTTGATAGTAGTTTAAATTGACTCCTGTTTTTTATAAATTTTAAATAATCATTTAAAATAGTAAAATGTAAATTTAAACTGCCAATATTTTTTTTGGTTTTGAGTTGTAGACTCTGGTATTTGGCAGTAGAAATTTTTTGAGGGCTTTGTTTTGCTTGCCAAAGTAAAAATTTAGTAACGTGCCAGAGATAATTTTTAATAGTTATGTTTTTTAGACCACGTAGCTTTAAATAATTTTGGTATTTTTTAAGATTAGTATTGTCCATGGCTATATTTTATCATAAAACGACACTAAAATGTAGCGATTGTTTTTAATTGAGAAACTAGACTGTTATGCCGAACTTGTTTCGGCATCTCCGAGTAGCTATAGTTATTTGGAGATCCTGAAATAAATTCAGGATGACCGTGAGGATGGTTTTAAACAAAAGAAAAAGCCCGTCGCGTGTGCGACGGGCGAGCAGTTCTTGAGACTTGCTCTGGTCTTGTGGTGTACTAGCTGCCGATGTGCGGCGTGCGCTGCAGCTCCAGCATGCTGGTGCGTAGCGGCATGGAGGCCGCCACCAGCTTCTGGTAGGGCGGATCGTAGTAGGCGACCGACCCGTCGTTGAAGTCGTCGAGTACCTTCTTGTCGTAGTAGATGCGGCCGGTGGCCAGCTCGGCCTCGTTCGGGTCGACGTAGAGCGAAACGTAGGCCTCGATGACATCGAAGTCACCGTCGCTGGTGTTGAAGTTGCTGCCGGTGACCACGCCCACGGTGAACGTGTAGCCCATCGACTGGATGGGATGGGTCGCCATCGACTTGACGCCGGCGATGCCCGAACGGCTGAAGGTCTGGCGCGCCATCTTCTCGACCTGCTTCATGGCCAGCTGGGACTTGATGTAGTCCGCCGGCGACTGCGGAGCCGTGAAGAACTCGGTCACCTGGAAAGCTACCAGAATGGCGAGCATGACCAAGATCGAAGCATTGGACCTCTTCATCTTTAGCCCTCCTTACACTGAGGAACTTACTTCGAGCCCATCTCGAAGTAATAAGATATTATATCATATATTACATATTTTGTCAATATTAGGGTATTAATACCTATAAAATTGACTTTTTTATCAAAAAATGTTAGTCTGTTATTACTTTAATAATTATTTTAGCCCAAATACTTGGTTTAAGCTGACTAACTAACTTAGAGCTTAGACTAGGATTTAGGGGGAAAGGAAAAAGTAAAATGTTAGACAAAAAAAAGAAGCAGAGGATTATTGAGAAATTTAAGACTCATAAATCTGATACTGGTTCACCAGAAGTGCAAGTGGCAATTTTAACTGAAGAAATCAAAGATTTGACCAAGCACTTAAAAGAGAATAAAAAAGATTTTTCTTCTCGTCGTGGATTACTCGCTAAGGTATCTTTACGTCATCATCTCTTGCGCTATTTAGAAAGAGAAGATGAAAAACGTTTTAGTAAATTGATCAAAACTTTGGGTTTGAAGTTTGCTAAAAAAGAAAGAAAAGATTTAGAAGAAGTTTTGATTCTAGAAGCTCAAATTGATAAAGATCCTATTGAAGAAGTTGATACTAAAGAATAATTTTGATAAGACCCTGTAGCTTGAGATTAGGCCCAGGGTCTTTAAAAAATAATATTTATAAAATTTAAATTAAGGTAAAAGCAGTTTTGTCGTCAGGTTGGTTGGCAGATTTGAGCTTAAAATATTTTTAGGCTGAAATTTGTCAAATCAACTTAAAATTAGCCTGTCTTTTACCACAAGAAAGGTAAAAATATGTCGGTAAAAAAATTTAGTACCGAAGTTGCAGGAATTGAGTTGAGTGTTGAAGTTGGAAAACTAGCTCAACAGGCTCAAGGTTCTTGTACGGTCACTTATGGTGAAACCGTAGTTTTAGCTACAGCAGTTTCTTCTTCCTCGCCACGCGATGGTATAGATTATTTTCCACTCATGGTTGATTATGAGGAGAGATTGTATGCGGCTGGTAAGATTAAGGGTTCTCGTTTTATCAAACGTGAAGGCAGGGCTACAGATGATGCAATTTTGACTGCTCGTTTAATTGATCGTTCTATCCGTCCTTTATTTAAAGAAAGCCAGCGCAATGACGTGCAGGTTGTGGTTACAGTTTTGTCTTATGATGGTATTAATGAACCTGATTTTCCTAGCTTAATTGCTGCCTCAATTGCTTTAGGTATTTCTCCGATTACTTGGGGCGGACCTTTAGCTGGTATTAAGATTGGCAGAATTGGCTCTGAATGGGTAATTAATCCTAGTGTTGAAGCTAGACAAAAAAGTGACTTTGATTTACTTGTAGCTGGTGTCAAAGACCAGGTAGTTATGATTGAAGCTGGAGCTAAACAAGTGCCAGAAGCAATTATGATTGAGGCCATTGAGTTTGCTGGTAAACATATTCAAAAGATTTTGCCATTTATTGAAAAGATTATCAAAGAAGTAGGAGTTGCTAAACAAGAAGCTAGTATTGATCCAGAAAAAGCAGCTACTCGACAGTTGGTTACTGATAAAGTACAAACATTTTTAGCAACTAAAAATTTAGATAATTGTTTTCAAGCCGATAAATCTAAGATGAAAGCGGCTATTGAAGAAGTAAAAGCAGAATTAGACCAGGTTTTAAAAGTTGATAATGAAGTTTCTAAAGATGCAAGAGCCATGGGTATTTCTATGCTTGATCAAGTGCTAGAAAAAACTTTTAAAACTTTAGTTTTAGAAAAAAATAAAAGACCAGACAACAGGGCTTTTGATGAAATTCGTCCTTTGTCAGCTGAAGTGGCTATTTTACCACGTACTCATGGTAGCGCTTTATTTTCTCGTGGTGAAACTCAGGTGCTTTCAGTAGTCACACTAGGCGCACCAGGAGATGAACAGACTTTAGATAGCATGGAAGAGTCTGGTACTAAAAAATATATGCACCACTATAACTTCCCGGGATATTCTACTGGTGAAGTTAAGCCTTTGCGTGGTCCAGGACGTAGAGAAATTGGTCATGGTGCACTAGCTGAAAAAGCTTTGGTAGCAGTTTTACCAGATGGAGCAGATTTTCCTTATACGATTAGAGTAGTATCTGAAGTTTTGGGTTCTAATGGTTCTTCTTCACAAGCTTCTATCTGTGGTTCTACCTTGTCTTTAATGGATGCTGGTGTGCCAATTAAAGCACCTGTTGCCGGCATTGCCATGGGCTTGGTAGTAGATGATCAAGATCCAAATAAATATCAAATTTTGACTGACATTCAAGGTATTGAAGATCATTCTGGTCATATGGATTTTAAAGTAGCAGGCACCGAAGCTGGTATTACTGCTATTCAACTTGATATTAAACTAGGTGGTATTAATTATAACGTTGTCAAAGAAACGATTACTAAAGCTAGAGTCGCTAGAATGAAAGTTTTAGAAGTTATGGCTAAAGCGATTGCTGCTCCTAGAGCTGAACTTTCTCAATATGCTCCTCGAATTATTACTTTACGTATTGATCCAGATAAAATTAGAGAAGTTATTGGTACTGGCGGTAAGATTATTAATGAAATTATCGACAAATGTGGAGTTCAAATTGATATTGAGCAAGACGGCTTGGTGTTAATTACTTCTACTGATGGTGAAGGCGCTAAAAAAGCTAAAATCTGGATCGAAAATATTGTTAAAGAGATTGAAGTAGGGGAAATTTATGAAGGTAAGGTAACTCAGATTATTAAAGATAGAAATAGCGGTAGTGAAATTGGTGCCATCGTAGAACTTGTTCCTGGTAAGGATGGTATGGTTCATATTTCTCAAGTATCTTATACACGCATTGCTAAAATTACAGACCAAATTAACATCGGTGATACTGTCAAAGTAAAAGTAGTTGATGTTGATAAGGCCAATAATCGTGTTAGTTTATCCATTAAGGACTTATTACCTAAACCAGAAGGCTGGACCGAACAAGATAGTCGCCCAGCTAGACGTCCAGCAGCTAGTAACTCTGGTCGCAAACCATTTTTTAAACGTTAATAGTTTAAATTTAAGGTGTCTTGGCAAGAAAACATTAAAAATTACCGGCATTTTTCTAAAGTTAAATATTTTTTAGCTTTGCCGGTTTTTTTATTGCTTTTATTTTTATTAATGCGCTGGACGCCAACTAGTTCTAGCTTTACTTTAAAGTATTTACCAGCCAGTACTAGCTTTTATTGGCAATGGTCTAGTCGTGATTATTTGGATAATAAAATTTTAGAATCTTTGCCTATCATAAAGTCAGAAGATCCAAGTAAGCAGCAGCAATTTTTAAGTAATTTATTAGGAGATGCTTGGCCGCAGGCAGAAGAAGTTGTTTGGTTTAAGCTTAAAGATGATAAGGCAGATTATTATCTATTGAGACTTGATAATGCCAAGGCTGTATTAAAGAATCTAACTACTATTAAGCCAGAATTTAATTATCAGCTTTTAGCCAAAGATGTTTTACTGATTTATGCTAAGGATAAAGAGGCTTTAGTACCTGCTACAGAACCATTGTTAGCAGAGACTAGTATTAATTCGGGCATTAATATTTATTGGCAAACAAATTCAGCCCCGGAATTTTTATCTGAGTTATCAAAGTGGTTACAAATTGCTCCAGAAAACCCCAGTGTTTATGCTAACCTAAAGTTTCTTAAAAATAATAAACTTAGTTTTAATGTTTGGCAGAACAAATTAAGACGTTTAATCAACGCCAGCTCTACTTATAGTTGGCCTAATCAAGTATTAGTGCCTTATGATAGTAATTTAGCAATTGGTTTTTCTAGTATTTTAAGTGATGAAGAACAAAATTTGATTAATCAATACTTTTTGAATAATCTATTTCCAGATTTGCCGTATTATAATATCTCGCAGGAGGACTTAGGCAAGCTTATTTTTAGAGGTAGCTTTATTTTAAAGAATCAAGATGGCTGGTTGTTGTTATCTTTGAGTGATTGGCAAGCAGTAGCCGCTAAGCTTGTGCCGGATTTTAAGTTAAAAGAGGTAAAAAAATTGTTACCTGACAAAACTTCTTATACTGCTTATGAAATGGAAGAGGCTCCCACTAGTCAAATTCATAATTATCGTGACCAAGAGTATTGGCAAATAGGTAATTTGTATGGTTGGGGTAACAATGATGCTTATTATTTGAGCAATCAGGCTAGTATGATTGAAAAAAGTATTGCTAGTCAGGTAAAATTGATTGATTTAGTCAAATCTTGTGCAGGTACTAATCTGCAAATCAATGATTTACTCTTATTAAATACAGATAGTTTAGCTGATCCAGCCTTAAAAGGGCTTTTGGAGGCCAGAGGGGTGGGTAATTTAACAATATTTTCTTATCAAGACGAAGCTAGGCTTGGTTGGCAGGCTTGTTTTTAGCTTTTGTCAGTTAAATTATATTATTATATTTTGAATAATATCTAAAAATTAGTGCTTGCACCATAAGGAGCAAAGCGATTATACGGTGTGGATAACTTGTTGATATCATTTAGTATTTTTATTTTAATTTGTCAACAGTTGTAAAAAATACATTAAATTTTATCTAATATTAGCACCAATTTATCGTTGACACTTTGTCTATTATATGATATAATTAGAATGTTGATAAGTAAGATCTTTAAAACATTTAGGGATTTGTATATAAAGTTATTTATATCTAAATCCTTCCATTGTACTATTCTACAAATTTGAAGCGCCCTGACAGCTTCGTCAAAAAAACAAAAACAACAATATAAAAAGGTTCGCACTTAGTCCTAGACTAGAAGCCGACACCATAGAATGGTAAAATGGACAAAATTCCTTGAATCAGAAAAGTAAAA
>CAZHLU010000053.1:0-6466 GCA_964533435.1 uncultured Gammaproteobacteria bacterium | reverse complement strand
TTTGTTTATTAAAACAACCTTATATCAAAGAAGATAAGCAAACGATTGAACAGTTACTTACTGCTAATAAAGCAGTGTTAGAAAAATATTATTATTTTTCATTATAATAAATAGAAAAGACCACCCTACTCATTAGGGTGGTTTTTTGATATAATTAATTTGTTTATTATTTAACATTAATAAAATGTTTACTCAAAAATTAAAAGATTTGCAGTGGTTTAAGATTATTACCATTGTTTTTGTTGCAATTTTAAGTTATTGGTTATTTGCTGAATGGTATTTATATTATGGCTTGATGGGTCAATATCCAATGTATCCTGATCGATGTGCTGGTGAGAGTGGGATTGGTTGTTCTCTAAATGCTTTTGGAGATTTGGTTATTATTATAATTCTCTTGCCGATTTTTATAAGGATTTTTGTAAAAAAATACAGGGGCTTGAGTATATTAATGGCCTATTTATTATTTATTATTTATACCCTTGTATTTTGGTTTGATTCTGGCATTTTTATAAAACCACCCCTTAAAATTATAAGTGATATAGATTTTCCATTAATTTTATATTTTTCCATTTTAATTTATCGATTTTCTACAAAAAAAATCACTGCACGATTTAATAAAATAATTATTTTTATAATAGCACTTATTATTAATTTTTTTGCTTTTAAATTAATTTTATCAACGCCGGTTAATTTGGAATATTTTTCTAATGCTCAATATTGTCGCGTTGATTCTGATTGTAGATCATCGGATGGAAGACTAAAGGGGGGAGCAATAAATAAGTATTATTGTAGTATCTGGGGGTGTGATAATCAAAAGGAAGCATCTTGTTATTTGGGCGGTAGTAAATATTATTCGGTTTCTAGTATAAATCGTTGCAAGAGAAAATAAATATTATTATTTTTCATTATAAATTTGAAAAATATTTTAAAATCGACCTTCTCTAAGGTCGATTTTTTTACTCTTGTTATTATTGACATTATTTGCCATAATTAACCCCGTGGAATAATCCCAAGCTAGCTTGGGATTACCGCCAAAAAAAGATTTAAATTATTTAAATTTTGAAGAAATACTTAGTATTTTTATTTTATATTTTGTCTTTAGGTGGCGGTATTCCACTGGGTAAAAGTGCTAAATAATATATATGCGCATTGCTAAAATACAACTTCATAAATTAGATAAAGACTATTATTTTTTACCAGAATTTTCTACTAATAATAATATACAAGCTCAAGTTGGGCAGATGGTGGTAGTTGATACTCCTTTGGGTGAAGATATTGGTAAGATTATTTTTATCGGTGAAAATGATAATCAAGATTTGGATTCTAAAGAAGAGCTTAGTCCTTTATTGCGTCCGGCTAGTAACAAGGAGCTAGAGCAAATAAAAGAGAATGAAAAAAATTATCCTCATTATTTAAAGGTGTGTCGTCAGTTGCTCGAACAAGCTAAGCTTAAAGAAATGAAGCTAATTGAAGTAGCCGAATCTTTTGATGCTAGTCGCTTAACTTTTTATTTTATTGCTAATACCAGAGTAGATTTTCGAGATTTGGTTAAAGGTCTAGTTTCTAATTTTCATAAAAAAATTAGATTACAGCAGATTGGTGTGAGAGACGCAGCTAAAGCCGAAGGCGATTTTGGTCCTTGTGGGCTTAATCTTTGTTGTCGTTCTTGGTTGCATACCTTAGGTAATGTTAATCCTGATCTAATTAAAAATCAGTCTTTGTCACATCGCGGTTCAGATCGTTTGACTGGCGTTTGCGGTCGCTTGAAGTGTTGCTTACGTTTTGAAGATGAAAGTGATCGTTGGACAGATGGTAAAACACCTAAAGTGGGTGATAATATGAAAATCAAAATTGGTAGTGGTAAGGTAGTGGCTGTGCATCCAGAAAAATTAACAGTTGATTTAGAGATTAATGGCGATATTGTGGAGTATCCTTATACCGAGGGTAATAAATGCAAGACTCTGAGTAAATAATTCATAATGACTTTCTTCTAATAATTTGCTATAATAAAAGCAAATTATTTTTTTATATTTTTATGGCAAAAAAAACAATCAAAGTAGCAATCAATGGTTTTGGCCGCATTGGCAGGGCCGCTTTTAAAATAATGCAAGAGTCGCGTCGCTATCAGGTCGTTGCAATTAATGATTTAGCACCAGTTGAGACTCTAGCTTATTTGCTCAAATACGATACAGTTTATGGTCGTTATGATAAAAAAATTTCTGTAGCAGCGGGTAATATTATTGTTAATGGTAAAAAATATTTAGTAACAGCTATACCAGAACCTAAAAAATTACCTTGGAAAAAATTAGGAGTGGATGTGGTTTTGGAATGTACCGGTAGATTTGTCAAAGGTGATGAAGCTATTGATCATATTAAGGCCGGCGCTAAAAAAGTAATATTATCTGCTCCAGCCAAAGGTGGTAATACGGAAACTTTTTTGTTAGGAGTGAATGAACATAAGTATGCTGGTCAAAAAATAATTTCTAATGCTTCTTGTACTACTAATTGTATTGCCCCAGTAGCACAAATCATGGTTGATAAGTTTGGTGTAGAAAAGGCCATGATGACCACAATTCATTCTTTTACTGCTGATCAAAAATTAGTTGATAGTCCTCACAAAGATGCTAGACGTGGTCGTACTGCTTGTCAAAATATTGTGCCAACTTCAACGGGCGCAGCTATTTCTACTGGTCAAGTTATACCAGAAATGGAAGGTTTATTTGACGGTTTATCAATCAGGGTCCCAACCCCAGTTGTTTCTTTGGCTGATTTTACTTTTGTTTTAAAAAAAGACGTAAGCGTAGAGCAAGTAAACCGAGCTTTAAGTTTAGCAGCTAATACACCTAGATTTAAAGGTATTTTGGGAGTCACAAGTGATGCAGTTGTTTCTTCTGACTTCATTAAAGATTCTAGAAGTTCAATTGTTGATTTATCTTTGACTAAAGTAGTTGGTGGTAATATGGTTAAAATTATTGCTTGGTATGATAATGAATGGGGCTACTCCAATCGCTTAGTAGAAATGATTGGGCAAATTCAATAAAGTAAATAAAAAATAGCCTATCAATATGGTATGCTATTTTTTTAGTTATTTAATATTTTTTCTTGTTTTATCTTAGCTTTGTTAGTATAATTATTTTGTACTTTTATTAATATAAAATTTTTACATATGCATAAAAAGATTCAATTTTTTATAATATTTTTTGCGATATTTGGCTTGAGTTTGTTTTTCTTTCACTCCAGTTCAGCAGCCCCATCTCTTGCTTCTCGTCTCAAAGGATATATCTTACTTCAAGTAGAATCCCATGGAGAAGCTTGGTACGTAATCCCTACAGAAGGCAAGAAAGTATATATGAAAGATGGTCAAGTTGCCTACCAAATAATGAGAGAAGTATCACTAGGTATTAGTAATAGCAATCTTGCTAAAATACCAGTAGGTATTGAAGCCAGATTTAATGATATTGATGCAGATCAAGATGGTTTAGCAGATAGACTAGAAGAAGGCTTAGACACTAATCCAAATAATCCAGATACAGATAATGATGGTTTTAAAGATGGTGATGAAATAAAAAGTGGCTATAATCCTTTAAACAAAAACAAACTAGTCTATGATCAAGCCTTAGTAAACAGACTAAAAGGTTATATTCTTTTACAAACTGAAAAACAAGGTCAAGCTTGGTATGTCAATCCTAAAGATGGTAAGAGATACTATATGGCTAATGGTGATATGGCTTATCAAATAATGCGTTTTCTATCTCTAGGCATTACTAACTCTAACTTAAACTTAATTACTAACTCTACCAGAGTCTTTAATACTAACGGTAATAGTGGTAATAATAATGGTAATCAAAACAATAATAATAACAATAATAATTCTACCTCTACTCCACCGAATAATAATCCTCCCGGAGGCGGCGGTGGAGGCGGCGGTGGTGGTAGTCAGCCTTCAGCTGATAATCAGGCGCCAACTTTACCTACTAATTTATCTGCTTCAGCCACAGGTGCTAGTGTTGTCTTAACTTGGACAGCTTCTACTGACAATGTTGGTGTAGTTGGTTATCAGATTCTTAGATCCACTACAAATGGTTCTGGCTATTCACAAATTTCTACCTCTAATACTAATTCATATACTAATACTGGTTTGAATGTTGGCACTACTTATTACTATGTAGTTAAAGCTTATGATAGGGCTGGTAATATTTCATCAGCATCGGCACAAGCCCAAGCGACCACTACTGATGATCAAGCTCCATCAACGCCAAGTGGATTAAATGCTGTGGCTTCTGGTTCACAAATATCTTTATCATGGACAGCTTCGACAGATAATGTAGGTGTTTCTCAATACTTAATTGAAAGATCTAATACTTCTGCTAGCTCTGGCTTTTTGCCATTAGCTACTAGCACTACTTCAGTTTATGTAAATACTCGTTTGGCAGTTAATTCTACTTTTTATTATCGAGTAAGAGCTCAGGATGTGGCCGGTAATTTATCAGCATATTCACTAGTAGCTTTTGCTACAACCAATAATAATTTGGTTACTCCGGATACGCAAGCACCTACTATGCCCAGTGGCTTAACTGCTACTGCTTCTGGTACACAAATTGCTTTAACTTGGACGGCTTCTAATGATAATATTGGCGTAGTTGGATATCAAATTTTTAGATCTACTACCAATGGCTCTGCTTATTCACAAATAAGTACGGCTAATACTAATTCTTATAATAATACCGGGTTAAATACAGGTACTACTTATTATTATGTAGTGACTGCTTATGATGCAGCTGGCAATGTATCAGCAACTTCAACTCAAGCCTTTGCTACTGTGCCAGTGCCTGCTGATACTCAACGGCCATCTGCCCCCAGTGCTTTAACGGCAACAGCTGCGCATAGAGAAGTAGCTTTATCGTGGGCAGCTTCTACTGACAATATTGGCGTTACTGGTTATCAAATTTGGAGGTCTAATACCAATGGTTCTGGCTACACTCAGCAGACAACAGTAAATACAACAGTATATGTTGATACGGGCTTAACTAATGGCACAGTTTATTATTATATAGTTAAAGCTTATGATGTGGCTGGCAATGTATCATTTGATTCTAATCAAGCGCAGGCAACGCCTTATGATAATCAAGCGCCAACAAATCCAAGTGCTTTAAATGCAGTCTTGTCTGGTACGCAGGCAACTTTAACTTGGGCAGTATCTACTGACAATGTTGGTGTCACTCAATATTCAATTGAGCGGTCGGTTTCTAATGCTTTAAATTTTGTTCCATTAATAACAGTAAATACGAATTCTTATGTTAATTCGGGTTTGACTAATAATACAATATATTATTATCGAGTTAGAGCCCAAGATGCGGCTGGTAATAGTTCCGGTTATTCTAATAGTGCTAGTGTGACGGTTGGTAATGTAGTTAGCACTAATCCAAGTATTAGTAGTGTTTCAGGGACCTTTGCCAATGGTCAGGTAGCTACTATTTCTGGTAGTAATTTTGGCAGCAAAGCCCAAGCTAGTCCTTTGATCTGGGATAATTTTGAAGACGGAACAAATAACGCAACTATTCGTAATACAAATCCAGTTATTGGCCCAGTTTGGAGTGTGTGGACCAACGGCACAGATCCAGTTTATACCAATACTAGTAATCGCGCCAATTCCACTCGCAATGCTTTATTTGATTTTTCAGGCGGTACTGGCTATACCAAATTTTTACAATATTCTAATGCCAACGTTGATAGTGCTTACTTTACTTTTTGGTGGCGTTATGACAAGACTAGCGCGCAATGGTCTAATAATATAAAACCGTGGGATGAATTTGGTACCCATAGTGGTGGTATTTGTCCAAGTATTTATGCTGGCATGGGCGACCCCACAAATAATGATGGTTATTTACGAGCTAGTGTGACTGACTGTGATTTGACTACTGGCGTTGGTCACCAATTAAATAGTAATATGTATAGTTGGTTAAGTTATGCTTCGCCAATTGATGAAATACAAGGTCAATGGGTACGTATGGAAATGTATGTTAAACAGAGTAGTGCACCAGGTGTTGCTGATGGTGTTTATAAAATGTGGGTGCATAAGCCAGACGGCGAGGGTATTACTTTAGATATTTCTGCTGATAACATTATTACTCGCGATACCATTAATGAATGGTATCAATGGTGGTTGTTGGGCGCCTATCATACTATGGATGAGCGTAGTCCTAATGCAACTGGTCAGGTGCGTGGTGACGATATTTATTTTGATACATCACAGGCTCGTATTGAATTAGGTAATGCGTCTACTTGGTCAGCAAATACTCGTCGTGAAATACAAGTGCCAAGCGCTTGGTCAAATAGTTCACTTTCGTTCACTGTTAATCCGGGCACATTTACCTCTGGCCAGACAGCTTATCTATATGTTATAGATAGTAATGGTAATGTAAATACAGTTGGTTATCCCATAACTATTTCTGGCACTGCCATCTCT
>CAZHLU010000052.1:0-7065 GCA_964533435.1 uncultured Gammaproteobacteria bacterium | reverse complement strand
ATCCGTAAGTGCCCTTAAATCATCTGTCGTGCCAGGGGTCAAAGTTCTAGGACTACCAGTAGAACCAGGAGCGTCATCGCCTAGCACAAAAATAGTAACTCTAAAAGTAGTTGATGGATCAAAATTATCTAAGAAGGTATCCAAAACTCCACACAAAGCTGCTGCTGGAGTTTGCATACTACGAGACATATCATAAATAAAAGCTAGCTCAACTTTACGAGCTGGTGGTGTCATGCCAGCATCACATTGTTCACCATAAGCAACATCAATAACACCATCACCACAATATGAACCAACTGAACAACTGGGGCAAGTATAAGGATTGGTTGAATTACTATTCCAAGGATCTGGTATAGTATGAGTTGGCGGATTACCATAATCACAAGCTTCTCCAAATTGAGACTGCAAATTACCATCACCACACCAACCACCGCTATCAGCTAAACAAACATCACTACAAACATATTGATGATTTATATCATAAGAATCAACTGGTAAAGGCGGTGCATAACTAGCATAATCGCAAGTTTCGCCATAATCAGTAGTACCATTATTCCCGTCTTGGATAATAGTATCACCACAATAACCACCCATCCTGGTCATACAAGTATAACTACAAGAGTAGGTATTTTCTGGGCCACTTTCTGCTGGTGTTGGATGATAAGCTGAATCACAAATTTCACCAGCATTAAAAGTTGCGTTTTGTCCATTTTGGATAGTACCATCACCACAATAACCACCAGCTGTAGGCGTACATTTTGTCCATAAAGGATCTGCAGCATCATTAACAGTACGACATTGGTACTGGCTATAACGAGAAGAATTTGGTGGCGTAGGACTAATAGCTAAAGTAGTATCACAAATTTCATCAAAGCCAGCTTGTTTAATCGTGTCATTACAATACTCTGTACCAAAATTACAATTTTGCAAACAAGTATATGGGTTAGTAAGTGATGACTGAGCTGGACTTGGCACTGCATAATTACCATAATCACACTCTTCATATGGCTGACCTGTTGCTGGATTTATATCACTATTAAGAACACCGTCACCACAATGACCATCGTAAGCTACACCAACATCGCATACTGCTTCACAATTATTATTACAACTAACGTTACCATTTTCTGTACAATCAAGTTCGGATAAACCATTAGCATTTTGAGGAGCACTAGCATCACATTCTTCTACTAATTCAGTCCAAACACCATCACCACAAGCAGCAGCCGGAGTTTGCATAGGGCCGCAGACAGCCTGACAACTACTTGGACTGCAAGTAGGTGCTATACCATTAGCACAACTATAGTTAACACCTCCAAAATTAGTATTACCATTTATATTTTCACAATTTTCATAAGTACTTTCTAAAGCATTATTACCACAATAGCCACCGCATAAAGCAAACATAGTTGCTACATCTGGCTCATACCAAGTACACTCTACTGAATTGCCTCCCACAATACTACCAGCTGGATAACAACCTGTTCTTTGTTCGTTCCACCAGGTATGTACTCCATAAGTAGCACTTAAGATTGGATTACATTGATTATCTTGATAACCACCATCACACTCTTCTTCGTACCAAGTAGCGCTACCAGCTTCACAATCTGTTTGATTATCATAATTTCTATTTGAACAAACCCAGTCTATTCTACCATTACCGCAACGTGGATTAATTAAGTTTGCACTGGCTGCATTACAAGCCAACAGTTCAGTATTGATTCTACCATCCAAAGGATCTAATAAGGTGGTGAAATTACTAACGCTTTCAAAATTAGCCGATAAATCATAATCTTCGCCTGTCTCACTTCTTTGATAATGATAAATCAAAGAACCAACTGGACAAGAAAATTCTAAAGTTTCTTCATTCCAACAGGTATTAGGATCAAAACCGGGATCACCACAGCCATTAAATAAATTAATAGGATCTGTCGGTAAAGAACCACTGAGGCCAGTGGCCAAAGTTTGTTGCCAAGATGGCCAAGAACTATTAGATTGACCACGCACAAAAGTGCCGGCATTAAGCAATGGATAATAATTAATACAAGTACCGCCATTTGGACACTGGGCATTAGTGACACAAGCCGTTAAACTATTATTACTACAAGCTTTGTGAGTTTCACCGTATTTAGTTAATTTACTATTAATATTTAACATGTCTCCCAAGCGCACCAAATCGCGACGCAATTTTAAGCCTTGAGATTGACAATTATGTTCAGCACAATCAAAATCACTACTACAAACATTGCCCGCATCGGTTCCACCTACACAAATATTATTTTGCTGATCAACATTAGTATTTAATTTAAAATTATCAAGTAGCTGATTAAAAATTTCTACTGTAGTTGCTCGCGCACCAATGTTATAAGCTAAAATATAAATATTAGTATAACGAACATTACCAGCATCATCTAAATTAAAAGCTGAGATATAAACTGTATTACCAACTTGCAAAGCTGGATAACCGTCTACTTCCAAAGAAGTACCACCAGCATCTGGATTAGGAGCATTTAATGCATACCAATCCTCTACCGACAAATGGTTTAGATTGGACATAATTCTCAAAGCAATAATATCTGTACCGATTCCTTGACCCTTGGCTACTAATGCCTGCCATGGCTTAGACACTTTAGTAAATAAATGTGACCACCAACTATCTATCTGATTATATTTACTAATAGATAAAGTGCCAAAATTATTATTCGAATCCATGCTTACTGGTGCTGGTACAGAAAAAACATACTCGCGTAGTACACTAGCTGGATGATTAGGATTTTCAATCGGATTATTATTTAAAATTGGCAAAGAAGCAATGCCGTCATTAAGATCAACATCTGGACAATAATAAGTAGAAAAATTATAAGCATCATCCTGCCAAGGAAATAATTCTAAACCAGGGCCAGGCCAAGGCACTTCACACAAAAACACATTAATACCAATACTTGCACTAGCCGAACCAACATCGCTACCTTGAGCATTAACAATTAAGGTCTCATCACCACTCTCATTAGCTACTTTAAAGTGAACATTGGGAGTAGCACCAGAAGCAGGCGTGCCATCATTATTTAACAACAAATTAACACCATCATTATTTAATGACCAATTATAACTAATTGAACCTGCTAAAGCTATACCTCGGACATCTCTAGCAATAGCAGTATAGCTATGTTGATGACCAGGTGTGGCTGGTTCAACATCAGTAACACCACAATTATCACCAGCACACAAAAACCAATCACTTGTCGGAATAGTTTGTATATAACTAATACGACATAAATCAGCTCCGGTTGTGAACTGCCAAGAATAACTATCATCACCTGGCATACCGGGTATTTGACCATCAAAATTATATTGTCCACTAGCTAAAGCAATATTATAAATACTAGTAACATTGCCCTGTACTACCACATGGTTAATTTTATTAACTATGCGCAATAAACTAGTTGGATATAAAATTACAGTAGTTTTATCTGGAATATTATCAGAATTACTGTCAAAATAAGTAATGCCATAATTCACGTCTGCTAAATCCCATAAAGTAATATCCCCAGAAATTATTGAAACATCGCTTAAATTAGCAACTCCGTCTCCATTGGCATCAAAAAGATCTGGCTGAGCATACAATTTGACATTAGCCATCACGCTAGCTGGATCCATTAATTCAGTAAAATCCATACTAATAGCAGCATTAGGACAAATATCAGTTTCACCATTAAGCGGCCTAATATTTTCTACCCGCGGTGGTAAATGAGGATCTACTGGTGGTGTGATTGACTCTACTACTGTCAAAACTCCACTATCCATATGATCAACACCAGCCTGACGAGCATTAGCTGAAATATTACTAATACCAACAGCTACACCAGTGGCATTATTGACACTAGAATTATTATTAAGAATAGTAGCAATAGTATTATTAGAAGAAGCCCATAACCAAGTACAGTTATTAGCAGCTAAACAATCTATAGCTTGTCCGTGGATATAACAAGCATTAGGATCAGAATAAGCTTGAGCACCATAGGCAATTTGACCAGCAATTGCCACTGTAGCATTACTTGGATTTAAATTGACACTAGCTACTTCACAAGATGCGTCGCCTACACCAAAAACCCAAGTTAATGTGTTGTCTAGTTGATAACCATGAACATTTCTAATAGTATCAAGAGCTTGAACACGATAATAATGATTATGGGCAAAAGCTCCATGAGGTAAAGTTACTCTAAAATTAGAATCTTGTGGCAATACTACATTATTTACTAAATTAGTAGCCGAAGGGCTAGCACAACTAGCATCATTATTACAATCCTGAATAGAGAAATAAGAATTATTTAAATAACTTGCTGCAATCTGGGTATTAAAATCTATCCACACTGTACCATTGTCACAAGAAGCTGAACAAAGTGGGCCATAATTTTCTACTAACAAAACTGGTGCCAAAACTATTGGCTGGGAAAAATTAGGCGCAATCGGCTGATTTACATTACACTGTAAATTTATATAATTAGGAGATAAAAATTCAGTAGCATAGTTAATAGGCAAATTTGAAGTCAAGCTAGTATGACCAATATTAAGTCCTAAATTTGAAGGATCGGTAACATTAGCCGCATCTGGATTAGGAGGATTAGTCAGTTGCCAAGTCCAATTATAATTGCCACCGCATAAATTACAATTATTAGCAGTTGGGGCTGAATAAAAATCTCGAGAACTACCTAAATAGAAATTAGCCGCTGCTGATTGTGGGGTTACTTGAATACTACTAATTTCACAAGCCAAATCAGTTGACTTGGTTCTAAAATTCCAACCACCAACATCTTGCAAAGGAATATCATAGCTGGTGTTCCAATATTCATTACCGCCTTCAGCTCTAAAATCTCCCACTAAAGCTACCTTATACCAGGTATTTTCCGCTAAATTATTTAGCGGATTAATAAGCACGCCTTCTTGGTTGCTATTTTGACCAATAATACTGGTGGCAATATTTATTTCTACGTCACAGCTATTATTTCTACTATCACATTCATATAATCTAATCTTATGGGCAGCTGGCTCTAAATCAGCATCAACGATATTACGAGTAAAGGTAAAAGAAATATTAGCATCAACATAATTTTCTTGTGATGAATAAGTAAGTAAGCTATCTGGCCAAGGAGTTGGCGATTGCCAATCACTATCACAATTATAATTATAATTAATACCAAACGGTATATTTTGGGTATGTAAAGTAGAAGTATAAGTACAGCTCAAATACTGATCGCAAGTCAGAGAACAATAATTACCAAAATTACCTGGACAACATTGTTCTGTACCCTGACAATCAGAATTTTGCGCACAACCAGCAATATTAAAATTTAAAGCATTACTATTAAGCCAAGTGCCGTTATCAGCTTGTGATTGTAAAACCACCTGACCGCTCAGAGCATCTCCTGGCACTGTCACGTCCCAAGCCTGGGTATCATTAAAACCAGTAGGATTTACAGTACTTGCTGCTCCGTTAAATTGAATTCTAACACTATTATCATTAAAGCCAGCACCATAAAAATCAACTGGCGAAAAATTATTAGGACCATTATCTGGCACAATAGCGCACAAAACTACTCCGTCCTCTAAACTAGTATTATAGTTAATATCATAAGCTTCACTAGCTACTGCATCTGCCCTGCGAATAACTATTTCATAAGGACTACCATTAGCAGTATCTGGCAAGTTAGGAATTTCTACTACTATTTGATTATTCTGCCAATAAGCATTTTGGCACATTGGATTACTAGGAACAATGCCAGCTAGATCTGGATTACTTGCGTTATTAACATCATTAAACAACACCTGACCAGCTAAGTTGCCAAAATTGGTACCAAAAATAGTAATATAAACACCATTTTTAACACCATTAGGAGTGGTGGTAACAATTTCTGGCTGACCAAAGAAGCTATCACTTACTTGAAAAGGCAAGGGATTACTATATTCATCGGCACTATTTTTTATTTGAACGCCAACTTGACCATTTTGTAAATTTGGCACTTCTGAAGAAGCTTCATTTTGAGATGTAAAAATATAATTATTACCTGTGATATCTGGATTTACCGAAAATAACATTTCGTCATTATTGGCAAAATTAACACCAGCCGCATTAACTCTTGTTTGATTCTGAAAACTGCCACCAATTGGATTTAATTGACATAAGCCTGGACGCGAAATACCATTTTCATCAAAAGACACCGAGTTGCTCTGTTCAGGTGTAGCTGCACCGGTCATGATATAAACCGATCCATCAATAGTTCCTGCTGGCACGCCAATGATTATATAATTGTCATACCAATAATTGCCTGCTGGACAAACACCAGGGTAAAGAGTAGAAGGTAAACTTCCTTGAATTGGACCACTGGCCCCATTAAACCAAACCGTACCTATATCAGTACCAAAGTTTTGTCCTAAGATAGTCACTAAATTTCCAGCTGCACCATTATTAGGACTAATAGCATCTATATGAGGAGCACTGCTAACGTTGGCTCCGGCTGGACAAAATTCATTTGTATTAGGACGACATTCATTATAATTACTACAACAGCCCGATGAACAATTACCATCGTCGCCACCGCAAGTAACCATAAAATAACGGGCATCCCAATTATTAACATCTGCATTATGAGTGATTTTTACATCACTTGCTAAAGCATTGTCTGGAATTTGAAAAGTAATCAAAGTATCATCCCAAGTAGCGCTTGCTACAGTAATGTCGGCTTCGGCACTACCAACCCAACCCTTCATACTAATTGTGCCAGCACTGGTACCAAAATTAATACCTTCTGCTATCACACTTTCAGGTGTGGGACGAGCTGCGCCAAAGTTGGGGCGCAAACAAGCAATATTTAAACCAACTGCCCCCGGAGGAGAAACTGTAAATGAATTATTGGTTTCTGAATCAAAAATAGTAGCATTACGATAAACTCTAACATCATAAACAGCCGCTGTAATATCTGGTACTATTGCTCTAATTTCATAAAAACTATTATTTCCATCTGGGGTGGTATAAATCGAATTCCAAATTGGAGTACCGTCACAACTAAC
>CAZHLU010000051.1:0-7477 GCA_964533435.1 uncultured Gammaproteobacteria bacterium | reverse complement strand
TTGGCAGTGGGGTCACAATGAGCGGTTATTACCTCGGTGGCTTCTGATACTTGAAACATGGTTAAATTAGAACTACCAGTAATGGTGAATAAGACACCGGTCGCACGGTTGATAGAAAGCTCAAGTAAAGGACTATCAATGGCGGCTTTGGCTGCTGCTTTGGCCCTATCTTCACCTGTGGCTTTACCAATACCCATTAAAGCTGAGCCAGCCTGTCTCATAATAGCTTTAACATCAGCAAAGTCGACGTTGACTAAGCCAGGCACAGTAATAACCTCCGAAATACCTTGCACGCCTTGCTTTAAGACCTCATCAACAATAGCAAAGGCATCAAGCAATGAAGTTTTTCGATCAATGATTTGTAACAATCTATCATTAGGAATAGTGATAATAGTATCGACTTTATCAAGCAACCTTTCTAAACCTCGTTCGGCAATATCACGACGTTGCACGCCTTCAAAAGTAAAAGGACGAGTAACTACTGCTACTGTCAAAGCTCCAAGCTCTCTGGCAATATCAGCAATGACTGGAGCAGCACCAGTACCAGTACCGCCTCCTAAACCACAAGTAATAAAAACCATGTCAGCCCCTGATAAGGCAGCCATAATATCTTGTTCGTTTTCTTCAGCGCGTTTTAAGCCTAGTTCTGGGTCCATGCCTGCCCCTAAACCACGTGTAGTATTGCGACCAATATGAATACGACTAGCAGCCTGGGAGCTATGCAAGGCTTGAGCGTCAGTGTTAACAGTAATAAATTCTACTCCTCTAATCCGAGCAGTTACCATACGGTCAACAGCTGAGCCACCTGAACCACCAACGCCAACAACCTTGATGTTAGCAAATGTTTCAATAGGCGGTAGTACTTCTTTTAAATTTTTCTTCAGCATGAATTTTATCTTAAAATATCAATAATTATAAAATAATCTAGGAAGGCCAAATAGATCTAAAAATATTTTTAGTCTTACCAGCTAAATCTTTAAACACATCTCCACCGGGCACGTAATGGGTTTTGGATTCAATATTACGATCAGCCCAAATAACAAGCCCTAGAGCTGTAGTATACTCAGGATCATTTAATTTATCAATGGGAAAATCATGATTAACAGGCAAGCCTAAAAATACTGGTAAATTAAAAATACTTTTAGCTAAATCAATAATCAATGGCATCTTAGCGCCACCACCAGTCAAAATAATACCGGCTGGTAATTTACCAGCTCGATCGATTTTCTTAAGCTCGGCATTTACCATATCAAAAATTTCAGTAGCTCGAGCTTCGGCAATAGTGGCGATGTCTTTACGATAAACATAAGTACCTTTCTTTTCTTCTTCTGAATATTTATGTAAATCTACTTCATCACGCTTAGAAATACCATCTGAAATTGCCTGAGCATGATCAATCTTTACAGCTTCGGCTGTAGTAACTGAAGTTTTTAGACCAATCGCTAAATCATTAGTAATATGACCAGCACCAACTGGCAAAACAGCCGTATGCAAAATATTACCCTCTTCAAAAACTGCCAGCGAGGTTGTGGATGAGCCAAGATTTACTACTGCTACTCCTAATTCTTTTTGTTTATTAGTAAGCACTGCTTCGGCCGTAGCTAGAATAGAAAAAACAATGTAATCAATATCAACACCAGTACGATAAATACACTTAGTCAAATTCTTGACTTGAGCCGACATGGCCATTACCACTTGCGTTTCTACTTCTAGACGAACTCCGGTCATGCCTTGTGGCTCTTTGATATTTTTTTGATTATCTAAATTATAACTAATCGGTAGTACATGCAAAACTTCAAAATTAGGCATAATAGTCGTACTTTCTGCCACTTCTAAAGCTCGCTCAATATCAGAGTCTTCTACGGTTTCATTGGCTTTGGCAACAGCTACTACTCCCCGACTATTTACAGTTTTAATATGTGTACCAGACATTCCTACCACAATCTTATCAATACGGGTAGCTGTCATTTTTTCACACTTTTCTAAAGATTCAGCAATACAAGAAACAGCATCTTCAATTGAGTTGATACTACCGCGACTAATACCAGTAGCAGGAGTTTCGGCTACGCCAATCACTTTTAAACGCCCGTCTCCCAAGCGCTGTCCCATGACTACCCGAATCGCTTGGCTACCAATATCTAAACTAGTAATGATATCCTTATTTTTCCCCATTCTTGATTGCTATATGATTATTAATTATAACTAAATTAAAGCTTTTTGCCAAATTTTTTCTCCTACTTAGAGCAAAAAAATAATAAAACCAATTAAAACTGCAAAAAATGAAACTAATAACACCATGCCTGCAAGTAAATCTTTTATTTCTTTGGCAAAACTATGAGTCCGTGGTGCTAGAATATCTACTAATCTTTCAATAGCTGAATTAAAAATTTCTAGAGCTAAAATCAAAGCAATAGTAAGTAACAAGGCTATCCATAAAACAGGACTTAAGCCGCGCCAAAAAGCAAAAACAATCACTAAGAACGCTATCAAAAGATGACGTTGAAAATTTTTCTCACTACTTAATACTAATTTCAAACCACGCCAAGCGTGTTTAAAGCTTTGCCACCAAGTCATATGGTCATTTTTTTTAATATCTCCTCTTCCATCTTAGTTTGCTTTTTCCACTCTGCCTCACTACGTTCATGGTCATAACCCAAAAGATGCAAAATTCCATGAATTGTTAAAATTTGTAATTCTCTTTTTAGATCATGCCCCTTAATTTTAGCTTGCTTTTTTGCTTGATCAACACAAATCAAGACCTCGCCTAATAAAACCTTATCTGCCAAAGTAAATGATAAAACATCAGTTACTTTATCTTTGTGTCGATAGACTTTATTTAATTTTTTTATTTCAAGCGGAGTAAGTAGACTAATAGAAATTTCTTGTTTTATCTTAAATTGTTTTTTTAAAATAATTTCAAGAGCTCCTAACCAGCCAAAATCAATTTGCCAATGACGGCTATTTACAATTAATAAATTAGCCATGATTATTAATTGGAAACTTCCTTAATATTTAGAGCAAAACTCTTTAACATCATAGCAAAGCTAGTGCCAAAATTAGCATTCACAACAGAAGCTTGATCATAACTAATCATAAAAACATAATCATAAGTTACAAATAAAACCTGCTTGCCGTCACTAGTTTTGACTGCCGAATAATTAGCTAAACGATAATTTTCTACAGTTTTATTTGGTAATAAAATTTTCTGCCAATCAGCTAATTCTGAATGCTGGGTATTATCCGTTACTTTAATACTAATAGTTTCGCCAGTAGCAGAATCTGGGACAAGATTAATTTGCCTACGACCATCATCAACACTTTGAACTAGCCATTTTTTGGGAACAAAAAGTTGATAATTAAAATTATCATTTTTGTAAACTTTAATTAGACTAGAATTACTTAAACTACCTCCAGCAATACTAGGATCGTATAAATTTAACAATTCTGCTCCATCTTTATAGCCATCTTTATCACTATCGTCCAATTTTTCATTAGTATTGTATAAAGACTCTTCTAATAAAGTCAGAGCATCTTGATCACTATCTTGATTATTTTCAGGTGGCACCACCACTACATTATTAACATTACTGTTAATATTGGTATTTTGATTAGTAGTATTAGTGTTATTAACTATACTATTAATAATATCATTAACATTCATATTTACATTACCTGTATTAGTGTTAACTCGATTATTAACAGCGGTGTTAATATTTTTATTATTATTTTGATTAGTGACGACTACTGGATTTTTTTTACTCAAAATATACCAAGCTGCCCCCCCTACCACCAGTATTAAAAAAAATAGTAAAGAAACTAAAACTTTGGTCATAGTTTTAGCCCCACTCTTTTTGACATCAGGGGTCAAAGCTACAAACTTACCAGGCATAACATGAACGTCTTCATCTTTAATAGCTGGCGTAGTAACTACGTTTTCACTTTGTTCTTTTATCTTTTTTTCTTTATCATCTGCAGTTTTCTTTTTGGCAAACAGCATAATTTATTGACTTACGTTACTATTAACATTATTGTTAACATTTTGAATTAAACCAGGAATTGTACTAGTACTTGCTAGTTTACCACTACCTTTAGGATTATAACCATTAAGCACTTCTTCGCCATCACTATAACCATCTTTATCAGTATCTACTACCAAAGGATCGGTAAAATAAACTAATTGTTCTTGACCATCAATTAATTTATCATTATCCGAATCACTCTTTAAAGGATCGGTTTTGTATAATTTTACTTCATCCCAATCTGATAAACCATCATTATCACTATCAACTAATCTAATATTAGTACCAAGTTTTATTTCTGTTTCGTTATCCAAACCATCCGAATCATCATCCAAACTTACTTGCTCGTTAGTATTTTGATTCAAGTTAGTATTGGCATTAGCATTAACGTTAGAATTACTAACATTGGTGTTTTGATTTCTGTTAACATTGGTGTTACTAACGTTAGTATTTTGGGTAACATTAGTGTTTTTACTAATAACACCATTAATCCTATCTTTAAAAATAAAATAGGCAGCCGCCCCAAAAGCTATTAGTAAAATAATTACTGATACCATCACAATAATCTTTCGATTAACTGGACTGCGGCTATCTCCTACTAACATTTGTTCTACTTGGACATTATTTGCTGACCCATCTGGTGCTTGCCAATTGTTATTAGCAACTGGTTTGATTTTTCCTGACTGAACAGCACTTGGCTTAATCAAGCCGTCAGGACTATTATTAGGATCAACATCTGCAAACATATCAGCTACTGGTGCCTTGGGAGTATTAGGCATCGAACTTACGTTTGGCCCAGTAGGGCCATTCCCCTGTTTTAAATCTTCAAACATATTTTTTTAAAAAATTATATTAAATAAGTTATTAGTCACAACGAACACCAGTAGGCATAGTCACTTGAGAACTTGGACAACTATTAGAAGCCGCATCTGGATTTAGTTGACAACCAACATAATTATTTGTGGAATTAACGCAAGCTCGACAACAGCCACTATTCATTGCACATTGTCCTGCACACGCCGTTCTATTAGCACTAGTAATAGCATCCCACTGATTACAAAATGCCTCTGTACAACCACTACCATCAACATTAACATTAAGCTCTGTATAAGCTGAGTAAAGATTATCATTATCTTTGGCTCTAACACGAAAATATGGTTGCGTAACCAAAGCTGCTACTGAATAATCAAAATTGGTAACAGTTGGACTACCTACAAGTGTCCATGTTCCTGCTAAATTAGGCTTATATTGAACCTCATAATTAGCTATCGCTCCATCATCTACAGAAGCAGTCCAAGATAGACTGACTTGCCTACCAAATAGATTGGTTGATAAATTTCCAGGTACAGAAGGCGGTGCCGCTGGTAAAACAGTTACCATAGCCTCATTAGAGTAAGCTGATTTATTATTAGCAGCATCATAAGCCTGTACTACATAATAATAAGTGCCCGGCGTAACAGAGATATTTCTACGCGAAGTTACCCCCGTTACTGTACAAGTCATTGAAAATGCCGCGCATGGAACTATAGTATATGGACCACCGCTAGTAGTAGCTCTAAATAAATCATAACCACTAACACCAATATTATCGCCAGCTGCTGTCCAATTCAAATTAACATTACCAAATGAAACAGCGGCCGTAAGATTAGTAGGCGGAGGATCTGGATTTATTATATCTGGTGTCAAAAATATTTCCACATCTGCTGGTAATTGCCAACCGGAAAAATTACCAGCTGCATCCAAAGCTTGCACTCGAAAAGAGTTTACGCTGGAACTTGCCGGCACAGTAAAATCTATTGAATTAGTAGTTGGATCGCCAATATTATTTCCGCCACCGTCAGACACAAAAGCGTCTGCTCTATATTCAACTTGATAATGATCAACCGCTACATTATCAACTGAAGCGTCCCAACTTAAACGGAATTGTAACCCACTCAAATGAGTAGCTGTCAGGTTTGCAGGAATACTTGGTCCTTGGGTATCAGGAATAGCGGCGTTAACTGGACCTGCATAAACAGACTCTAAACCGCTACTACTGTTTACAGACTTTACTCGATAATAATAAGTAACAGCAGGATGAGCCAATGGGAAGGTGTCAGTATAGGTGCCAGAAAAACTAGAAAAATTAATATCTGCAACCACATCTAAAGATGAGAAGCTAAAATTTTCAGACCGCTCCAGTCTAAAATATGAAACAGGAGCACCAGTTGCTGCTATATTCCAAGTTAAATCAATACCGGCTGCTTGTGGTGCCGCTATTAAGCCTACTGGGGCAGCAGGAGGTATTGCTGCTGGAATAGGTGTTGCTGAAACTGTATTTGACCAATTTGTTACGTTACCGGCAAGATCCCGTGCTCTTACTCGATAAGAATAAGCGACACCATTGGTTAAAGAAGTTTGGGTGAAAGTATTTGAATAGGCAAGATAATTTCCAGAAGTTGGTGAAAGTCTCTCCACTTCATAAATAACTACCCCTCTATCATCGGTTGATACTGCCCAATCTAAACGAATCTGTCCATCAGAAGGAGTAGCAATCAAAGTATTACCAATTTCTGTTGGCGCTAGTATATCTGGAGGAACTACTGGCGCTGCTTGATTAATAGTAAGTGTTACTATTACTGGTGCACCAGTTGCTGCTCCTGCTCTAACTGAGATTGCACCTGTTCTATCTGGTCCAGTGTTGGCTGCTATTGTAAAAGAAAGTGTATTGCCAACTGTTGTTACTCCGGTAATCCAAGCAGGATTATTAGATATTGCTTGCCACCAAGTAGCTGAACCACCAATAGTAACTGGCAGACTAATAGTAGCTGCTGCACTATCCCTATCTAAAACATAATATGGCAACGATAAAGTTGGCACAGGTGCTGGCGCTAATTGATCAATGGTAAGAGTAACTGCTATTGCTGAACCACTTGTTCCTCCGGCTGTAAGTTTAATTGACCCAGTTCTGTTGGCCGAACCAGTATTAGCAGCAATAGTAAAGGAAAGAGTGTTACCTGATTTACTAACATTGGTAAGCCAGCTTGGATCATTTGATGTTGCATCCCACCAAGTTGCAGTACCACCAAGTGTTATAGCCACCGTCCTATTACTACTACTACTATCACTTGATATATAATAATACGGCAAAGATAAACTTGGTAAATTCGCCGCTGGCGGAGTACCACCAGGCAAAGTACAATCCATTACACCATCAGCTGGATGACTATCACAGAAAACGCCACCAACCATATTATTAATATTTGTATTCCAAGAAGTAGCATCAGCTGCTGTACTCATATAACCACCAGTAGCATTAGCAGCCTGTAAAGCTATAGCTTGATTAGCACTGCCCGCTAAAATAACCGGACTAACAAAAGTCTTGGTAGCTGGGCTAGTAGCAGCTGTTATAATTCTTGAAATAATATCATCACTGGCAAGCTGACCAGTAGCTGGACTACCCGAACAAGTATTTGGCG
>CAZHLU010000050.1:4965-7521 GCA_964533435.1 uncultured Gammaproteobacteria bacterium | reverse complement strand
TTTCTTTCTTCTCTCGCCAAGCAAGGAGTGCCAACGAGAGGCTGACAAAAAGATAGCCCATGAAGATCACCCACATTGCGAGGGTGAGACCACCGGTCTTGCCTTGGGAAATCTGCACGACCTGAGGGATCATATAAGTCCAAGCCATGATGACTTGGAACCAGAACAACAGTCTAGCCATCATGACCTCCTTAAAACTGTGAAGGAGCTAATCAAGGGCCAGAATTAGCCACTTTGATTAATAAATTATTATATCATATAATAGCTATATTGTCAATGATTATAAAGTATTTTGGTTTAAACAATATTGACAAAATATATAATATATGATATAATATAAATATTAGCTAAAAACTGGGCATTTCCGCCCATTGGCTATGTACCTCGAAAGGAGCGATCATGTCGAAGCAGAAGTTTCATCTGTTTTTCTCGGCCAAGCAGGCCGAGGCTATCAACCGGACCAGAAGGGGCGATGTTTACTACCAGAGGGAAGATGGTACCATCGTCAATGTCACCCAGGTCGAGGCAGTAGCTGAGGGCGAGTCGATTCCCCACAGCAACTGGGACGATGCTGAGTACCTTGGCGTCGGCACCTACCACTCTGGTAAGTCGACCAGCTTGTTCGCTCGTAGTGAGTAATATTGCTCCAAGACCTGAGCATGTCTTAAAAGCTGCTCCCCCAACAGTCAAATGTTGGGGTTTTTATTTTGTGAATTTTTTATTATTATTTATATACCCTTGCCAAAAAGCTTTATTTCTGTTATTATTTCAGCTTATGGAAATACGAAATATTGCAATTATTGCTCACGTCGATCATGGTAAAACTGCTTTGACCGATGCCATCTTAAAACAGACCGGTATGCTTACTGATGAAAGTGTCAGTATGGATTCTAATACGCTCGAAAAAGAGCGTGGTATTACTATTTATTCAAAAAATGCTTCTGTTTTTTATAAAGATACAAAAATTAATATTGTCGATACTCCTGGGCATGCTGATTTTGGTTCAGAAGTAGAACGGGTTTTGCGTTCTATTGATAGTGTTTTATTAGTAGTAGATGCTCAAGAAGGCCCAATGCCTCAAACTAGATTTGTCTTAAAAAAATCTTTAGAATTAGGACTTAAGCCAATTGTAGTGATTAATAAAATTGATAAGCCAGCTGCTAATCCTAATCTTACTCACGAACAAGTCTTTGAGTTATTTATGGACCTAGGTGCTACTGATGAACAATTAGACTTTACGGCAGTTTATGCGATTGGCAAACTAGGTATTGCAAAACGTTATTTAACTGATGAGTCAGATAATATTAATCCTTTGCTTGATGTTATTTTAGAAAAAGTACCAGCTGCTAAAGCAGAAGCAGATTTACCAGTTCGTTTTCAAGCTTTTAATTTGGCTTATGATAATTTTTTAGGTAGGCTGGCTATTGGTCGTATTTATGAAGGCACTCTAACTGATAAAGCTAATTTAGTTTTAAAAAAAGTAAACGGTGAAAATAAAACTGGCCGTTTGACTAAACTCTTTACTTTTAATGGTTTAGAAAGAAAAGAAGTGGAAAGTGCGGTAGCTGGTGATATTGTAATGGTAGCTGGTTTTGCTGATATTGATATTGGTGAAACTATTTGTTTGAATGCTGAGCAAGAAGCAATGCCAGCTATTAATGTTGATGAACCTACTATTTCTCTAGATTTTTTGGTAAACAGTTCTCCTTTTGCTGGACGTGAAGGTAAATTTGTTACTAGTAAACAATTAAAAGAGCGTTTAGAAAAAGAATTAGAAGTAAATGTAGGACTTAAGATTGATTTTTCTGGTGATAATTTTAAAGTCTATGGCCGTGGTGAATTACACGTAGCTATTTTAATTGAGACTATGCGTCGCGAAGGTTATGAATTACAAGTATCACAACCACAGGTTATCATTGAAGAACGTGAAGGTAAAAAATTTGAACCATACGAAGAAGTGACAATTGATGTGCCAGAAGCACAATCAGGCATTGTCATGGAAAAAATTGGCAAACGTAAAGGTATTGCTACTAGTATGAAGAGTGATAATAATCAGATGCGGGTAGTTTTTGAAATGCCAACCAGAGGCTTACTTGGTTACCGTGGCGAATTTATCATTGATACTCGTGGTGAAGGTATTTTATGTGCTCGGGTAATTGGTTATCGCCCCTATGCTGGCGAAATCAAAAAACGTGACGTTGGCTCTATGGTTTCCATGGCCACTGGTAAAGCACTTGGTTTTTCTTTATATAATTTACAAGACAGAGGTGTTCTATATATTGGACCAGGCGTTGAAGTTTATGAAGGTATGGTTATTGGTAATACTGCCAAAGGTATGGATATGAACGTTAACCCCACTAAAGGTAAACAACTTACTAATATGCGCAGTAAAGCTTCTGATGAAGCTATTACTTTGGTGCCACCAAATATTTTGACCATTGAAAAAGGCTTAGAAATAATTGCTGAAGATGAATATTTAGAAGTTACTCCCAAAAGCGTGCGTTTACGTAAACAAGCATTAAGTGATAATGAAAGACGTAAAGTGACACGTAAAGC
>CAZHLU010000050.1:0-4865 GCA_964533435.1 uncultured Gammaproteobacteria bacterium | reverse complement strand
TTTTGTTCTCTTGACCAAGGAGGTCGAGTGATGGCAAGTAAAGCAACAAGGGAAAAGGATAGTCTGCCCACTTGGGCAGTAGTAGTGATACTAGTCGGGTTTGTTTTGCTCTTTGTTATTGGTGGCGATGATTTAGCCGATGCTTTACGTAGGATGGGCTAAGTTTTGCCTAAAAGATATTTTATTGACTGCTTGATGCCTTAGGTGTTGAGCAGTTTTTTTAATTATGACAAATTATGACTTTATGTTATAATAATCATGTTTATAAATATATTTTATATTTAAAATTATGATTAAAAAATTATTTTCTAAAGAGTATCTAAGAGGTATGGCTAAAAGAAAAATAATGGCAACAATTGCTATAATTATTTCTGTAGGACTGGTGCTAGCATCGGTTTTTTATTTTTCTGGCGGCCTGGATAGACTAAAAATAAAATTTGGTAAACAGCCAAGTTTATTTGATGGTTTTTCTAAATTAATTTTAAATGGGGCCAATGCTCAGGATAATTTTGATTTAGAAGCAGTAGGGGCTGATAGTTTGGGTATTGATGTTGATACTACATTTATTTTAAGTAGTAAAGACGATGTTAGCACTGAAGATGTTGAAAAAATTCTTAAGATTAGTCCAAGCATTGCTTATAATCTAGAAGAACAAGATAAAAACAAATGGGAAATAAAAACCAAAGAACCGCTAAATCCTAATACTATTATTCGTATTTCAATGGCCACTGCTTATGTAGCTGCAGAAGGAAAAGAGCAGAGTCGTTATTATGATTGGGCTTTTCAGGTCAAAGATAGTTTTAAGATTTTAAATACCATTCCCCGTGATACCGGGGTAAGTGTGCCGGTTAATTCTGGCATTGAAATTACTTTTAGTCATGAAAATTTTTATGATTATGAAAAATATTTTAGCTTAGAACCTAGCGTTGAGGGACGCTTTGAAAAGCATGGTCGTACTTTAGTCTTTGTACCTAAAGAACCCTTAGCTCTTGGTCAGATTTATCGGGTTACTCTTAAACAAGGTTTACCTTTATCTGATAGTCAGGAAGTACTGGCTGCTGATTATACTTTTGCGTTTGAAACTGTACAAAAGAAATTTCAGTTAAGATCTAGTGATCGTGATCCTTGGCTGTATTTACACGAAAAATTACAGGATTTTGCAGTAAAAGAAGCGCCTTTGTTGTTTTTGTCAGCTATGAATATTCCTCAAGATACTTTGGAAGTCAATGTTTATCCTTTAGCTGGGCAGTCTGAATATATTGAAATTTTGGATAAAAGGGACCAATATCCATGGTGGTCTTATTCTAAAGATAATCAATTAGTAGATTTACAAAATAAAAATAAATTAAATTCTTGGAAATTAAAAATTGAACAACAAAACGGCAATCAGTTTATTCGTTTTCCAGAAGGCTTGCCTAAAGGTTATTTTGTGGCAGAAATAAAAAATGGTGATATTGTTGATCAGGTAATTTTGCAAATTAGCAATGCTTCAGCTTATATTAACGTTGCTAAAGATAAAACAGTAGTTTGGGTGGCAGATCTTGCTGCCAAAAAACCAGCCAGCTCTGCCCAAGTAGAGTTATTAGGTGATAGTCAAAAATATAGCAGTGATGCTCAAGGAGTGGTGAGTTTTGCTACACCTGGTAAATTAAGTAAAGAAGCTTTTGATAAAAAAGATAATAAACGTTATTACTTTAAGGCTGGTTTTGGCGATGAATCATTAATCATACCAGCATCTTACCTTTCTCCTTATTATGGTTATTGGGATGATGATGTTCAGGCAAATTATTGGCAGTATTTTTATACTGATAGACCTTTGTATCAACCAACTGACACTATTAAATTTTGGGGTTTGCTTAAATTAAGAAATAAACAAGATAGTAGTAATAATCAAATGAAAGTTGAGCTTTATAAAGCTGGCTATGTTGATTATTATTATCGTCCGGTAATGATTTCTGAGCAAAATTTAAATGTAGATAGCGATGGTATTTATAGCGGTCAAATAGATATCAAGGATTTACGTTCGGATTATTATTATTTACAAGTGAAAGTTGGTGAACAAATAGTAGCTACTAAATATTTACAAGTTAATCCTTATGAAAAACCAGCTTATAATTTGACTTTGACTCCAGAAAAAAAAGCTGGCTTTGCTGGTCAAGAAATTAAATTAACAGGACTGGCTACTTATTTTGAAGGAACGCCAGTGCCAAATCTAGCTTTAGTTTTTAATACGGGTTCGGGTTCTCAGAAAGTAACAACTGATTCAGAGGGTAAAGTTAATTTGGTTTATACGGAAAAATATAGTGATTGTCAAAGCGAATATGCTTGTTGGCCAAGAAACGCTTGGTTAGAATTAAGACCAGAATCATCAGAGCTAGCCGATATCTCCGCTAGTGCTAGTTTAACTTTTTATGGGCCCAGTGTTTATGCTACTCAAAAAGTTACTTATTCAGATACTGCCAAAGGACGTTTAGAAATCAAAACTAAAAAAGTTGATTTAAATAAGTCTGAGACACCTTATTGGTGGGGATATGATGATAAAGAAGCAGAAGTGGCTCCTAATGTAAAAATAGAAGGCGAAGTTAAGCAGATTAATTATAAGCGTATAGAAACTGGCACAGCTTATGATTTTATTAATAAAGTCTCTCATAAAACTTATCGTTATGAGCGCAGTGAAAAAATAGTAGATAATTTTGTTGGTATTAGTGATGGTAATGGTATTTATGTTTATGAGCGTCAAGTAGAACCAGAAACATCATATGAAATCAGTATGAGGTATTATGATAGTTCTGGTAAGTATGATGTAATGCGTTCATATATGTATTATAGCGTTGGCAATAGAGTATATAGCTATAATGAATATAATTTTGATTATTATCATTTAAAATTAGATAAAGAAGAATATTCAGTTAGCGATGAAGTAGTGGTTGATTTTTTGAAAAATGAAGAAAATTTACCAAGTAATGACAATAATTATTATTTATATTTACAACATCAAAATGGTTTGCGTGAATATGCAGTGACTCAAAATTCTAAATATGCTTTTTTCTTTACTAATGATGACATTCCTAATGTTAATTTAACTGGAGTTTATTTTAATGGTCGTGCTTTCTTAAATACTTGGGGAGACTCGGTGCGTCTCAAAAAAGCAGACAAGACCATGAGCATTGATATTAAAACGGATAAAGAAAAATATCAGCCCGGTGAAGAAGTTAAATTAGATATTGTTACCAAAAATGCCAAAGGCGAGCCAGTGAGTGCGGCTGTTAATTTGAATTTAATTGATGAAGCTTTTTATGCAGTCATGGATGATCAGGCTCATCCGATTGACTCAATCTATACTGACGTTGGTTCGGGCGTAATTTATACCAATTTTAGTCATCGCACAGCTTCTACTGATATGATGCGAGCAAATAGTATGGGTGCAGAAAAAGGCTGTTTCTTGTCAGGTACGGATATTTTGATGGCTGATGGTAGCTCTAAAAATATCGAGGATGTAATTGTTGGTGACCAGGTTTTGACTTTAGCTGATCCACGTGAAAGTCGAAAGGTAGCAGGTACTGTGACAGAACTATATCGTCACACTGTTGGTAAATATTTGATTATTAATAATAAACTAAAAGTAACACCAGAACATTTGATTTATACTAATTTTAGTTTTCGTCCAGCTTCTAGTTTAAAGCTTGGTGATTGGCTACTGACAGCAGATAATGAATTAATTTATATTAATACCATAGAAACCAAAGATGAGATTGTAGCGGTTTATAATTTTAGAGTTGATCCTCAACATACTTTTTTCGCCGATGGATTTTTTGTTCATAATGAAAAAGGTGGTGGTCCTAGAGAATTTTTTACTGATGCTGCTTTATTTCAGACAGTCAAAACAGCTAATAACGGTGCAGTAAGTACTAGTTTTAAGTTGCCAGACAATATTACTTCTTGGCGAGTAACAGCCCAAGGCGTAAGTTCTAATATTGACGTTGGTTTGAATGTTTCCAAAATTCCAGTTTCCTTACCAGTATTTGTCGATGTTACTATTGGCAAAGAATACTTAAGTGGTGATGAACCGGTAGCTCGCTTGCGTTCTTTTGGTTCAGTATTAAATAGTACTGATAGTCTGACCATGAGTTTATCAGCTCCTGAATTAGGTATTGACACTCCTCAAAGTAAAACTACAACTGCTTTTAAATCCGAGTACTTTACCTTGCCTAGTTTAACCGAAGGTAGTTATGATATTGTCTATTCTTTAGATTCAAGTAAAGGCAAAGATAGTATTAAATTACCATTAAAAGCTTTAAGTTCTATGCTGACCGCTGAATCTACCAAGATTCAGGAGACAACAGAGGGCTTGGTAGTAGAAAATACATCTAAAATTCCTCTAGCTGTTAATTTTTCTGATCGAGAGCGTAGTGCTGTTTTTAAAACCTTGACTAAGCTTACTTGGGCTCACGGTGCTAGGATTGATCAGGGTTTAGCCAGAACCATGAGTCGACAAATATTAGAAGAAAAATTTGGCTGGCATAAGTCTGACCCAGAATTTTCCGCTTTTAAATATCAGATGCCTAGCGGCGGTTTGACACTTTTGCCTTATAGTAGTGAGGATTTAGAATTATCAGCTAGAGTAGCTTCTTTGCATAACAGTGGTTTTGATAATAGAGCTTTAACAAATTATTTTTTCAAAAAACTTGAAGATAAAAAAAGTACTCCTGAAGAAGTAACTTTGGCTTTATATGGTTTGTCAGCGATGGGTGAGCCGATTTTGCCCAGACTTGATACTTGGATCAAACGTGAAGATCTAAAGCCAAAAGAACGTTTGTATTTAGCTTTGGCTTATTATCAAGCTGGTTCTAGTGAAAAGGCGCGGG
>CAZHLU010000049.1:0-7688 GCA_964533435.1 uncultured Gammaproteobacteria bacterium | reverse complement strand
CCTGCTTCAATAATATCTAGCTCATCAGTATCACTTAAATCTTTGGTATCTAATACAATTTGTCCTCGAGTATCAAACATCCACATAACGCTACCTGTGCCGGCTAGACTGCCGTCATATTTATTTAAAATATGTTTTTAATTGGATACGGTTCTGTTTCTATTATCAGTAACCACCTCTATTAAAATGGCAATACCGTCTGGACCATAGGCCTCATACAATAAACTCTCAAGTATTGCCCCGGCGCCAGCGCCACTAGCCTTATTAATTGCTCTTTCTACATTATCTTTAGGCATGTTAAAATTACGAGCCTGATCAATCGCAATACGTAGTTTAAAATTCATAGCTGGATCGACTCCGTCTCTAGCTGCAACTGTAATATTTTTTGATAATTTGGTAAATAAGCTACTGCGTTTTGAATCAGTGACTGCTTTAGCGCGTTTAGTTGTTGCCCATTTTGAATGTCCACTCATAGATAAAATAATTACAAAAATTAATCATAGTTTAGGTCTATCTTATCAATTATCAAACAAAAAATCAACCCAAAAACCATCGGGCTCTTGACGAGCTTTAGAATAAAGAATAAACTAAATCTGAAAGAATTAGTTCCATTATTATTGTGCATATCTTGATCCCCGTATCCATGCCTGGCGGGGATCTTTTTCTTTATTAAAAAGTGCTTTTTTGATAGAATAAAGAAGTATTATTTTAACTTAGAAAACACTGTTAGCCTAAAAACCATAATGACTACTGGCAAAACTAAAAAAATATTAAGCAGCCTTAAGCTTGACTATGTAGCACTTGCTTTACTAGTTGCTGCCCACTACACCCGATTACAGTGGAATGACTATATCGGTGATCCGGATGGCTTTTTTCATGCCAAAATAGCCAGTTTACTTGCCCACGGACATTTCTTAAAATCAATGCCCTGGATGCAATTTAGCAGTCTACGCGATAATTTCACTGATCAGCACTTACTATATCATTTACTCCAAGCGCCACTCACTCTTATTAACAATGACCCGCTCTTGGGTGTAAAAATATCAGCTGTTATTTTTGCTACTGCTCAGGCCTTAGTGTTTTATTGGCTACTAAAAAAATTCAAGCTATCCTGGCCTTGGTTTTTTAGTTTATTGCTCATTATCCTGCCTGCTTTAAGCTTTCGCTTATCACTAATTAAAATTACTGCCCTATCACTAATCATGGTCTGGCTTCTTATTTATGCCTTTTTTCAAAAAAAATATAAAACCTTAGCTGCCTTAGGTTTTATCTATGTCTGGCTTTATGGCGGCTGGCCGCTAGCTATTTTTATTTTTATAATATTTTATTTAGCTGATTATATCTACTCTTTTATCCATCACCAAAAAATAAAATTATTCCATAATAAGATTGTTATTATCCTTAATAGTGTCCATGAACATTTTGATCTTAAAAAATTGGCCCTATATCTACTAGCTGGTCTACTAGGTGGAATTATTGTTAACCCCTATTTCCCCCAAAATATCTACGCCTACTACCAACAATTTTTTCAAATAGGCCTCATTAATAAAAGTGGTCAATTCCCAGTTGGCGGCGAGTGGTATGGGGCTAGTTTTCACTCTATCCTAGCTAGCACCTCTATGCTAGTTTTTATAATGGCCAGTATAATTTTTATCTTATTATTCTTTAATATCAAAAAAGTTAGTCGTTTAAGCTGGTTTAGCTTCTTATTAAGTTTTGCTTTTTTATTTTTAAGTCTAAAATCTATTCGTTACACTGAATATTATTCTCCTTTTTTATTACTATTTGTGACTAGTGGCGCTAGTGATATTATAAAAATTATTAAATGGCAAAAAATATCAAATATCTGGCAAGCTTTAAATTGGCAACTTAAAACATTTTTATTAAGCAGTGTATTTGTATTAGGAACTCTATTAATGCCTATAATTTATCAACAAATACTTAACACCAATATACCAGACGCACACCCGCGCCTACGTTATCAAGCAGCCAGTAACTGGCTTAAACAAAACACTCCTCAAGATAGCATTGTTTTTCACAGCGATTGGGATGAATGGCCAATGTTATTTTATTTTAATGATCATAACCGCTATATTATTGGCTTAGATTTTACCTTCATGTACAATTATGACCCAAAGCTTCAACAAAAATATAGCGATATTACTAGGGGAAACATTCGCCTTAATCTAGCCAAAGAAATAAAAGATAACTATGGGGCTGAATATATTTTTGTTGAAAAAAAAGACCACGAAAAATTAATCCAAGCTTTAGATCAGGACCCTGATTTACCCTTATTATATCAAGATGATTATTTTAATATTTATAAAATAGAATTATGAAAAGCCTTACTCTCTACTTAAGGCATAATTGGAAGCTAATTTTATTAATTTTGGCTTTTTTAATTAGCAATAATTTAAATCATATTATTGGTTTTTATACTGCTTACCATAAAGGTCTAAATTATTTATCTATACCTTTTGTTAATAGTGGTGATCATTTTGTTTATCTTTCTAATATCGAGCAAGGCGCCCAGGGCAAGATGTTTATCGATAACTTATTTAATTATAAATCACAAAACCGAGATTTATTTGCCCCGCATTGGTATTTGATGGGGCAATTCAGTAATTTATTCAACTCCAGTATTGTTAGTTATTTTATTATTAGAATTATTAGCAGTTTAATATTTATTCTAGTATTAATCTGGCTTTTAAAAAAAATATTTGGCGAAAAAATATTTTGGCCCTTATTTTTTATATTATTTTCTAATGGCTTTGCCTATTTAGCCTACCCTTCACTAGAACAATATAATATCCTACCTACTAGTATCTGGATGCCGGAGAGTATTACCTTTGATTCCTTAACTCAATCGCCACTATTTATTATGTCACAAACTCTGATCTTGCTAACATTTTTATTGTTTATTAAGGCTTATGAAAGTAAAAAAACGATTTATATCATACTATTGTTAGCTAGCAATCTATTTTTAAGCCTAATCCATCCTTATGATATACCCATCATATTAAGTGTTGGTGGAATGACAGCTATCTGCATCATATACTTAAACAAATCAAAAAAAATAATCCCTTATTATCTAGGCCTCCTACTTACATCATTACCAATGGCTTATTATTATTGGTGGCTATTACAAGATCCAGTAATGTCAGAACACCACCAACAAAACATACTAAAATCACCAAACCTTTTATCCTATATTATTGGCTATGGCCTTATCTTGGTACTTTTTGTCTTTGGATTAGTGTATATTAAAAAAAATAAAGAACTTATTTTAAAAAATAATTACCTGCTTTTGGTTTGCCTTTGGTCATTGATGGGTTTTATTTTGGTTTATCTGCCCTTAGACTTTAATCGTCGCCTAAGTAATGGCTGGCATATTGCTTTATGTATTATTGCTTTTTATGGAATAAAATATTTAAACAAAAAATCAAGGTTAAAATATATTTATCTATCTGTTATAACTTTTTTTATCTTTTTCGATACTTTATTAAAAATAATATTGCCCATCTATTACCTTGAAGCTTATAATAACATGATGTTTTTTGATAACGATCGTAAAGCTATTTGGCAAAAAATAAAACAAGAATCAAAGCCTGGTGATATTTTTTTAAGCTACCCCAATGACGGCATTCAAATACCAGCTTTTACTGCTAGAAATGTTTATATTGGTCATCGCATGCAAACTTGGGAATTTGATAAAAAAAATAAAGAGCTTCAAGAGCTCCTAGCAAAACCCCAGGACATAAGCACCTGGCTAAAAGAAAAGGGCATTGACTATATTTTTATTAGTAGTGATTTTGTTTCTGATTTTAACGAAAAAAAATGGCTTAGCAATGAGCCTTACTTGCAAACTATTATTAATAATGAACGCTTTATTCTGTTAAAAGTGCTTGCGCCTTAATACTAAAACTCATTATCACTAAAAATAATTTTATCCGTAATTTTCTCAAGCTTTTTATCTAGATAAACTTGTTGCTCTAAGCCTAATTTGTTGATACCTTCCCAGGAAAAAATCTGATAATTCTCTACACCGGGATTAAGATAATAATAAAAACTAGCTTCTTTTTGTTGCCAATCGCTTACTGTCATTAGACCATAATCTAAGGGCATATCAAAATAACTATTTTTAGTATAAAAACGAATCAAATAATTTTTATTCGGGTCAGAAATATTTTGGATACTTAATTTTAAAACTCTATGGCTTTGATTTAAAACACTAGCCTTAGTAAATAAAAAACTGTTATCTAATAATTTTTGATCTTTATCTTGCAATTCATAAATCTTTAGACCAGGGCCACTAGCCTGGTTTTTTATTTGCCATAACAAAACATTATTTTCTGCCTTTATTAGAGCGTAATTTTGTAAAAATTCACGCCACTCTAAAGGCATGTTAGGCCAATATTCCTCTAGGGCTTTACTACTTCTGGCATCAGCAACAGTAGTCAAAAAATCACTATAATCAAGCAAAAGATAATCAGTATTAATTGGCTCAAATACTGCTTGACTAAACTGCGTGCGTCTAAAATAGGCATAATCAATATTATAAATAAATTGCCTACTGCTTAATTGAGGTAAAAAATTATTAGTAGCTGTAATGCTTTTATCCGCTGGCACAGACTGCAACATTAAATATTGATTTGACCTTTGTTCTTTATCATATTGTTTAAAGGCTATATGTCTAGCTGGTGATAAAAAGATAAAAAAATAAATAACGGTTACAAACAACAAAAACTTACTAAAGGCAAAATTTCTATAAATAAACTTACTAAATAAAAAACCTTTTCTAGCCTGAATATGTTCTAAAGAAAAAATAAAAGCTAAAAAGATGCTAGGCAAAAGTAAAAGAGAGAAGCGAGTCATGTAGGCTACGCTATTTAAGCCCCTACTAGTCAAAGCTAATTGCAAAAAAGTTAGTAATGATAACAATAAATATTTTGGCTTAATAAGTGGTAAATATAAAAGGGGTAATAAAATAATAAAAATACTAGAAATATTATTCCAACTTAATAAGTGTTGTATCACTGCCAAAGGATGGGTAAACCAAGTAGCCATAATACTAAACAAATCATCGCCCCCCAACCAATTGTAATAATTAAAAAATTTATAATTATCGTTACTAGCAAAAGACTGAATAATCTTAATAGCAAATAAAAAATATCCTAAACCCAATATCAGTGGGCTAATAATCCAGCGTTTATCTTTTTTATCTAATTTAGCTAATACAGACCACATCAACATTACTAAGGCCAAATCTTCTCTAATCAATAAAGTTAAAATAAAAAATAATATAAAATAATGAAACTTATTTTTTAAATAAAAATAAGCTGCAGCAAAAACTAAACCCGGCACTAAATATAATAAATGATTCTCGTCTAAATTAGCTGCCTGAACCATTGGATTAAACAACCAAATAGTTGCTATCAATAAAGACAATTTATCATTCTTAGTAATTTCTTTGCTCAAATAAAAAAGTGGCCAAGCAGCCAGTCCTAAACCAATGGTTTGTAAACCTAATAAAGTAAGAGGGGATGGAAGTAAAAAATAAAAAGGTAACAACAAAAAAATAATCGGTGAAAAATGATCAGCAAAATAATTATTTAAAGTTACGGTTTCATCAAGCCAACGACCATGAATAGTATTAAAAAATGTCTGATTAAAAATAGCTAAATCACTAATATTATAACTAAAATAATAATAGCGTTTAAATACTAAAAACAAAAAAATGGCAATATATAATAAAATAAAAAGCCATAATAATCTTAGGGTCTTTTTCTCTATTTTTTTATTTAAAACAAAATTAGAAACTATATTTTTGAGCTTATTAAAAAACATAATAACATTATAACATAAGATATCTTTACTTTATCTATTGACAAAAACATAAAAATAGTATATAATATAATGTTCACTTAAAATGCCATCCTAATACCTAGCGATGGCACTGGCTCCTTAACAGAAAAGAGGTAAGATAATGAAATACAGGCCTTTCCTGTTGTTTGCGCTGGCCCTCAGCCTGCTCACGCTGCTGAGCGCTTGCGCTGGTCCTCGACTCCTGAACACCCACGGCGACAGCCTGACCTTTCCGCGGTCAAGCCCGGCTGTCAGCATCGTGCAGCGCTGGTACAACAACTACCACTACCCGATCTGGGTTGGGCCCAAGGGCTCCCACGGCATCCAGATCAACCCCGGTAGCAGCTACCCCTTCCAGCTGCGCAGCGATGAGGAGCAGGAATTCTTCATCCGTTGGCCGATGGATCAGGGCATCAACCAGCGCCTGGAAGACACCAACGTAACCCGCGTTGGCCTGTTCACCGGAAAGACCATCATGGTCGATGAGTCCTTCCTGCGCAACCTGGTATTGGTGCCCTTTGTGGTCATCAACCACTGCATTGAGCGAGAAGTCGCTCATATCAGAGATGGCCAAGGCAACGAAACCAATATCCCCTTTGGCAGTTCCGTCACCCTGATGGTGCTACCCGGGGACTATGAGCTTGACTGGTGGCCTTTGACCAAGTCTGCGACTGACTACTACAACAACGGCCAACTTTCTACCACGCTCAAGATCCCCACCGAACGTAACAAATATTACCTGGGACAATACGTTGCTGAAAAGTATACCATCGACAATTTGCGCCGATACTAATAAACTGCATTCCTATCCCTGCCTCTATAAATGAATACTCCTGCGCGGTCCGACCGTGCAGGAGTATTTTTTGTTAGAAAAATAAAATTTTATTATGGTGTCACATGGCCACCCTCATTAGCTGCGCCGCCAGGCAATCTTCCCTCGACCAGTACAGTTAAAATAGTATAACTAATAACATAAGACGCCACAATAACTGCCAAACCAATCACTGAATTAATCATGGTTTCTTTGGCTTTTTTAATTTGGTCAGTATTACCAGCTGACGTCATCCAACGGAAACCAGACCAAATTATTAAAACAACAAACACTGAACCAACTAAGCCCAAAATTGCATTAATAGTACGAGCAATAATATCTGTTGCTGATAAAGTAGTATTTAAACCCGACTTACGACCCGCTTCTTGCAAACTACTCATTGGATCAGTCAAAGCAAATGAGACATGTGGCAATAGAAAAAAACTCAATAAAGTTAAATAAAGATATTTGCGCATTTTTTTCAAATAATTATTCATAATAATCTAAACCTTAACTTTAATATAATAAATACTAACCGCCTTGGATTGTATTTTCGTAAAGCTTGGAAATAATAAATTGAGATACGGCATATGAGGCAAAAATAATAGCAATACCAACGACAGCGGCACCCATTAATTTTTTAGCTTCGTCGATTTTACCAGAATCACCTTGAGAAGTGACCCATTTAAAACCAGCAAATAAAAACAATAGCACAGCAATGGTGCCTAAAAATCCCAAAACCATATTTACTATACCAGAAACAGTGTCATAAACACTTCTAGTAGAGTAAGTGGATAGGTTTCTCATTTGGTTAACACCAAAAGCATTTAAGTCAGCTGTAGCTGAGGCCATACTTGGTGCTAATAACAGTAAAAAAACTAATATTTTTTTCATAAAATTTTTTTATGTATTAGATAATAACTAATTAATATAATTATCTACTTGATAATTTAAAACTTAAAAATGTAAATATTAAAATTAACCGCCTTGGATTGTATTCTGATAAAGTTGA
>CAZHLU010000048.1:0-7802 GCA_964533435.1 uncultured Gammaproteobacteria bacterium | reverse complement strand
GTTTGGCAGTCACATCTTTGCGGTTAGCAGAAATTCGTTCGGAAGCTACAATTTTACCACCAACTGAAGCTTGTAATTTAATAACAAACTGTTGTTTTGGTAAAACTTCTTTTAATTTATTAACAATTCTTTTACCAATCCGATGCGCTTGCTCTTTGTAAACTAAAGAAGTTAAGGCCTCAACCGGATCTTCGGCTACCATTATTTCCATTTTTACTAAATCACAAGACTCATAACCAGCAAAATCATAATTTAAAGAAGCATAACCAGAAGAAGAGCTTTTAATTTTGTCATAAAAGTCAACTAAAATACTAGCCAGCGGTATATAATAACGTAAAACTACTCTGGTTTCGTCAATATATTCATTATCGCGAGCTAAACCGCCTACTTCGGAAATATAAGACATTAAATTACCAAGATATTCTTTGGGTGTTACAATCTCGATGTTCATATAGGGCTCTTCAATTCTTTCGATATTAGAAGGATCGGGCATTTCTGATGGGGTTGTTAAGACTTTAAATTCTTTATTTTTCAAAAATAAATGATAAGCCACAGTTGGTGTAGTAACAATTAAATCTAATTTAAATTCTCTTTTTAATCTTTCTTGAAAAATTTCTAAATGTAATAGTCCTAAAAATCCACAACGAAAACCAAAGCCAAGAGCTTGAGAGCTAGCTGGTTCAAAAACTAAACTAGCATCACTTAATTTTAATTTTAAAATACCTTCCCGTAAACGATTATAATCACTACCTTCTTGAGGAAAAATACCAGCATAAACCATTGGCTTAACGCTTTTATAACCAGGCAAGGCTAAGGTATGACTACCAGCTTTAATAATAGTATCACCAACTTTAGCTTTTTCTAGATTTTTAATACCGGTAATAACATAGCCAATCTCGCCATTATTTAAAATACCAGAGCTAACCCATTGTGGTCGAAAATAACCAACTTCTAAAACTTCACTAAGTTCACCGCTAGCTGCTAAAACAATTTTATCACCTGGCTTGATTGTGCCACCAAATAATCTAATATAAATAACTACTCCTCGATATTCATCATAAGTAGAATCAAAAATTAAAGCTTGCAAATCATCAGGAGCTTCTTTTGGCGCTGGTACTTTGTCAATTACAGCTTGTAATAATTTATCAACACCAACGCCGGTTTTACCAGAAACTAAAATAATATCTTCTGTTTGGCAGCCTAATAAATTGACAATTTCTTTACTAACTTTTGCAACATCAGCAGCTGGTAAATCTATTTTATTAATAACTGGAATAATTTCTAAATCTTGTTCTAAGGCTAAATATAAATTAGCTAAAGTTTGAGCTTCTACTCCTTGACTAGCATCAACTAAAAGAATAGCACCCTCAACAGCCGCTAGAGATCTTGACACCTCATAAGAGAAGTCAACGTGACCAGGGGTGTCAATTAAATTTAAAGTATAGCCTTGCCATTGCATGCGAGCCGGCTGGAGCTTGATAGTAATGCCACGTTCACGCTCTAAATCCATTTGATCTAGAAGCTGATCTTTCATTTTTCGTTTTTCTACTGTGCCAGTCAGCTCTAACATACGATCAGCTAAAGTTGACTTACCGTGATCAATATGCGCGATTATGCAGAAATTTCTGATCTTATCCATTTTAATTAAAGTTTTTTAACGATTTTGACTGTTTTTAAAAACCGCTAGCAGACGCCAGATAATATTTTTAACACTTCTAGCCTCCTCTAACTTTAGTAATATACTTAAAAATAGATAAGTTAGCAAGGCTACTAGACCAGCCACTAGTCCTTGGCTAAAAATACCAATAAAGGTGTGCATATCAACATAATCATCAAGTAAATTTAAAGTAGCATAAGCTAGTAAGCCAGAAATAATAGCATTAAAAGAAATTTTTAATAATGAACTAATAATAATATTGTCATTGATAGCTGGTAAACGGTAATGCAAAATAACGTACAGTATTAACATGTTTAAAAAACTAGTAATTGAAAAAGCCATAGCTAGACCAATGACACCCAAAGCAAAATGTTGGGCCAAATACCAAGAAAGCAAAATATTAATAATAATAGAAAAAATACCAACCGAAGTAGGAGTTTTGGTATCTTCTCTAGCATAAAAAGCTCGAGCTAGTAAGGGAATAAGGCCTTGGGCAAATATAGAGATACTAAACCAACCTAAGGTTTGGGCTGTTTGATAAGTATTTTGCCAATCAAAAGCACCGCTGCCTAATATTACTCGGACAAATTGAGCGCGTAAAACAAGCATCCAAACTGACAAAGGAACTAACAAGAAGAAAAGACGTCTAACGCTAATAGAAAAATTATCAACAAAAAGTTTATCATTATTTTCATTAATTGCCTGAGTAAAAGTTGGAAATACTGCCACAGCTAAAGAAACAGCAAATAAACTAACTGGTAAACTTTGTAAATTATTAGCAAAATTGAAAACTGCAATACTACCACTACTCAAAGTAGAGGCAATCATGGTAATAACAACTAAATTAATTTGCCCAGCCGCCAAACCAATAGTTCTAGGTATCATTAATTTTAAAATTTTTCTTAGATTATGATCCCACTTAAATAATAAATGATAATGCCAACCGTTTTTATATAATTCTGGTAACTGTACTAATAAATGGCTTGCCGCTCCTAAAACAACGCCCCAGGCTAAGCCAATAAGACCAAATCTTGGATAAAATAATATAATACCTAAGATAATACCAAAATTATAAAAACTAGCTGCTAAGGAAAAGCTAAAAAACTTTTTCCAGGCATTAAGCACACCACCTACTATATTAGAAACTACAAAAAATAGTACTGACAAAAGCATGATGCGGCTAAGCTTGATAGTCTCTGCTAGTTGCCAAGCAGAAAAACCGGGCGTAATAGCTGGTATAAAATTAGGTGCAAAAAACCAGGCTATCATAACTAAGCCTAGCATGATTATTAAAAATAAATTTAATACAGAACTAGCGAGTTTTAGACCAGCTTCTTTATCTTTAAACCAAGTTTTTTGAAAAACTGGTATAAAAGCCGAAGTTAAGGCTCCTAAAACTAAAGTATTAAAAATCAAATCTGGTAAACGAAAAGAAGCATAATAAATATCAGAAAGTTCTCCAGCTCCAAAAGTAGTAGCAATCAATCTTTCTCTAACTAAGGCAACTATTTTAGCTAGTAAAGAAAACAGGGCGATAAGTAATGCCCCGCCTGCCACTGTATTATTTATTTTATACCAAATTTTTTGCCACATAGACTAGTGTACTAAGATAAAACCAAAATAACGATCGTCATTTAAAGGTTGGCTAAAATTTACATAATTATTACTTACTCTTAAATCCTCTGGTTGGCTAGAATTTTTCCAAACAACCTTAATACCTTCCGGCAAAATAACATTAGAATTAAAAGTTGTATTATGATTACCGCTCTGTGATTGAGCCAAGATGCTATAATGATCAAGTTGTGTTTTTTTGCGCAACAATATTTTACGCCAATCATTAACCAAAGGATTGTCTAGTTTTAGAGTAAAAGGCAATTTATATTTGATAATAACTGTTTTAGTTTCTCCGGCTTTTAAAGTCTGCCAATTTGCAAGCACTGTTTTACCTAAACTTTGATATAATTCCGTTTTAGAAGCACTATCAATCATTTTATTTTCTTCCTGATTAATATCAGGGTCTATTTTGTAATCTTGACTTAAATCATGAAAATATTGGACTGGCACAGTATCAAAACCACTAGCCTCGATAAATTGACTGCCTAAGGGCACATAAAGCCTTAAATAAGTAGTATTACCCCACCAGCCATCCATAATATTATTTTCTAAACCTTGGTTAGTGCGCGTAATTTTAACAGTGTTTATAATATCACCACTGGCTTGTATTTCAGCTTGGTGCTCAATCTGTTGTTTAATATCATTATCAGTTTTACCACCAGCAATATTAGTATTAACCAACATCAGATAATCACGGTCTGTAGTAAATACTTCTCCTGACCAACCAAATGAACTAATCTGTTTTTGCAGGTCTTCATTTTTATTGTACATTTGGATATCTTTTTGATCCAAAAGTTTGGCAAATAAAGCTACTATTTCTTTTTGTTTTTCTGTAAAAGATAAAAGTTTGCCTAAAACTTTTGGCACCAAATCAGCAATAATAGCCTTGGGAGTATTGGCAGTACGATCATATTTTAATTCTACTTGTTCTTGCAAAACAGAAAAAACATTTTCGGCTGTTACTGTTACTCCATACTCAGGCATTTCAATTGGTCCAAAAATAGCCAGTAGCTCTTGTAAAACACTAGCATTAATAGAAATAACACCGTCAATGGTATTGCCACCGGCCTCTTCATAAAAATTAGTTATTTTTTGAGCAGAGCTAGGAAAATCTGGCCACCAGTTAGCATCCCAAATATTAAAAGTAGGATTAACTAATGACAAGGGTTGCGGTGCTTTAATTTTGGCTTTTTGACCAGCGCTCAAATCATAAGTACCACCTTTAGGTATTTCTAAATTAGTAATTTGTCCTTTATAAACATCAACAATAGCAATACTGCCGATAAAACCACCAGTTGCTCTTAATTCATTATTATTTTGAAATAAAATCAGGTAACGCTTTTCACCAACGTGTCCTAAAATTTGGCCAAATAGAGAAAAGATTTCTTTTAAACTTTTTAGATTAGCTATAGTTGGTGGTAAATCTTTTTGTAAACCAGAAAAATAAGGTTGTAATTCAGGTGGCAAGGTATTAATTGGAACTTTTTTTAAGTCAGCGCTCGCCTTTTCTAAATAAGGCAAGGTTTCTCCAATTTGTTTATCAGCAAAAATTAAATAATCAGTAATTTTAGCATTTTCCTCTACTTTATCACTTAAAATAGTAGCCGCTTCTGAAACATTACTAGCAACTGCAAGTAAATTGCGACCAGCTGATAAAGATTTACCAACCACTGGTAATTGTCCGCCTAGATTTAGTAACCAACTTTGATAGTTGTTTAAAATAGCTTGGGCTTGCTGAAAGTCTGCGAGTGCTTGTTGAAAATCAGGCTGAGCCGAAGGTAAAGAATTTTCTGCAGCTGACAAAACACCGCTTTGTAGGCTAAATAAGCCGGACTGACTTAAAGAAAATATTTTTGTTTTATCTTGTTTTATTTTACTATAAAAATAAAAACCATGAATTGGCAATAAAACAATAATACTTACTAGAGCTATTAATACGGCTTGGCTTAATACATTAGATAATTTAAATTGCGACCAAGAAAAAGTAATCTGTTTAGATTTAACTTTTTTGACCTTTGGAAAGCTTAGGTTGGAAAAATTAACCGATGTTGTTTTGGTCTTTTTTGTATAAACCTGATTAAATTGTGATTTAGCCCTAGTTTCTGGCGTTTTTTTGATTTTTATAGATTCAGGCTCTGGACTCACCTTTTCTTTACGTAAATCTAAAACATGACTGGATTTCTTTAATACTTGATCGTTAGTAATTATTTCGGTAGTTGGTGCTGATTTAACTGTTTTTTTCTTTAAATCCTGAATGCTAGATAATAATTGTTGTTGATTTAAGTCTTGTTTTATTAGTTTATCAAGCTCAGCTAAAGCTTTTTGTCTAGCCATAGCAAACTGAGCCTCGTTTAACCTATCTTCATCTTTTTCCTCTAATAAAAACTGATCCAGATCCGAGACCAGTTCTTTTTTTAAATCGTAAATATTTAAGTCTTGCTTGCCCGAATTTACCATAAGCTATTAAAGCAAATAAATAGAGTTCTTTTAGTTGATAATTATTTTATATTATAACAAATTTTTGGCAAAACACCAAATCAAATATAAAAAATTATTTATATAAAGCCAAAGTGTCTTGAGCAGCTTGTTGCCAACTGTATTTTTTTAATTGTTCTTGGCCAGCGAGTATTAATTTATTTTTTAGATCTTGATTTTTTATTATCATTTCCATTTTCTCTAATAAATCCTCTGTTTTACTAGGATCAAAATATAAAGCTGCTTCACCCAAAACTTCTGGCAAACAAGAACTATTACTAGATAAAACTGCTAATTGCTGTTGAAAAGCTTCTAGCGCCGGTAAACCAAAACCTTCGTATAAAGAAGGGAAAATATAGGCCTTAGCTTGACGATAATAAGAAATTAAATCTTCATCAGCTACAAAACCAGCAAAAATAACTTGTTTACTAACACTAGCTAAATAAGATTTGGCCCAAGTTTCTAAGTGTTTATAAAAATAATTTTTGTTACCCACCAAAATTAGATAAAAATCGGGATGAGTAAGTAAAAATTCTTTAAAAGTTTTAATTAAAAATTCCAAATTTTTATGAGGGTAGGCATTACCAACATACAAAAAATATTTTTCCGGCAAATATAATAATTTAATATCTTGTTTTTCATTAATTAAAGACAAGCCTTCATAAATAACTTTAATTTTTTGGCTTTGATCTTTATTAAGATGAAAATAATTAATAATATCTTGAGCTGTAAAATTAGAAACGGCAATTATATTTTGAGCTCTTTTAACAGCTGATTTAATAATAATTTGATAAGCTAGCCTTTTAAAGATAAAAGTAAAATAATTTAAAGTGCTGGTTTTACGAGATGGGAACTTAGTCATGATCAAATCATGAATTGTTACAATAAATTTAGCCCGATATAAAATTGGTACATTAAAATGAGGAAAATGAACTAAATCAGGCTTTAACCTATAAAGTACTACTGGTAAGACAAGTTGTTCAGCTAAGCCATACCAACCAATATTTACAATTTTAGCCTGAAAATTTGTCGGCCAGACAATATCCTTTGGCACCTGCCTCATTAATACTATATATTGATTTTCTTTATCAATCAAAAAAAGATGTTCAAGTAATTTTTGATTATAACGACCTAAGCCAAAGGCTGGGCCAAACATTCTAAAATCTAAAACTATTTTCACAGTCTTGTATATTAATAATTAGGAATTTTATTGATAAAACTTTCAAATACATTTCTAATTTCTAAAGAAGCATTTGCCCAAGTATTTAAAAATGTTTTATCCGGCATTTTAAATGCTTGGCGTAAATTAGAATCAATATTTAATTGGCATAAACTCTGATAAATATCAGCTACATTATAAGGATCAACATACAGGGCTTTGTCTTTTAAAATCTCTGGTAAAGAAGTTTTAAAGCTAACTATCACTGGCACACCTTGAGCTAAAGCCTCTAAAGGCGGAAAACCAAAACCCTCATATAAAGATGGCCACAATAAACCCTGACTCATAAAATATAGAGCATCTTTTTGGGGATTATCTATATAACCTAAATAATGAATATATGCTTTATTTTTTAAAGCTGACCAGATACTGCGATATAACCAACCCCTGCCACCAACTAGTAATAAATTTTGTTCTGGGTATTTTTGATGAAATTTTTCAAAAGCCTTGATAATACTAATAATATTTTTTCTGGGTTCCAAAGTTCCTAAATATAACCAATATTTTTCTGGTAATTTTAATGGCGCTAATATTCTTTGAGCACTGACCTTATCTAAATCCATACTTTCGACACCAGGATAAACTACTTTTATTTTATCTTCATTAATAGTAAAAAATCTCATAATATCCCTTTTGGTATTATGGGAAACAGTCAAAACCCCATTCGCCTTTTCTAACAAATTTTTGACGCCAATTAAACGATGCCATAACCTCATTTTTAAATTATAAAAGTTATGATTGTGTAGCCAAGATAAATCGTGAATAGTTAAAACAGTTGGACAAGTTTCACTAAATCTATAAAAATTTAAGTTTGGTAACCAAAAAATATCTAAATTT
>CAZHLU010000047.1:0-7837 GCA_964533435.1 uncultured Gammaproteobacteria bacterium | reverse complement strand
CGCTCAGCCATACTTTTGGCATGCAAAACCGCAATAATTTTTGTACCTTTTTGCAAAGCAGCCGTACGTTGTGCTTCTACCAAAAAACCACTTTTAGCAGCTTGAGGACCAAAAGCCATCAGACTAGTATTACGATTTACTGCCTCACAAGTAACAGTACTACCGTCCTCTTTTAACATATGCAAAGTATATTGTCCTTTGGCAGTAGCTTCTACTATTTCTGGTTTAGAGAAAGCTGCTTTAGCGATCAGAGCCATTTCTTTGGCAGTTGAAACATTGGTCTCATCAAGTCCAGCAATATCATAAAAAATTGTTTTCGTTAAACCCAAATCTTTTGCTTTAGCATTCATCAGTTTTACAAAATCACCACGCGTCAAACCAGTAGATTCAGCTAAGGCTACTGCCGATTGATTAGAAGAAGCAAGTAGCATGGCTACCCACAAATCATAAAAGGCAATAGTTTCACCAGCGGCAATTTTTACTTCTGAAGTAGCGTCATTACCTACATAAATTTTAGGATAATTAATTTGCTCTTTGGTAATAGTAATTTTTTTCTGCCAATCTGGTTTTTGATCAAGTAGGACTAAAGCTGTCATTAATTTTGACAAAGAAGCAATTGGTAAAATTTCATCAGCATAACTGCCCTCTAGATATTCACCATCTTCAAATACTGCGTAAGTAACCGGGTCAAAAGTATAACTTGCCACAATCTGTTTGTCAGTAACTGGAATCTTGTTTAATTCTTTATTTTTAAGTTTAGTAGCTTTTTTAACAAAAAAATCATAAGCACTCTGACCATCTTTGACATGATAACGAATACCAGAGCTAGGATCTACATACCAAAGCTGACCTTGATTTTCAACGGCCAGCAAAAATTGTCCCTTAAAACGATTAGTTAACTTAGCATTGCCAGTTTGTTTGCTACTAGTCTTAATCTTTGCTAAATCTTTGTTGCTAATGCCGGTAGCCTTAAGACGTAACAAATCCATAGTACCTTGAGCATCTTTGAGTAAATAACGAGTTTGTTCTTGCGGATCAATATACCATAAGCGATTGTAGCTTTCGCTTTGCACTACAAATTTACCAGCATAAGTAGTAGCCAAAGCAGGCTTAGCTGCCCAAACTTGTATTGGTAAAATTATATTTAAGATAAAAACAAATAAAATAAATTTTTTCATAAATTCATCATAGCATAATTTAAATTTTGAGGGAATAAAATTGCAAATTTTAATAAAAGAACAATAGTTATGGTATTACATCCCTTGTGGTTGCAAAACACTATTCCTATTTCCTTCACTGTCAATAAAAGAAACATACATTCCAAAATTTGTAATAAATATAGGCTCTCCCAAAACTTCACCACCATTCTGCTTAATTTTATCTACTACTTCTTTTATATTATCTACACCAATAACTACAGACGGATACTGGTTTGGCCAATTTGGCTTAATTGGAAAGAAGCCGCCATCAATAGTTCCAGCAGGAAAACCAGGCTTAGCATCTTTGGTTGCAGTTTTAGCTAAAATATAATTTCCAGATGCTTTACCAAGGCCTGTTAACTGCCAACCAAAAGTTGACTTATAAAATTTAGAAATTCTCTGCGCATCCTTGTAAGGAAGCTCAAAATGTACTACTGGATTCATATTCATTTTATAATTAATTATTAATAATATATTTTAAATATTTTTCTATCACAATTTTCTGTTTTAAAAAAAATAAGATAAATTAATAGATTCTATCGCTCTCCGCCGGCTGGCGGATCGCTCCAGGATGACTAAAATTTTATTTTCCTTGAAAAGCCGCTTCTAAAATAGCCATGTCTAATTTTTTCATATTGAGCATTGCTTTCATTACTCTTTGACTAGCTAGTACATCCTTACTACTCATCATCTCGCCCAAAGCTACTGGTACTATCTGCCAAGAAAAGCCATATTTATCTTTTAACCAACCGCATTGACTTTCCTGTCCACCATCAGCTGTCAATTTTTGCCAAAGTTCATCAACTTCAGCTTGATCTTTACAATTGACCACTAGAGAAACTGCTTCGGAAAACTTAAAAATTGGTCCGCCATTTAAAGCCATAAAAGTCTGACCAAACATTTCAAAATCTACAGTCAAAACCGAACCCGCTGGCTGTCCAGAGACCTCGGCACTAGCTTGATCATAGCGAGATGTATTTAATATTTTTCCATCTTTAAAAATACTTAAATAAAAATTTACTGCTTCTTCGGCCTGATAATCAAACCACAAGCAAGGTACTATTTTTTGCATATATTTAATCTCCTTTGTATTTAATAATAATACAATTAATATAGCATGATTTAAAATTTTAGAAAATAAAACAGCCCCGTACTGTATGGTGCCGGGCTATTTTTTAATAAATAAAATTATTTAACTTTTTTTAACTTTATATAATCAGCTACTTTACAAATTTCCATAAAAGTAGCGCCCTTACCTTTGCCAATATCGCGAGCTAAAAACACTACATTATCTTCTGCTACTAGTTTTTCTTTTTTAACTAAATATTTAAATAAATCAGTAATAAACTTTCTATGGTCTTCTTCTTTTTTGACATAATGAGCATTGATGCCATAGGTCAAAGACAGTTGCCTGGCAATAGTTTTATCAAAACATTTAACATAAACCGGTGTCCGACCACGATATGAAGCTATGACTTGGGCACTGTGACCACTAGTAGAAGTCATGATAATTTCTTTGATATCTAATTCTTTGGTAGCTTGTACTGCTGAAGAAATAAGATAATGAGCTGTTTTATTGGCTGTATCAATCTGTGGTAAATTACTATAATGATGTTTTTCATTACTCAACTCTACCCTTTTGACAATACGGGCCATAGTCTCGACTGCCTCTTGAGGATATTTACCAGAAGCACTTTCTTCAGAGAGCATGACACTATCTGCACCATCAATTACAGCATTAGCTACATCGGAAACTTCAGCCCGAGTTGGCCTAGGATTATGTACCATAGATTGCAACATTTGGGTAGCTACAATCACTGGTTTGTGCCTAACAATACATTTTCTGATAATTTCTTTTTGAATCAATGGTATTTCTTCGGCGGCAATTTCGATACCCAAGTCACCTCTGGCCACCATCACACCATGAGCATGGTCTAAAATCTCATCAATATTTTCTACACCTTCTAAATTTTCTATTTTAGCAATAATTTTTATGGGACTTTTGTATTTATCCAAAATTTTCTGAATAACAATAATATCTTCTTTATTTCTGACAAAAGAATGAGCAATAAAATCAACTTTGTGTTTAATAGCAAAATTGATAAATTCTTTATCTTTTTTATTTAAAGTTGCTAAAGATAAATGAACACCAGGTACATTAACACTCTTGTTGGCCTTAATCACGCCTTCATTAACTACTTTGCATAACAAATAGTTAGCTGTCTTTTTTTCTACTTTTAATTCTAATTTACCATCATCAATAAAAATACTAGCCTGATTTGGAATATCGTGATGAAAATTTTCATAATTTACATAAACTTTTTCTTTATTTGATAAGGTATTTTCAGCGCTACCACTAATTTTTAAAAATTCATCTTTTTGATAAAACAAATCTTCGCTAGTTTGCGTAATCCTCACTTCTGGACCCTTAGTATCAATCAAAATACCAATTCTATCTGAAACCTGACGAATATTATGAATAACATTAAGAGCTTCTTTAGTGCTTTGATGAGCAGTATTCAAGCGCATCACATCAGCTCCTGCCCGATACATAGCTTCAATAAAATCAACGTCACACTTAATGCCAATAGTAGCTACAATTTTAGTTTGTTTTTTACGCATATATTTTTATATAAATGACTTACCAGTCATTTCGGCTGGGATATCTAAATCCATAATTTTTAAAATAGTTGGCGCTACATCACTTAAGTCACCACTAACTCTATCTATTTTAGCATACTTTGGAGAAATAAAATAAAATGGTACTGGATTTAAAGTATGCGAAGTAATCGCCTGATTTATTTTAGGATCAAAAGTTTCTTCCGCATTACCATGATCTGCTGTAATCATTAAAGTATAGCCCTGTTCTTGAGCACTTCTTGAAATCTCCCCTAAAGCACTATCAACTGCCTCAACAGCTTTGACAATAGCCGGAAAATTACCAGAATGCCCCACCATATCACAATTAGTCAGATTAACAGCAATAAAATCATATTGATCACTTTGAATAGCCTCTACTACAGCCATAGCTATTTCTTTAGCTTTCATCTCTGGTTTGGCATCATGTGTAGCTACATCTTTATTACTTGGAATCATTATCCTTTCTTCACCTGGCATTGGCTCATATTGTTGAGCATTAAAGAAAAAAGTCAGATGTGTAAATTTTTCTGTTTCTGTTATCTTAATTTGTTTTTTACCGCTACGTGATACTACTTGTGATAAAAAATTATTTATTTCTTCAGGACCAAAAGCAACACGAACATCTAATTCATCATCATATTTAGTCATGGCTACATACTTTAGATTATCAATTTTTTCAGCAATAATCCTTTTAGTAATTTGCCGAGCTCGATCAGAGCGAAAATTAGCAAATACTACTGCATCACTCGCTGCAATCAAGCCTTCGCCTTCTTCTTCAAGCTCTATTGAAGCTGGTTCACTAAATTCATCTGACTTACCTTGCTGATAATTATGCTCAATAATATCTAAAGCTGTTTTAAATTTTTGCTCTGACCCTCTAGTCATTACCAGAAAATGTTTTTCAACTCTTTCGTGATTATTATCTCTATCCATGCCCCAATATCTTCCACCTAAAGAAGCAATTTTACCAACGCCGGTATTTTCTAAAAAATCTTCCAAGTCCTGAATATAATTCTTAGCACTTTGCGGAGCCACATCACGACCATCAGTAAATAAATGCAAAAATATTTTATTAACGCCGTGAACTTTCGCAGCTTGCACTAAAGCTTTTAAGTGTTCTATATGACCATGTACACCACCATCTGACACCATGCCTTTGATATGCAAAGCGCTATTATACTTTTTAACATGCTCAAAAGCTTCCAAAATAGCTGGATTGGTTTCTAATTCTTTGTTTTGAGCAGCTCGATTGATTTTAACTAAATTCTGATAAATAATCCGACCCGAACCAATTACCAAATGATTTGCTTCTGAAGTACCCATCTGTCCTTCCGGTAAACCAATAGCTTCACCACTAGCTGCAAGTAAAGCAAAAGGATGATTAGCTTTAAAATTATCTAGATTAGGAGTATGAGCAGCAAGTACCGCATTGTGATCTTTGGCTTCACGATAACCAAGGCCATCACAAATAACTAAAACTACTTTATTTTCCATACTAGAAACGAAATTTTTTGAAACTGGAGGTAGCACCCAATTTTCTTTCTATTTTTAGTAGACGATTATATTTTACTGTTCTTTCACTGCGTGCTGGTGCGCCAGTCTTGATCTGACCCGTACCCATAGCCGTAGCTAGATCAGCAATAAAATCATCTTCAGTTTCACCACTACGATGAGAAATAACGGCTGTCATATTATTTTGTCGCGCCAATAATATTGCTTGAATAGTTTCACTCAAAGTGCCGATTTGATTTAATTTGATTAAAATAGAGTTAGAAGATTTTTCAGTAATGCCTTTAGTCAAACGTTTAATATTAGTCACATATAAATCATCACCAACAATTTGAACCTTATTTTCGGTTTTAGCCAAAAATGCTTGAAATCCCTGCCAATCATCTTCACTAAAAATATCTTCAACAGTTTTGATTGGATATTTTTTGATAATTTCTAAATAAAAATCCGCTAAATCATTGCTAGTCAAATTTTTAGCTTCTTTTTTTAATTCATAAATACCATCTTTATAAAATTCAGTTGCAGCTGCATCAATACCAAAAATAATATCTGTACCTAGAGTATAACCAGCTTTAGCTACGGCTTCTGACATCAATTCAAAAGGTTCAGCATTTGATTTTACAGCTGGCGCAAAACCGCCTTCATCACCAACACTAATTTCATAGCCTTTACTTTTTAAAATCTTTTTTAAATTAAAATAAACTTCCGCACACATCCTGACGGCGTCAGTCATATTTTTAGCACCAATGGGCAAAATCATATATTCCTGAATATCAGTTGCCCAATTAGCATGCTTGCCACCATTCATAATGTTCATCATAGGCAGTGGCAAATAATAATTACCATCAAAATCAGGATTAAATTTACTCAAATATTCATATAAAGGTTTTTTTTCAGATTTAGCTTGTGCCCTGGCTGTAGCTAGTGATACTGCCAAAATAGCATTAGCACCCAGTTTGGCTTTATTATCCGTAGCATCTAAATCAATCATTATCTGGTCAATCTGTTGCTGTTCTCTTGCTTCTTTGCCTACTAAAGCTGGTTTAATAATATTTTCGATATTTTTAACAGTATTTAAAACACCTAAACCATTATAACGCTTGGGGTCATTATCACGTAATTCAACTGCTTCATAGCTACCAGTTGACGCACCTGATGGTACGGCAGCCGAAGCAATAGAACCATCTTCTAAAATTACCGTTGCTTCTACAGTTGGATTGCCACGTGAGTCTAAAATTTCTAGCGCTTCAATATTTTTTATTTTCATAAGATTAACAAAATTAATACTAAAAGGACTATAATTATAGCAAATTATAGCCTTTGGTCAATTAAAAATAATAATAACTACTAATAATAATCTGGCTGATTTTCTTTTGGCTCATTAAGTAAATTGTAATCTATAGTAATTTCTTCACCAGCCTTAATATCATCTTTAGCATACCATTTATAATCCTTGTCTGGATAAGTGTTGGGATTTTTAGAATGATTCAAATACCAACCAAGATGCATGTGACCAAAATCAATTGGACACACTAAATCTTCGCCCCTATCCATACAATAATCCCAAAATATCTTAGGCACATCTTTTTTGTTGCGTACCAAAGAACGCAAATCAATAGTTTCCTTGTCACCAAATAATCTTAAATGAGTATCTTTTTTAATATCCTCGACGGCAAAAACACCAACGCCATATTGGGCTGGTTTTAAAATAAAAGAAAACTCATTGGTTTTATTGATCATATTATTTTAAATATTTTTCTTTTTCTTTAATATAAATACCAAAGCTATCACTACTAATACTAGCCCTAATAATTGAGCGCCCGGACTATCATCGTAGCCTCCGTAAAAAAATATAAAAACACCAAACAATATTAATAAAATAAGAGCTATTAGTTTGATTATTTGTTTACTTTTAGACATATAGAAATTATAACATAAATACATTAATTATAAAGTCTATTTTTTTAAATAAACTAAACAAGATGCCAGCATATAAACATTGACAATTTGGCAAAATTATGAGATGATGAGCACCAATCTTGAGTCAATTTCTTGACTCTCTTGATAGTTTAATTTAACTTAAATGGCTGAAGAAGTAATCCTACGTTTTAGTAATGTCAAATTTGAATACGCCGAGAAAAAATTATTACTCGACGATGTTAACTTTAGTGTTAGAACTGGAGCTAAAATAACTTTAATGGGTCAAAATGGCGCTGGCAAAAGCACTATTTTTAAGTTAATCAAAGGTGACATCAAACCCACTAAAGGCAATGTTTTTATTACTAATAATGCCACGATTGCCACAGCTGCCCAAGTGATTGATAAAAATGATTTAGCTTTAAATATTGAAGATTACTTTGCTAAAGCTTTTTTGGAAGTGCCAGGTAATCTAAAAAGTCAGATTAATAAAGTACTAGAAGCTGTTAACTTAAGTATTCCTTTGGAAAGAAAATTATCCGAACTATCTGGCGGCCAACAAGCCCGCATCT
>CAZHLU010000046.1:0-8006 GCA_964533435.1 uncultured Gammaproteobacteria bacterium | reverse complement strand
GACTTCTTAGGTCTTGATATTAAATCAAATAACACCACCAATGTTACTGTCAATAAATTGAAAGTACGTTTAGTTGGTAATGGCTTTACTGCCCATCAAAATGACGTTCAAAACGTTAAATTGGTTGACGTAAATGGCAATTTGATTTCCGGACCAAAGAGCTTAAATAGCTCCAAAGAAGCTGAATTTACTGGTTTGAATTTGAATGTAAATTCAAATGGTAGCAAAGTTATTGTCAGAGGCGATATGAATTCATCTATGAATGATAGCGCTAATGTCACTTATGATACTGATGATTTATACTTTGTCGTAGTTTCTTCCGAAGGTACTGCTAATAACAATACTTATGCTGGTAAAAACTCAGCCGGAACCACTATTGATGGTGTTGTAGGCGGTGGCGCCGAAATTAACGTTGTTAGTGGTAGAATTGATATTACTGTATCACAAACCGGTACTTTAACTGCTACTTTAAGCAGTGATACCGCTGTATCTGCTCAATTGCTTGCTGGTTCTACCAACAATGCTATTGCTCAATACAAATTGGTAGCTGACAAAGAAAATGTTCAAGTGAAGAAATTCCGTGTTGGTTTGACCACTGGTCCTGCCGGCGAAGATGAAATTTCTCGCATTGCTTTATATGATGGTGCAACTTTACTAGCTGAAACCAATAGTTTCTCTGGTGGTTACACTGAATTTGATATTACCAGCAAGAATTTCTGGGTAATGTCTGGTACTGGTAATGCCAAGTATTTGACTGTAAAAGTAGACTTAAATAGCACTACTAATACTGTCTTAGATTCAGGCGCTACAGTTGCTGCTGTCTTAATTGACATGGAAACTTGGGGATCTGTCAACGAAGTTGCTCCAGCTTCTGGTGCTACTGCAGACGGCTTTGCCTTTGCTGCTGTTGACGATTTAGACGAAGACTTGGATGCTAGCGAAACCGAAGTTACCTTGGTTGATACTACTGGTATTTTAGCCGGTGATATCATCAAGATTGGTAGTGAACAAATTTATGTTACTACTGTTGCTTCTGGTACAAGCTTAGATCCAGTTGTTCGTGGCTTTAATGGTACTACAGCTGCAGCTCACACTGATGCTGATTTAGCTGCTGACACAACTGTTGCCAAATCTATTGAAGGTAATAACTTCAAAGCCTATGGTAATAAGTTGACCATTGCTAACGGTACTTTATCTGGTGGCACTTTATCTGAATGGGGCACCTATACTGATGTCTTTAAATTCAAATTAACTCCATCAACTTCAGCTACTGAAGAAGCAGTTTTAAATTCCGTTAAGGTTTCCTTAAATACTGCTACTGGTATTTCTGCTGCTAACGGTGCTGGTTGGTATATCACTGCTGTTGCTTTATACAACGGTGCTGGTACACAACTTGCTACTAGTGCAGCCGATATCGTAGCTGCTTCTGGCGACGTAACCTTCTCTTCTTTAGCAGAACCAATTGCTACAAGTGGTGAAGAATTTACTGTCAAAGTACAAGTTGCTCTAGGTTCTGGCGGTGGTGTGATTGAATCAGGAGATAAATTAGCTATGGCTATTGAATCTCTAGGTTCTATTACTGCTGCTGGTGATATTGATTGGGATGATTCAGTTTCTGCTGCAATCACCTGGATTGATATGGGTAACACAACTTCTTTAGTTGGCCCAACCTTCTCTTACTAATATTTAAGAGATAAAAAATAGTTTGCTAAGTTAGCAGACAAAAACCCAGCTCCTCGCAAGGAGCTGGGTTTTATTTGAAAAATAAAAGGCTTTTTGTTATACTATAGCTACGAACTTATTAATTTAAAAAATCTTATGTTTAAGAAATTATTCTTAATAATTGGAGTTTTAGCAATACTTGCCAGTCCCAGCCTAGCTTTTACGCAGTCGCAGATTAGTAGTAGCTTAGTTTATCAAGAATTAAGAGCTTATAATAAAGATTTTGATATTTTGGCTTTGGATTTTACTTTAAATAATCTAAATGGTGATACTATTAATGCTTTGACAGTTTATAATAGTAGAACAGCCAATAGCGATGATATTGCTGAATTAAAATTATGGCTTGATGATGGCGATGGTGTTTGGCAGGGTTATTTAGTTGATCACTTAATTGCTAGTGCTGAGCGCATTGATAGTAAACGTTGGTTATTTAATAATTTAAACACTACTATTTCTAGTAGTAAGCATTTTTATATTTCCATAGAAACTAAAAGCACAGTAGTTAATCAGCATAAATTGCAACTAGAAATAGATAGTCTTTATGATGCTAATGCTAATCAGGTCTATGATACAGGCGATACTGGTTTATTTGTAGCCTCTAAAGACAATGGTCCAGTGGGTCAAAGTTTTGTTAGTAATTATGTTTATACTTTTGAACAAAAGGGTGGTGATACAGTAGCTCCTAAAGTAGTTTTAACTAATCTAAAAAATAATGATGTTTTGGCAGCTGATAGTAGTACCAACTTTTTAAATATTAGCGGTGGTGCTAAAGATAGAATGGGTGGTACAGTAAAGTTTGTAAAGATTTCGGTAGTGCCAGCAGGCCAAGCTCCAGTTTGGAAAGACGTTAATGCTTTAACTACAGATTTTGCAACTTGGGATTATACAGTCAATAATCTTGCCAGTGGGCAGTACAATGTGCAAACTTATGTTTCAGACTGGGATAGTAATAGTATTATTTCTGATATTTTGACTTTTACGGTAAATATTACTAGTGAAGATAATAATCCAGAGCCACCAGTCCCACCAGCTGATGATAATCAAAATAATAATCAAGTTTGGTCGGGTGGACGCTTGTTGAAGACGCCAGCTTCAGCCGCTGTCTATTGGTTATATAATAATAAAATTTATTCATTTTTAAATGATAAAATATTTTTTCAATATTTTACAGATTTTTCACAAGTAGAAAATATTAGCGTAGCAGAAATTGCTAATTATGAATTAGGCTCTAGTGTGCCAGTAAAACCAGGTACCTTGATCCAAAGTGTGGATTCTAATAAAGTTTATGAAGTAAATGGTAATTGGCAACGTCGCTGGTTAAAAACAGCTAGTGAAGCAGAAAGCTTATATGGCGAGGCCTGGGAAAGTAAAATTCAAGCCGTATCCGGTGCTTATATATTTTTATACACAGAAGTAGAAAACCTATGAAGTCTAAGAAAGTATTCTATATTATTATCGGTGTTTTATTATTAGTTTTAATACTAGCAGGAGCTTGGTGGTTTTATAAAAAATCAACTAATCCTTATTCAGAATTAACACCAGAAAAGATTCAAGAAATAGGCGGTCAAGCAGTGGTTGATGATTTGTCAAAAAAATTAACAGCTGCGCAAACAGAGTTGGATCTAGCTATTGATGATTATAAGTTAAATAATTTGGCAGCTGAAAAAAAACCAGCCGAAAAACTTTTTATCAACGCCTCTAACCAAGCTTATTATTTGCACAAATATGATTTAGCACTTAGTTATCTACAAGATTTATTTGAGTATTATGATAAGTCGCAGCTAGCTTGGGCTAATATGGCTCATGTCTATGAAGCAAAAGGGGAATACCAGCAGGCGATTGATACTTATGTAAAAATTTATGATGCTTATAGTATCAAATATATTTACGATCAGGAGATTATGCAGGATTATATTGCTTTAAAAAATCGAGATAAAGTAGCTGAAGTTTACGCTGCTTACAAAGCCGCAGGTTATAGTAGTGAGTCAGTAGAGCAATATCTAGATAATAATAAATAAATTAAAAAATCCGCTTCTCTGTCATCCTCGCGTAGGCGGGGATCTGTAATGATTTGACGAATAGTTATCTAGATTCCCGCTTTCGCGGGAATGACATATAAAATATTAGCGGATTTTTTATTTACTTTTAAAATAATTTTAAATATAACTCTTCAGTTTCAGTCAATGTTTTATCCAAGCTAAAATTAGCTTGGATATTTTGTAAATTTTGCTCAGCTAATTTTACGGCCAAGTCTGGCTGATTGACTATTTTTTCCATGGCTTCAGCTAAGGCTGGTGGATTTAGGCTAGCTATTAAAAGCCCTGTTTGCCCACTGACGATGATTTCAGGCACACCGCCGACTGTAGTGGCAATAAGCGGTATTTGTGCAAGCCCAGCCTCTAAAATAGTGTAAGGCAGGCCTTCTTTGACTGAAGGTAATATAAAACAATCAAAAGCTTTTAAATACTGCCAATCATTATCTTGAGCCGGGATTATTTTAAAATATGTTTCTAAGTGTTCGGTTTTAATTAATTGTTCAATTTTTGTTTGTTCTGGACCAGAGCCAATCAAAACCCAAAGATAATCGGCAAGCAGAGGAGATTTTTTGGCTTTGAGCATTTTGACAGCTTCGATTAAATAATGATGCCCTTTGCTTGGGTAAAAACTGGCAATAGTGCCAAAGTATTTTTTTTTCGGATCCAAATTTAATTTTGCTTGCGCTTGATATTTTTCTAAAAAATTATATTTAGCAGGATTAATGCCATTATGAACAACAAAAATTTTATGAGGGCTAGAAATTTTATTGCCAGTAGCGCTAGCTTTATCATATTTTGATACAGCAATAATCAAATGTTGCAGACCAGTAGAAAAAGTTTCTGATACTTTATAAAGCTTCTTAACATGATTTTTTAGGGGTTCATTAAAAACAAAACCATGCGCAGTATAGACAACGCGCATTTTAGGATTAAGAGGGTTAATATTGTAGACTTGCGCAGCGATTGCGCCCAAGAGACCAGCCTTAGAACTATTTAAGTGTAAGAGGTGATAAGATTCTTTATTTAAAATTTTGAGTATTTCAGGAATAGCAAATATATCTTGGCTAATATCAATGTTGCGGACTAATTTGTGAATAGGAATAGTGTGAATATTATTTTGTTTAGCTAGGTTTAAGAATTTTTCATTGATATCTTTAGTTTCGCCATAAGCAATATGAACTTCGTTATTTTGACTAAAATATTGAGCTAATTCTAAAACATATTTTTGGGCACCACCCCATTTAGTTTGGGTTACTAAGTATAAAATTTTTTTACCCTTGATTTCTGTTGCCTTTTCCATCTTATTTTTTGGCTAATATTAGGTAATCTATTTATTGATTTTTTTGATTAATCTTGTTATAATTTTATAGAATTTAAGTGATTTTAGCAAGAAAAAAGAGCCATAAATTGATAATATGAGGATATTGATAGCTAGTGGTATTTTTTTACCGGAGATAGGTGGTCCGGCTACTTATGCAGATAAAATTGCGCGAGATTTTTTAGCCTTAGGTCAGCAGGTGGAGGTTATTACTTATTCAGACTCCAATACTGCTAATTTAGCTTTTGATAAAGAGTTACCTTATCTTGTTCAAAGGATAAAAAGAACTAATCAGATTTTAAACTATTGGCGTTATTTTTTGGCAATACTTAAACGAGCGAACTCAGTTGATATAATTTATACTTTTGATCATTCTAGTGCTGGCTTACCGGTTATGCTTGCTAATTTTTTTCTAAGAAAAACTTGCTATATTAGAATTGGTGGGGATTATCTCTGGGAAAGTTATTTAGAAAAAACCGGGCAGTCAGTTACTTTGCCAGAATTTTATGAGCAAAATCTGCATCGAAAATTTAATAATTTTAAATTTAAAATTAGTCGTTTGATTTTAGCTAGAGCACAAGGACTTATTTTTACCACTCAATATCAAGCGCAAATTTTTAGCAAATATTATAACTTGGATACTAAAAAAATATTTGTTATTTCTAATCCCATTATTATTGCAGACAAAATAGAAAGAAAAAATATTAATAAAGATATTATTTTTGCAGGTCGCTTTGTGCATAAAAATAATATTTTTAATTTATTAAAAGCTTGGCAACAAGTTGATGATAAATCTTATCATTTGCATTTAATTGGTGCCGGTCCTTTATTGCCAAAATTAGTAGCTTTGGTAAAAAGTAAAAATATAACTAATATTAATATTGAAGATAGAATTAGTCCGGAAGCATTAAGACAAAAATTAGCTACTAGTTATTTGGCTGTTTTTCCTAGTCTTAGTGATATTAGTCCTAATACTATGCTAGATTGTCTGAGTCTTGGTCTGCCTTTTATTAGTTCTCAAGAAATTGGTTTTACTTGGTTAAAAGATAAAATTATTACTTTTGATCCCAAAGATTCTCAAGAGATGGCTAAACAAATCAATTTTTTGTTGGATCCTGTAAACTACGAGGCTTATCAAATAAAAATAAATCAAATAGATTATAGCTATACTTATCAGCAAGCTGCTCAAGATACTCTAAATATTTTTAAATCTAGTTTATGAAAGTCATTGGTTTAGGCTTAGACAAACAAATAGCAAATTCAAATTCAGCTTTAGCCAAGCGAGCAATTTTTTATGCAACTAATCTAGATGAATTTTTATTTATTTTTCCGGGTGCGGGTAAAAATTTATCTTTAACAGATAAAGTTAAGGTTTGGCCAAGCGGTAAGGATAATAAATTTTTGAGCTTATGGCTTATTTATAAAAAATTGTCTGGTTTATTGAAAAGTGGTCAGTATCAGTTATTGACGATTCAAGATAACTATTTTTTGGCTGTTTTAGGGGTCTATTTAGCTAAAAAATATAAAGTTAAGGTAGAAATTCAAAATCACGGCTTTGAAAAATTAACTTGGTGGCGGCGCCTCTTAGCGCAGTTGGCTTTAAAGCGGGCCGATTTGGTAAGAACGGTTAGTCAAAGGCTGGCTAATTTTTTAGAGTCAGAATTTAAAATCAAAGCAGATAAAATTTATATTGTGCCAGTGCCATTGGATATTGAAGTTTGGCAAAAGGCGCCGCATAATTTCGATTTACACGATAAGTATCCAGGCAAATTTATTTTTTTAACAGTCGGTCGTTTGGTGCCAGTTAAAAATATTGCTTTGCAAATCCGAGCTTTAGCCGAGCTTAAAGATGAGCAAGTTATTTTACTGGTAGTTGGCGATGGTCCAGAAAAAAATAATTTAGAAAAATTAACACAAGAATTAAACATTGCTAAACAAGTAGTATTTATGGGTTGGCAAGAGCAACTAGCAGACTACTTCCGAACTAGCGATTGTCTACTTTTAACTTCTTTTAGTGAAGGTTTTCCTTTGGTAATTAGCGAAGCTATTATTTATGAATTACCAATTATAATGACTCAAGTAGGTAGCGCTGGTGAATTGATAAAAAATAATTATAATGGTTTGGTTTTACCAATTAATGATTTATCGGCATTAATAAAAGCAATGCAAAAAATAAAAGTTGATAGTAATTTGGGGCAACAGCTTAAAGAAGGTAGTAAAAGTACTTTGAATAAAATTTTAGAACCAGTGCAAGCTAGTGATTTGATTAATGCTAGGTGGAAAAATTTGTTAGCTAATAAATATTATAATTATTAATATTATTAAATAATAATCTTTTTTTTAAATATATATGAAAAATTATAAGCCAAGTTATTTATTTATACTCAAAAAAAGATTACAAAACAAGAATTGGATTGTCGAATTTTATTTTAAAAATAAAAAAGTTTTAGATATTGGTTGTGGCGAGGGGGAGTTTTTATTAATTGATAAAGATAATTTTTACGGTATTGATATTAACCAAAGGGTAGTGAGTGGTTTGCAAGCCAAAGGTTTACAAGTAAAATTGAGTAGTGCTGATAACATTGATTATCAGGATAATTTTTTTGAAGGCTTGTATTGTCATAATGTTATTGAGCATCTAAGTGTTGATAAGGCTTATAATTTAATAAAAGAATCCAGTAGAGTTTTAGTTAAAGATGGCTTATTTGTGTTAGCTTCAGAATTAGTTACGAAAAAATTTTGGCACACCTTTGGTCATGTTAAACCATATCCACCAGAGGCAGTAGTAAAATTATTGCGTCATGATAGCAGAGAAGATTTTGAGGGGATTGATTGTTTTGAAAAAGTGGCTATTGTATACTTTGGTCAGTATTTTAAAAATAAAATTATGTATTTCATTATTACTTTTATTGCATATTATTTTCCCCGTA
>CAZHLU010000045.1:3544-8296 GCA_964533435.1 uncultured Gammaproteobacteria bacterium | reverse complement strand
CCTTCCAAGGTCTTTACGTTCATTGTTATCTTTTGATAATTACTACTATTAATATAACTAAAAAGATACTGATCGTTATTATAAACACCATCGTGTAAATCTCGATCTAAGCTCAACCAAAACTCTATAGTCCCCTCGTCAAAAGATAAATTATTAGCTACCGGATATTCTACCTTACCCCGTAGGCCTTGCCCAAATTTACTACTACTATAGTTTACACCTGAAGAAGCTAATGGTTCTTCGTTGTTTACTGTCGATAAGCTATTATCAAAATGTGCTAAAAAAGTTGTAGGACTAACACCACTAGCTACTTGATTGCCATTACGATACCAAATATAACCCGTATTTTCTGGCGCCACTATATTAGCTATACTAATCTTGTCAATATAAGGTTGAAAAATACTAACATTCTGCGGTGTAGGCAAGCTAGTAGCTATCGTTGCCTGAGCTTGATTTGAATTACTGGAAACATTACCAGCGAGGTCATAAGCTTTGACAACATAATAATAAGTACTACCTGCTGTTAAAGCAGTATTAGTATAAGTATTAGTATTCGAAGTAGCAATTTGATTGTAAGGACCACCGGCAGTTGTTGATCTTAATATCTGATAACCAGTAACACCAACATTATCAGTACTAGAATTCCAAGTTAAAGTAATTTGCGTAGAAGTAGCTGTAGCTACTAAATTAGTTGGCGCGCTTGGATTTTGTGTGTCGGTTGCTGGTACGCTTGTGCTATTGGGTGTTGTAGCAAAAACAATACTTGAAAAACTTGATAAATTTCCAGCCGCATCTTGAGCTCGTACTCGATAGTAATATTTTGTATTAGCACTTAAACTGGAATTAATATAAGAACTATTGTTAGAAGTAGCAATTTGATTAAAATTAGCATTTGATGTTAAAGATCTCTCAATAAGATATCTACTAACACCAACATTATCAGTGGAAGCATTCCAGGTTAAAGTAATTTGCGTAGAGGTAGCAGTAGCTAATAAATTAGTTGGAGCGCTTGGATTTTGCGTATCATTATTTATTACTACTGGCGGTGTAATCACCTCTTCTGGCAAGTCTTCAATAACAAAATTAGATATTGGTATTTGACTTAAATCTTGATTAGTAATACCTAAAGATAAAAATCGCATAATTTCATAAGCAGACGGTCCGTCTGGCATATAATATTTTTTACCATCAACTGGATTTACATACCACGCCTCTCCATGTGACTCAACTTGTAATAAAATTTTTCCCCTTAAACTATTGGCTAGGGTATAATCAAATTTTAATTTATCTTTATTAGCAGATAAAGGATTATAATTATTTTTGACTTCTGCGCCATCTTTAAAACCATCATTATCAGTATCAGGATTATTAACGCTAGTGCCCAAACCATCTTCTAATTTATTACACAAACCGTCGTTATCATTATCTGCACAGGCAAAACGATTTTCAATACCAGTTGGTATTTTGGATAAATTTGCATTAGTAATGCCTAAACCTAAACGAGACATTACCTTATAAGCAACGTCTCCATTTTTTAAATATATTCTCTTACCCTCAGAAGGATTTACATACCAAGCCTCTCCATGAGCTTGAACTTGTAATAAAATGCGTCCATTTAAACGCTGCGCCAAGCTAGCTGCTTGCGCAGTATTAAAATAGCTTAAAGTTAAGCTAAAAATAAAGAGAAATGATAGTAATAAATACTTTTTCAGCATATTGATATAAAAAAAGGCCCAAAGTTTTGAGAAACTTCAAGCCAATTTTATACTTACCAATCTATTATAGCACAAAAAAAATAAAAAATCAAGCCCTAATAACGTTTTTTAATGACTTTGACTGACAACAGTCTAAAATATTTTCAATAGTTGTATCTAAAATCCTTTCCAAGGCTTCTTGACTGTTAAAAGCATTATGCGGTGTGACAATAACCTTGTCTGAAGTAAGTAAAACATGACTCTCGACTACGGTTTTTAAAAACTCTTGAGACATTTGACCTGCTCCGGAAAAATGTGGAGACAATAATTCCCTTTCCTCTTTTAAAATATATTTTTCTTCTTCCAAAACATCTAAACCAATACCAGCCAACTTCCCTAAACGTAAGCCATCAATCAAAGCCGTAGTATCTATCAAACCGCCTCGTGAAGTATTAATCAAAATAGAATTTGGTTTTAATAACCTAATATTACGACGATTAATTAAATGCTTGGTTTTCTGATTATAAGGCGCGTGCAAACTAATAACATCTGATTTTTTAAGCAAGTTGTCTAAAGTAGTATAAGTAAAATTTAAATCTTTAGCTAAGCGAGCATTACGTTTTGGATCAAAGACTAAAACCTTCATAGCAAAACCATGAGCCATGCGTATTACATGTTGACCAATGTGTCCAGCACCAACTATGCCAATAGTTTTACCAGCAATATCAAAGCCTCGCAAACCATCTAAAGAAAAATCCCCTCTTACTGTCCGCTCATGAGCAGTATGAATCTTACGTGCTAAAGATAAAATTAAACCAAAGGTATGTTCAGCCACTGTGTTTTCGCCATAAGTTGGCACATTGGCTACTTGTACTCCTAATTTATTTGCTGACTTAACATCAACGTGATCATAACCAGTCGAACGTGTGGCTACTAATTTTAAATTTGGTAAAGACTTAATAACATCGGCCGAAATCTTACTATAAATAAAAGGTGATAAAATGTTTATATCTTTAATTTTAACTAAATCTTTTTTATCCAAAATATCAGGAAAAAAAATAAGTTTAAACCCTTTTAATCTTTTCTGTAAATATTCTTGCTCCCAAGGCTCTGTTTCAAAAAAAGCAACCTGGGGTTTAATTTTATTCTGTATATATGACATAGTTTATTTATTTAATATTTAAACTAATAGTTTTAGCAATAATTTTGCGACCTAAATATTTTTGAGCAGCAAGAGCAAATTTTTTGTGATTATCAGTAGTCAAAAATATACGCTTCCCTCTTTTTTTAGCGGGACTCACATATTCGGGATGTCTTTGTAAATAATCAACTAATTTCCTGGCTACAATCTCGCCACTATCTAAAACCTTAATATCTTTACCAAAATAACGCACAATATCTGACTGTAACCAACCATAATGAGTGCAGGCCAAAATAATAGTATCAGGCCGATTATCTTTTAATGGTACAATATATTTTTTCAAAATCATCTTAGTCTCCGGATGACTTTCCCAATTTTCCTCAACCAAAGGCACAAGCAATGGACAAGCCTGTTGTATTACCTGAATCTCTTTAGTCAATCGTTGCAACTCCTTAACATATGATTTTGATTCTATTGTACTGCGTGTACCCATTACTCCTATAACTTTATTTTTAGTAATACCCACTGCTTCTTCAGCCAAGGGCCTGATTACTCCTAAAATATTTTTACCGGGATATTTTTGAGGTACATATTCTTGCTGTAATTTACGCAAAGCTTCGGCTGAAGCAGTATTACAAGCCAAAATAATTAATTTACAATTTTGAGCAAATAAATAATCAACAGCCTGACGCGTATATTCATAAATTACCTCTTGGCTGTTATTACCATAGGGCGCACGTGCATTGTCCCCTAAATATATATAATTATAGTTTGGTAGTTTAGCTTCAATATCTTTAAAAATAGTTAAGCCACCAAAACCCGAATCGAAAACTCCAATCATTAATTTTTAATTATTTCTAAAATCTCGTTTTGATGTTTTTTAACTTCTGCTTCATCCTTAGCCTCAACTGTAATACGTACTAATGGCTCAGTATTTGATGGCCTAATATTAAACCACCAATCAGAAAATTCTACGGTAATACCATCAATTTCATCGCGAATCTGATCTCTAAAATTATAACGAATTTTATCCAGGCTTGATTCTAAATTAGTAACTGGCACGTTATATTCGTCAGCCCTAAAATAGAGTTGAAAATCTTTTACTATTTCGGAAAGTTTTCTACCATCTTCAGAGATGGTCTGTAAAGCCACTAACATAGCTACTAAGCCTGAATCTGCATAAAAATTATCACGCCAAGCAAAATGTCCGGAAACCTCACCACTCATTATACCGAACTCTTGGTGCATATGCCTCGCCAAATTAACATAACCAACCTCACTACGAATTGGCTTGCCACCCCACTTTGATACTAGTTCTGGCACAGCATGTGAACAAATTAAATTATAAACTATACCTGATTCAGGATGTTTAGCAAGCATAGTTTTTGCCAGTAATAATAAAGTTTGATCTCCTTTGATCATCTTACCCTCTTCATCTAACAAAAACATCCTATCTCCATCCGCATCAAACATGATACCTAAATCTGCTTGTGACTCTTTTATCTTTTTAGCTATTTCTTTACTAGCATCTGGAGCCAATGGATTAGGAGGACGTGAAGAAAATTTAGGATCTAAATCTGGAAATAAATGTATAAAATCACAAGGTAATTTTTCAAAAATTTTTGGTAACAAAAGGCCAACCATACCAGAGCCAGTATCTACTACTACTTTTAAGGCTTGAATTTTTTTAAGATCAACAAAAGAAAATAAATGTTTTAAATGATCTTTGCTAATATCTTTATTTTTTAACTTAGCCGATTTTTTAGCTGCTACTAAATTAGTTCCTGCTTCCATCTCTTTTAAAATCTGCTTACCACTAATAAACTGAATGCTATTGGTATATTCTGTATTATTATAAGTCATTTTAAAGCCACCGTATTGAGGCGGATTATGAGAAGCGGTAGCCATAAAACCACC
>CAZHLU010000045.1:1506-3444 GCA_964533435.1 uncultured Gammaproteobacteria bacterium | reverse complement strand
ATTCATAAAAAATATTAATTAGATTTTTGATTATAAAAATAATAAAATATTGCGCCCCAAGCCCAGAGATAAAAAATCAAACTAATTACCCAACCAATGATTGGCAATTTTACCAATAAAGACATAACCACAATACCAGCAATTAACAAGGCCCAGTCTTTACCCTCATATTTTTTCCACCAAGTCTGTTGAACAAAGCGTACTAACAACCAAGCAGCTAAAATTTTGGTTAAATACAAGGTGACAAAACAAGTAACTAAAAATATCAAAGCCAAAGGTATACCAATCACCGTGAGCATTAATAAAATAAATAAAACCGGTATAGCAAGTAAACTTAAGAATCCGACCAATAAACTTTTACCTGGATTTTTCTTAACTATATCGTAAGACTGATAGAAAAATTTATTTTTCCAACGCCACCAAAGCAGAGCCACAACTAACATAGACAATATCTGCCACAACAAACCAAATAAACTTAACTGAGGTTTAATTTTATTTTTAACAATTTCACTGATTTGCTGGTGTTCTATACCTTGAGAAACTTTTGCTTGATCTAAATTTAAATTTTGATCAGACCAATATTTTAAATGACCCTGAATGTTGGCGCCATTAAGCAAATCAATATTAGCTGTTTTATTATTACCTAAATAAACTTCACTATCGCCTACAATCTGTCCACTTAGACGCAAATTTTCTAAAGCCGATTCAAAGCGTCCGCCCACCCAACCATAAACACCAGCCATCTGACCAACAAAACTAACATGACCATAAACCTTTGAATCTTTATTTAAATCTAAATACTGACCCGCTGCTAAAATATTTCTGGCAACTTCGCCATTGACCACTAATTTCTGGCCAACTAAACGTAAAGAGCCGTTAACCTTGCCTTTGATGCTAATAGAATTGCCAGCTGCAAAAATATCACCATTAATATTTTCTGAATCAATCACAATATCACTACCAGCCACAAAAACGTCGCCGTTTACAGTACCTAAAATTTCTACCCTACTACCAGCTGCATAATAATTACCATTAACTACTTGATCACTAGCTAAATTAACATAATCATTTGTTTGAGCTTCAATGGCCAAAGTACTTAAAGGCCAAACAAGCAATAAGGTCAATAAAATTAACTTTAATTTCATAATTTTTAATTTAATAATTTTATTAATACCTATAGTTTATCATAAGCTAGCTAAAAATAAAAAGCATTTCTAAGCCTAGGATTAAACTACTTGACTTTAATGTTATATTATTATAACATAATGTTATAAATAATTAACATCAAATTTATGAGCCAAAAATGGTACAACACTATTAAATTAATAATTGCCATGCTAATTGCTATCTTTGTTTCCATTGCTGTTAGCTTGCATAATTATTATCTACCACTAGCAATTGCTTTAGCAGGTGCTGCTCTGCTCTACTTATTACGTCGCCAAGTAAAAGGCGTACTAGCTGATGAAAGAGACTATGCCTTGGCAGGAACTGCTAGTCGCTATACAATATTTACTATATCTATAATCGGTTTAATACTTGCCTTTATTTTGCTTGATTTAGGACAATCAAACAGCTACTACCAAACCTTAGGAAATCTACTAGCTTATTTTATTTGTGCCATGATGCTGATCAATGCTATTATTTTTAAATTTTTAAATTATAAAAAATAATATGACTAATCATATTAAAGAACTACGAGCTAAATATAATCTGACTCAAGAAGAATTAGCTACTAGTGTTGATGTGCGCCGTGAAACTATTATTCATTTAGAAAAAAATAAATATAACCCCTCACTAGAGTTAGCCCATAAAATAGCCAAAACCTTACACACTAACATAGATGAATTATTTGAATTTAAAAATTAAAACCAGCTATCTATATTATGAAATTGATGCTAAGCTATAAATAAGTTAACAATTAATTAACTAAGAGTAAAA
>CAZHLU010000045.1:0-1406 GCA_964533435.1 uncultured Gammaproteobacteria bacterium | reverse complement strand
GATGCTCCGTAAGTTGAAGCATTACCAATTTCTACACGAGCAATTGATTTATCAATATAAACATTATCGTAAAAAAATTCATCTTGTCTAGCTGGTAACCAATTATCATTATGTACCGAACAACCACTAGAACCAACTGGACACTGATCACAACGAGCATCACCCGGACAACTAATCCATTTATATATAGGTTCTACGGCTGAATCAATATCTTGATAATGTCCAATAAATAAATTATCTAAATAATTTGTGTCTGGATTACAAGAATAGCTACCAAAAGTACTACGATTTGCCACTAAGACACCATCATACCAAATACGCAAAGTGCCATGATAATCTGGACTGCCCACTATATTAGTCGGCCTTCTAAATTCAATTTGTACGTGACGAGGAGTAAGAAATTCATTAACCCCCCAGCCATTACCATAAACAATAGAGAATGGATCATTACCACAAGAATATTCAGAAAAAGCAAACGGTGGTTCATCCCCACCTTGGGTAACTTGCCAAAAAGCAGTATTAGGACCATCTTCACTTACGCCAACATTAGCACTCCAAATCATTACCTGTTTACTTGACCTTTGTAATAAGCCCTCACCTCTAACTGCTTTGATATAATAATCTAAATATAAACTTCGAAATTCATCATCTTCAATCAATGTTCTAGTTGTACCAGCTGTAACACCATTATAAATTCCCGAGCCAGTCCTGACACCCATCGAACCATCAATAGCCCCCTGATAATATCTTGGGCCACTTAGATTATCACTACGCACTCGATCCCACTTAGTGGCACTAGCTTGAACTAATTGTCCGTTAGTACCATCTTCAAAATTATCCCAAAGTACCGGTGGGCCGACTATTCCACTGACTGCAATCTTGGTGCCAAAACCACTACCAGAAATTGTAATAGATTGTCCATTGGAAATAGTATTATCGTTCACACCAGTGATGCTAACCGTACCAGAACTTGAGCTACCTCCAGTGGTAAATGTAGCCACATTAGAATACAAAGACATATTACCAGCTGCATCTTGAGCGCGCACTCGACAAGAGTAAGTAGTATAATCAGCCAAGCTCATATTATAAGACGTAGCGCTAGTTGTACCTAACTGACTATAAGTACTGCCACCATTACTTGAACTTTCTATTAAATATTGACTAACAGCAACATTGTCGGTGGAGCCTGTCCAAGTCAAAGAAACATTATTACCCGAAACCGAAGCAGATAAATTGGTAGGCGCAGTAGGAGCAGAGGTGTCACCTTGGGAACTTACCACCGCTGTCGCCTGCGTTGAATTTTGAGAAACATTACCAGCTGCATCATAAGCTCTAACTACATAATAATAAGTACCAGCCGCTAAACCTGTTTGAGTATATGAATTAGTATTTACAGTAGTTTGTTG
>CAZHLU010000044.1:0-8337 GCA_964533435.1 uncultured Gammaproteobacteria bacterium | reverse complement strand
ATTTGGAATTGTTATTTTAAGAATATTTAAGTTGTAACTAAAATTTATTAGCTAAATTTTGGCGGTATCCCACGGGGTAAAATGTTTAGAAATTAGAAATTATATTTATGATTAGTAAAAATAATCTTAACTGGAAAATTGGCGGTGAAGCTGGCTTTGGTATTAAATCAGCGGGTATGATCTTGGCTAAAATTTTCATGAAAGCAGGTTATGAGGTATTTGATTACACTGAATATCCATCTTTGATTCGAGGTGGGCACAATACTTTTCAATTAACTATTGATATTAAAGAAACAAATAGTGTTAATGCGCGGATTGATGTCTTGGTAGCTTTAAATCAAGAGACAATTGATTTGCATCATAATGAGCTAGTCGATGGGGGCGTGATAATTTATGATCAAGATAAGATAACAATAAAAGCAAAAAAATATAATCCTAATATTAATTTTATTCCTTTGCCTTTGACGACGATTGCTAAACTTGCTGGCGGAGATATTATGCGCAACGTAGTTGCTTTGGGTGCGACTTTAGCTTTAGTTGGTCAAGATTTGACTATTGCTAATCAAGTAGTAAAAGAAAATTTTAAAGGTAAAGGCAAAGAATTAGTAAGTAGTAATTTAAAAGCTTTGGCTCTAGGCTTTAAGGAATTACAAAATGTTTATCGGCAACAATTTTATTGTCAGTTAGTAAGCTACAAAGTAAATACTAATATTTTAATTAGTGCTAATGAGGCAACTGCCTTAGGAGCTTTGGCTGCTGGGTTAAATTTTTATGCTGGCTACCCCATGACCCCTTCGTCTTCTATTTTGCATTACCTAGCACAAGTGGCCGAAGAGACTGGCGTTGTAGTAAAACACGCTGAAGATGAAATTTCGGTAATTAATATGGCTTTAGGCGCTTCAGTTGTGGGCGCTCGATCCATGGTAGCAACTTCTGGTGGTGGCTTTTCTTTGATGGTAGAAGCTTTGGGTCTAGCTGGTATTACCGAAACGCCTTTAGTTATAGTTAATTCACAACGACCAGGACCAGCCACAGGCCTGCCTACTTGGACAGAGCAAGGTGATTTACAATTTGTTTTGCGAGCTGCTCAAGGTGATTTTCCGAGAATTATTTTAGCACCAGCTGATTCTATCGAAGCTTTTTATTTGGCTGCGGAAGCTTTGAATTTAGCCGATATTTATCAATTACCAGTTATTATTTTACTTGATAAATTTATTTCCGAAGGCGATAGTACAGTGCCTAGATTTAATGTTAAAAAAATAAAAATTAATCGAGGTAGATTATTAGATTTGGCTCAACTTAAAAAAATAAAAAATTATCAACGTTATCGTCTGACAGCTGATGGTATTTCACCGCGTACTATACCAGGTATGCCTGGTGGTTTGTTTAATGCTAATAGCGATGAGCATGATAGCTATGGTTATACTGATGAATCAAGCGCTAATCGTAAAAGCCAAGTAGATAAACGTCAGCAAAAATTAAATACTTTTGCTGCTAAAATGCCTCTGCCAATTATCTATGGTAACCCTAAGGCCAAAAAGACAGTGGTCTTTTGGGGCTCAACCAAAGGGCCAATACTTGATGCTTATCATCAACTATCTAGTAAACAGCAGAGCAAAATTAGGATTATGCAATTACAATATATTTGGCCATTTCCTAGAGACTTTGTTGGTAATATTTTACGTTCTTCTAAACAAATTTTATTAGTAGAAAATAATAGTAATGCACAACTAGGACAATTAATTGCTCAGGAAACTGGCATGATTATAAAAAATAAATTATTAAAATATGATGGTCGACCATTTTTTAGAGAAGAATTAGTGGTGGCTTTAAGTAAAATATAAATATGTTGACGGAGAAAGATTTTTTAACACCGCATCAGCCAACTTGGTGTCCAGGTTGTGGTAATTTTGGTATTTGGATTGCTTTACGGCAAGCTTTAGCTGAGCTTAATTTAAATCCCGAACAAGTATTGATAGTTTATGGTATTGGTTGTTCTGGTAATAATAATAATTTTACCAAAACTTATGTTTGGCACTCTCTACATGGGCGCACACTGCCTACAGCTGTGGGAGCAAAACTAGCTAACCAAGATTTGACAGTTATTGCTATGGGCGGTGACGGCGATGGTTATGGTGAGGGTTTAGGTCATTTTCTGCATGCGGTTCGGGGTAATGTTAATATTACTTATATTACTCATGATAATAAAGTTTATGGTTTGACTACTGGCCAAACTGCACCTACTTCTGATCAGGGTTTTAAGACAAAATCAACTCCCCAAGGCGTGATTGATGAGTCTGTTAATCCAATTGCACTTTCTCTTGCTCAAAATATCGGTTTTGTAGCGCGAGGTTTTTCGGGTCAGGCTCAGCATTTAAAAGAATTATTTAAAACAGCTATTACTTATCCAGGCTTTGCTTTAGTGGATGTTTTTCAACCTTGTGTTACTTTTAATAAAATTAATACCTTTAAGTGGTTTTATGATCGTTTGTATAATTTAGATGAGCAAAAAGATTATAATAAACAAGATAGAAAGTTGGCACTAGAGACTAGTTTAATTTGGGGTGATAAGATTCCCTATGGTATTTTTTATCAAGTGACAAAAGAGCATTATGCCAGTAAATTACCACAACTAAATGGCAAGGCTTTAGTTAAACGGCCAATGCTAGTTAGGAATATTGATAAATTATTAGAAGAATTTAGCTAATAATATGAAAATAATAAAAAATCAGAAAGGTTTTTCTTTGTTGGAGTTATTAATAGTATTAGGCGTATTAATGATTTTAGGAACAGCCGTATTTTATTGGGTTGATCCAGTTGCTCAAGTTGGTAAAGCAGAAGATAAAAGACGTCAAAATGATATTTTGAATATTGCGGATGCTTTTACTAGTTATGCTCGTGATCATAAAGGAGCCTTGCCTATCTTGGGGCAGGTAGATAGTAGTAAAAAAGTTTTATGTTCTACTCAATCAGGCACTCAACTTACTTGTGGTGCTAGTACAGAATATTGTTTGCCAATTAGTGATCAAAATTTTTTTGATAAATACTTAGGCAGATTGCCAATTGATCCAAATAAAAGTAGTGATGTAGATACGGGATATTATATTTTGGCAGATGCAAATAATAATATTACTTTTGGTGCTTGTAGTTACAGCGTTACTCCGGTCGAGTATAAAGCTAGATTAGTAGATACTTGTGCAACATATGCAGGTGGTTATTGTTGGTATGGTAGGGAAGATTGGCTAGAGAGTTGTGATACTGTTTGTAGCGCTAATAATAAAGTTTGTCCCAATGGCGTGCATTATAATGAGGACGCTTTATGTATTTTGAATGATATATTTAACACTCTCTACACTTGTACGGAATGCACTATAGGTAGTAATGGATACCCACCAGCTTGGGCTGATGATGATACTTGTAGTTATACTACTAGCACAATTGATTGTGCCCAGGCTTCAGGAGCAATTCCTGTTTGTCCTTGCCAGTAGAATATTTTATCAAAATCCTCCTAAGTAGGAGGATTTTTTTATTTTGGTTTATTTATGGTATAATAAAGCCATTAAAATTTACTATTTAATTTATGTTTTGGCAAAAAATTCATCATCATTTTACCTTTTTCTTTTTCGCTATTTTAGTTTTAGTACAAGGTTTGATTTTTGTAGTTAGTAAAGCAAATCCCGCTCAAGATTATGACTTTAAAGCAGTTCTAATTAATCCTTTATCTCAGAGTAGCCACCAAATTGGTGAGCAGATAAATTTACAAATTCAGTTAAATGAGAGCAAGATAGATAATAATACGGTAGTTTATTTCGTAGTAGCTAGTCCAGAGAAGAATATTAAATTAAATTTTGAAGCTAGTAGGCAGGCAGATGGTTCTTGGCAAGCTAATAATTCTTGGAATACTGAAAATTGGCCAGCAGGCATTTATCAATTATCAGCCGTAGCTAATATTTTTGATAAAAATGGTGTCTTACTAGACACTTTAAATTCGGATATTAATTTAGTTCAATTATTAGATATTAATTCAAAATCAACATCAGTTACAGCCAGTGAAGCCGAAAATCAAGAGGTGGTAATTAGTCAAATTGATGAGAATCAAGCTTTGGCTGTAGACGGGCATGCTACCAGTACTACTAGTACTAGTACGGTTGATGTAATTAACGAAGAACCAGTTGTTGAACCAAGTGTTCCGACTACGACCACTAGGACAATAACTTTATCAAGTTTTAACTTAACAGTACCAAGTAATAATACTTTGTTTGGTACTTCACAATTAGCTTTAAAATTAACTACTAATTTTGCAGCGGATAATCTAAATATAGAATTAATAAATGTTGACAGTACAGCAATATCAACTGGTGATATAAAAATTGATAAATTAGATGGTCTTAGCTGGAACAAAACTATTAATTTGGATGAAACATTTATTGCTGGTAATTATAAATTATTAGTTACCGCTAAAGTTGCAGATAGTGAAACAACGGTAGACGATTCATTTGATTTAGCTTTGGTGCTGCCTACTATTTTAAAAGCAAGTGATGTTAGCTTAAGTCTTTTTAATCCAGGTAATAATCTATCAGGCTTAGTGACACTTAAGGCAACTAGTGACAAAAATTTAAATAATTTACAATTTGTTTTTCAAGAAAGTGTAGCAAGAGCAGAAGTTTTGCAAGCAGACGGCGTTTTACAGAGTTCTAATGCCGGTGGTGGTCAACAATATATTTATTTATTTGATACCAAGCAATTAGAAAACGGCAATTATTATGTATTAGTGCAGTCTTTGGTAGGAGATACTATGGTGAGTAGTGAAGCTAAAATTATTTCTATTTATAATGAAATTTTAGTAGGTGAATCAAGTACTAGTACAGAAACTTTAGCGACTAGCACTGACAACGTAAGTGATCCATTGCTCGCTGGCACTAGCACAGAAACAAATAATATTAATTGTCTAAAATCAGGTATTACTGATCAACAATTATGTAGCAAATATCAAGCGGGCATGTCTGGTCAGATACCAGTTGATTGTTTAGATCAAAATATTTTTGAGGCAGTAGCTTGTGAAAATTATTTACGAGATAATAAATTACAAGCTCTTTGCCAGGCTCAGGGCTTAGCAGAATTAAACCAATGTCAGGATTATTTAGCTAGTCAATATTTAGCTAAAGTAGATTGCAAGTTAGCTACAAGCGAGGAGTGTCAAGCCGTTTTGCGTCAAAAATATCTATATCGTTTATCATCATCTCAGATCGAGAGTAAAAAAATAGAGGCCTTAGCAGAAAGTCAGGCTGCTAAAACTATAAAATTAAAAGACTTGCTGCAAGAATTATCAACCAGCGAAGAGTCAAATTGGAATTTACCTTTGCTTAAAGTAGATACCAATATTTTGGTAGCAAAAGCCAAACCAACTGCTATTTTAGTTAACGCTGAACAATTGTTATTAAATAATCCAGCAGCTTTATTACTTGATCGCGATGCTGATTTATTACCAGATGATTTAGAAGCTTATTATGGCACTGATAGTGCTAACCCAGATTCCGATGGTGATACTTATTTAGATGGTGAGGAAATAAGAAATGGCTACAATCCAATTGGTGATGGTAAATTAGAAGTAGAGCGCAATGCTTTAGATCAGGCAGTGTTAGCAAAAATAGCCTTAGAACAGCCCCATGATGCTTCTTTGCTTATTGATCCAATTTGGCAATTAAAACAAGTAGAAACAGAAACAGCAGGCTTAAGTTTAAGCGGTACAGCTGATCCCAATACTTGGGTGAATATTTATTTGTATAGCTCTATGCCTTTGGTTTTATCAACCAAAACAGATGCCAGTGGATCTTGGAATTATAGACTAGACCAAACTTTGAGCGAGGGTTTACATAAAGTCTATGTTGCTAGCAACGATAGTAGCGGTAATTTATTAAAACAATCAAGTGCTATTAGTTTTGAAGTTACTAATATTACTAGAGAACCAGTTGCTAATAATGAAACTGCTAGCCCAGCAAAAGTAGCAACTCAAAAATTCTGGGAAAAATTGCCATTTAATATTTATTATGTAGGCGGAGGAGTATTTATTCTAATCTTTATTATTGGTATTATCTTATTATTAAGACGTAGTCGTAAGATTGCTGAAGAAGCTATGGTAGAAAATTCAATTCCCTTAGATAATCAAAATAATCCTCAAGTTTAATCAAAATTAAAAAACACTCGCCATCCGCAATCCGCCAACCGGCGGAGGCGGAGGCGAGTGTTTTTATTTCTTTAGAAGATTTTTAAAGTATTGATAAGCTTTTTTAGGTTGAGGAGCATTTTGTAAACTACTGCCCAAAACAACTATATTAGCACCAGCCTTAATAATGCTTTTAAAATTTTTGTCATTTACACCACCGTCTATTTCAATATTTTTTTCAGGATAATATTTTCTTAAAGCTTTTATTTTTTCAATAACTTTAGGTTGAAATTTTTGTCCTTGTTTACCAGCTATAATTCCCATAACTTGGATAGTATCAAAGTAGGGAGCTAGTTTAGCTATTTGTTGAGGTTTTATGTTTAGGTCTAAACACAAGGCAGTTTTTATTTTTTTTCTTTTTAAAAAGTCATTAAGACAGAGTATGGCTTGAATATCTGTTTCAGCACTATAATGCCAGACAATTTTTTTGACATTTTTTAACTTTGACCAGCTAGACATATAAGTGCTTAAGTCTTTGACCATAAGATGAATCTCTAATTGGTGTTTGTGGGTCAAATTTTTAATAGCGCTTGGTTTAATATTATTTTTAGTGTTTACTAAAACACCATCCATAATATCTATTTGGATAGTTTTAGATATATTTGCTACTTGCTGCCATTGTTTTTTAAAATGTTTTAAATCAGTGGCAAGTATTGCTGGAATAATTTGTATTTTTTTCATCCTAGTTTTTTGATTCTTCTTTGGTGTCGTTCTTCTTTGGAAAAAGGACTATGAATAAATAGATCAACAATGTGAATAGCAGCTGCAGGGGAGATAAAGCGTCCAGCTAGGCAGAGGGCATTAGCATCATTATCAAGCCGAGCTACCATAACAGCATGAGCAGAATAGCCTAAGATGGCGCGGACTTTTTTTTGGCGATTAGCAGCAATGACCATGCCTTGACCAGAGCCACAAATCAAAATACCAAAGTTGTGTGGGTTTTTATTTAGCTCTTTGGTTAATTTTTTAGCATAATCTGGGTAGTCATCAGTTGAGTCAAGTGAGTCAGCACCAAAATCTTTATAAGCTAGGCCTTGTTCACTTAGGTAATTTTTAATTAGGTTTTTTAATTTTAAGCCAGCGTGATCAGCAGCTAAATAAATTAATTGTGGATTTTTATAATTTGAGCTCATAAGTTTATGATAACTTCTTAAATATAGCATATTTTAGCTTGGATTAAAACTAGGCTTATGGTTGATCCTGTTAAATCCCAAGTCATATTTTATAAAAAATAAAGCTTTAATTATATAAATAATATGTTAAAAGATGGCGAGAAATATTATTTTATGGAAGTTTGCCTAATTAGGCAAACTTATTTAACAGGATTGACTAAATAGACTATTACTGTTATACTCAGCGGTGATTATTCCTAATTATTGGCTAATTTGTTCATTTTTTATTATTATTTTTTTAAGTCCTCATCCGCCTCGGCTCGTCGCCAAGGCGAGACGGGTAGCTTCCTTCGGCTCACTTTGTTCGCTCAGGACAAGCGGTGGCAAAAAAATGTTTATTTACACTTATAACCTTAGTTCATTTATTATTATTTTTTTAAGTCCTCATAGCTCAATTGGATAGAGCAACAGCCTTCTAAGCTGTAGGTTGCACGTTCGAGCCGTGCTGGGGACACCACGTAAAATGACGCTGCGCGTCATCACGTGGTGCACCGCTAAAAGGTGTGCCACAATGTTTTAAGAAAAGTGATATGTATTACGTGTATGTTTTGCAGAGTCTAAGAGATCATTCTCTTTATACGGGTTTTACCAGAAATGTAAAAAAGCGTATTATTTTACATAACGAAGGCTTGAATCAATCTACAGCTAAATTAAAGCCATGGGCCTTGATTTATTATGAAGCTTATATTATAAAAGAAGATGCTCTATGTAGGGAAAGGTTTTTAAAGAGTGGTTCTGGTAAAAAATATTTAGATAAACAATTAAAGGAATATTTTAAAAATAATCCACGTAAAAAGCTCGCGTGATTTACCATTGCTTATATAAATGGTGCACCACGTGAGCTATGCGTAGCATAGCTTTTACGTGGTGCCTATGGTGTAACGGTTAACACAGCGGTTTGTGGCACCGCTGATAAGGGTTCAATTCCCTTTAGGCACCCCA
>CAZHLU010000043.1:0-8467 GCA_964533435.1 uncultured Gammaproteobacteria bacterium | reverse complement strand
AAAGGGAAGAAAAAGTACCGATAATCAAGCGAGCAGGGGCAGCACTAATAATTTCATCAATGTTGCCTTGGATATCGTGTTCGGCAAGTTGTTTGCCTGGCTCAGGAGCATTGGTGGAGTCAGCCATTAAAGCTAATACGTTTTGTTTGCCTAAAGCTTTAATTTTTTCAATTTCAGCTGGAGCATCACCAGAGTGTTGGGAGTCTAATTTAAAATCTCCAGTATGAATTGCTTTGCCAACTGGTGTGTCTAAAATTACACCCAAGGAACCAGGGATGTTTTGAGAAACACCAAAAAAGGTAGCGCGGAATTTACCTAGCTGTAAAACAGTATCGCGGGCAATTGATTTTAGTCTTAGAGGACCAGTCTTATAATCCTCTTGACGTTTAGCGATGATTCCTAGGGTTAAGGGTGTTCCGTAGATTACGGGGTTGCCCAAAACTGGTACTAAGTGTGGTACAGCGCCAATATGGTCATAGTGGCCATGGGTAATAATGACACCACGGATATTTTTTTCTTTACCTTTTAAATAAGTAATATTAGGAATGATATAGTCAATGCCAGGCATATCTTCTTCTGGCCATTGCAAACCCATATCAACGATCACAATATCATTTTCATATTCAAAAATAGTCATATTGCGACCAACTTCTTCACAACCGCCTACAGGGATAATGCGTAATTTACCAGCAAGGGCTTTGGCGGCAGCACTGCGACTAATTTTAGTAATTGGTCTTTTGTGATCGCTGGCACCAGTTTTATGTACCTTGGGGCGATGACTGAATTTATTAGGAGATTTATGACCAGGTTTATTTCTAGTCTTAGGATGATTGCTTTTCTTAGTTGCTTTGCCAAAAGTCGGACGTTCGGCTAACAGATTTTCTGTCGAATCAACATGTCTTAACATAGTTTTTTCTTTTTAGTTTAGTTAGTTTTTTTTAGTACACGTTTGGTTTTGATATACCAAGTGTTGATGTTATTAAAACGATCAGCAGGAGCGTTAATAAATTGGAGAGAATCCAATCCTTTAATTTTGCTTGCTGTCGGATAAGTGTAAGTAGGATTATATAAAATAATACTATAATTTAATTCTAATAATTTTTTCTGGAAATTTTTTAAAGCTTCTATTTTAGCCGTATCGTCACCAGCACCGCGAGCAATTTCTAAATTTCTATCAATTTCTTTATTACTAAAGATGCTCAAGTTTAGGCCGGGGTATTTTGTCTGGCTAGAATGCCAAAAAGGGTAGGGGCCAGAAGCGTTATTTAAGACTTCACCAAATACTAGGGCTTGATAGTTACGAGTTTCGATGACGTCTTGGCGAATACGATCTTTGCTAATAATTTCTAATTCGGTTTTAATGCCGATACTTTCCCAGGCTTCTTTAATTAGAGAAATTATTTTAGTGTTATCACTTTGATCAATAGTAGTTAATTTAATACTTAACTCTTCAACTGGATCATCTGCTTTAGCATTTTTGTTTGTTTTAACGCGAAAAGCATGATCAGGACTGGTATGCCAACCTAATTTTTCTAATAACTCTTTGGCCTTATCAGGGGAATGATTTTCAGCTTTTAACTCGCTATCAAAACCAAGTGTACCTGGCAAAATAGGAGTAGCCAAGGTTTGGCCATCACCATTTAAAACTTCATTTAAAATACGATCTTTATCAATGGCTAGTGCTAGGGCGCGACGGAAATCAACATCATTTAGTAAACTATTGTTAGCGGGGTTAAAAAATACAGCAGTATATTGGGGAAAATGTAAATTGTAAAGTTTTAAGCTATTGCTAGCTAAAGTGTTTTTGTATTGGTTTGGTAAGTAGATTAAACCTTCAACATTTTTATTTTGTAAAGCAGTTACAGCTGTCTCATAATCAGGATAAAATTTAAAGGTAAGATCATTAATAAAAGGAGTATTATTATGGTAATCATTATAAGCAGTCAAATTGTAATTTTTAATATTACCACTTGAGTCTCTGGTTAATGATTTGAATTTGTATGGCCCAGCTCCGATTGGTTTTATATTTAAATCAGATAGTGGTGCGCCAACAGCTGGTATGCTATACCATAAATGTTCAGGTACTAAGCCAATGGTTAGTAATGATAGAAAGCTAGACATGGGTTTGTCTAAAGTAAATTGGACCGTGACATCGTCTACCTTACTAACATTAACACCATTAAAACTAGTACGATAAGGACTTTTGAATTCGGGGTTTTTTAGTGAATTAAAGGTAAAGATAACATCTTCGGCAGTAATATTTTCACCATTATGCCATTTTAGATTTGGTCTTAATTCAAAAGTATATATTTTTTGACTGGCATCAATATTATAAGCGCTAGCTAAATCTGGTATTAAGTTTCCGTTTTCATCAAATTTCATTAAGCCTGCATAAATAAGGCGAGCTAAATCACGATCAACGTCGCTAGTTGCTAGTATTGGGTTAATAAGATTGGGACTACCAATTAAACCTTCGGTATAGCTCCCGCCTCTTGATGCTTCGGTTTGGGACGTGGTCATATAAAAACGCCAACCTAAGGTAATAACAGCCAGTATTAAAACAATTAAAGCAGTATTAAGTTGGATTTTTTCTAAAGGGTTTAAAACTTTGGGCAATTGTTTAATCTGTTGCCAAGTTGGTATTTTTTTGCGGTTTAATTTAAGCAAGACCTGCTGATTAATATCAGTTGGTTTATTAGGTAGATTTGCGGAAATTTTTTTAGACCAAGAAGAAATAAGAGGACTTATTTTTTCCTTTGGCAAAAACCACAAAGACTGCAATTTTTTGATAAAGCTTTTAATATATTTAGATGGTTAAAGCAAGCTTCTAGCTAATAAAAATACTAGCAGTAGCAGTAGCTAAGAATAAAAAAGCCAAGATGATAGTCAGACGAAAAATAAATTTTTCAGCACCTCTTTTGGTACGATAAATAGAGCTATCGCCACCAAAGGTCATGCCTAGACTAGATCCCTTTTGTTGCAAAAGAATCGCGACAATCAAAAGAATCGAAATGACAATTTGTACCGTGTATAGGATGTTTTTCATTGTAGAAGTTAAACAATTCTTTTATATACTAGCATTAATAGTGTCTATTGTCAAGGATTTATATTTATATAGTTGGGCAATTGACTATTTTTTAGCTCTATTTTAACATGCCTGTATTCGGCCTTAATGTCCCGAAAGCTGTCCCTTAACAAAAGGAGTCGTTGATGTCACAGCACCGTTTTCGGCAAGCCTGGCGTTTGTCTTTGCTCGGCGCTTTTTTGACTACTGTATTGTGCTTTATTTATTATCAGTTTAGTGGCAATTTACCAGTAGTTAATACATTTAAGCTTTATAGCTGGTACACTTTTTCTTTGCCAATCCAGTTGTCCCGTTGGTGGGATATTTTGATTGTGCCGATACACGTAATACTACTGGTAGTAATTTGGGGCTTAAATAATGATAAAGTATTCTTCTTTAAAGAACGACTGATTAGAAATGATCAAGGTTTGGTTCAGGGCTTGGGGCGAGGCTTTGTTGTTGGTCTGATATCAGGTTTGTTGATATTGCTTTCTTGGCAGTTTAATTTTGTTTACTTGCTTAGCCTGAATATAGCCTTGGTGATTTATTCGTTTTGGAACCACCTCGATATGAATATCGTGGAATCTAAGAGTAAAGCTAAGAACTTTTTTCACTCTTGGTTTATTCTGTTTATCTTTGGTTTGGTTTTTACCTGCGGCAATACCTTGTTAGTTTCCCTATGTAAGGGTTTAGTTGTTGGTATTCTTTTTGCTCAAGTATTTAGTTTTATTATTTTTTTGTGTGCGATTTTATTGTTGTTATTGTTTGCTGTGATTTTGTCTTTTGTGGGTCTTGATTATTCCGATAAAATTCGGGAAATTAAGTATAATTTTCAGCGTAAAGTAGAGCTTGCTATATACCACAAAAAACCTTGGGCAAGGTTTATTTATTGGCTCCTAGACTCCTGATTTTAAACCACTCACTTATTTTGCGTTTAGGCGTGAAGCAGTGAGTGGTTTTTATTTTATTTTTTTGAATAGAGATTGACATAAGTAGTAATTTATTATAATACATACTTATAGTTAGTTTTTTGTATTTAATCAGCAGTGGTCCCCAACAAGGCGGTGGTTCATGTTCCAGTCTAGCTGGCCAGTCTACTTATTGTTCTTTGCAATTTCTATATTTCTTGGCTTGATGCTTAGTTTTTTTGTTCATTTTGCTGTGCCGCTAGTTTTGCTAGCCGGCTATTTGGTCAAGATCAAATTTTCTTGGTCCTGGCAGTGGCTGACAGCTATTGGCCTAATGTTAGGCGTTTCTCCTTTGTGGGTAGCAGTAGCTCTGCTTACTAGCGACACAACTACTTCGATCATTTTTTCTTTGCATATTATTGGCGTGCCAGCAGCTTGGTTGTTGGGCGCTTGGCTACAAATGCGCTATGGCCACCGTTGGTGGCCACGTTTGAAAAGTTAATATGTCATAAGAAAACCTCGTGTCTGACACGAGGTTTTTTATTTATATATTTTTGCGATGTTGCCTACGGTAGTGGCCTATGGCAAATTTGTGAGCTTGATTACGTAAGTGCTGAATAAAAAGTGACAGCTCATGATTACGATTTAAACGTATTGGTTCTTTTGTTTTAGGTAAAAATATTTCTTCTTCTTTTTTAGCTAAAGCTACCACCTTGTTTTGCCAATTTTTTGGCAAAATTGGGTAAACTACATTAAGTTGTGGTTTGCCACCATCTAAGATAATTAAATCTGGTTCGGGCCACTCCTGGTGTTTAAGGCGACGGGACAAAACTTCAGCTAGCATATGCATATCATCAGGGCCGGGTGTGTATTTTATTTTAAAAATACGATATTGATCACTAGCCATTTGGCCATTGATGCAAACCACCATTGAACCAACGGCATGTTGGCCTTGAATATTTGAGATATCATAAATTTCAATACGTTGAGGTAAATTTTCTAGGTTTAATAATTTTTGTAAAGCCAATAATTTTTGTTCCAATATTGGTTTGGTATTTTTTTCTAAATAGTCTTGGGCATTTTTTTGGACCAGCTTTAGTAAGGCTAAATTTTTACCAGCATTGGCTAGTACTACTTGAGTGCCAGTGGGCAAGAGTAAATCTTCTTTTTTTAATTTAAAGCCAGTAATAATTTTTTTAGGTATATCAACACGATTAGTATAAAATTGATTAATAAAATTATTTATAATTTCAGGCGCAGTTAATTGCAAAGGGTTGGCAATTAAGAAATTAAATTTATCACCCAAAATACCAGCGCGAATTTGCATGACTGTGATAGCTAAAGTTCGGATTGATTGAGAAAGGGCGATAATATCTTGATTAATTTGAGAACTGCTTATGATTTTTTGTTTAAGTTTTAAATTGTTTAAAGCTAGCAGTTGCTCTTTTTTTATTTTAGCTAGTTCGTAATTTTGTTTATTACTGGCTAGTTGAATTTGGGTTTTTAAATTTTCAGCTAATTCTTTAGTTTGACCGCTAATTATTTTTTTGGCACTGGCAATTGTTTCTTGGTATTGTTTTTGACTAATTAAATTTAGGCCAGTATCTAGACCGCCAAATTTTTCTTTTATAAATAATTCGCCATTGCTTTTAACAAGGTCACTATTTTTGCTATGCAGAGAAAAAAGACGGTGCAAAAGTCGGACAGTGGTACGGGCCGATAGGGTAGAGGTATAAGGACCAAAATATTGACCTTTGCGCCTCTGTCTGCCGTGGACTACTATAATACGAGGAAATTTCTCAGTTGTAATAACAATATAGCCCCACTTTTTATCATCCTTTAAAACAATATTATATTTTGGTAGATGTTTTTTGATTTGACTAGCTTCTAAAAGTAGACTTTCGGTTTCATTGTCTACTAAAGTATAGCGAATATGGGCAACTTCATTGACCATTTGCTGTTTAGCAATGGTAAGTTCAGTGGTTTTTTGCCAATAAGAAGATACGCGGCTTTTTAAGTTTTTGGCTTTGCCGATGTAAATAATAGCATTGGCTTTATTTAAAAAATAATAAACACCAGGGTTTTGTGGGATTTTTTGAAAATCAGGCAACATATTAATAGTATAAAGTATAAAGTAAAAAGTATAAAGTATTTTTAGCCTATATTTCCTAATATTAGCTCGTATGTGCTGTTAATATTGACAAAATACCTTAAAAGGTGTATAATTATATATTATTTAAAGTACCTTAAAATACTTGCGAAAAACGAAGAAAATAAGGTAGTTATAGCCAAAAGTGGCTTAATTCGCCAGTTGGCGAAGGCCTTTTCTGGCTATGACTGCCAATACCGGTGGTCAATGGCGTGTGGTCTCGGACAGGTTCAGAAATGAACGAGTCCAAAGCATAAGGAGTGGACAATGTCTACCCTGTTTTCCGTCGGCCAGATGAATCAGCTCGGCGACGCTTTCGAAGCTCACGGTATGACTCCGGAAGATGTCACCAAGCTGCGTTCACATCCCGACTTCGCCATGCTGCGGCTTTTTGCTCGTGGCCAGGCCAAGATCACCCTGCCCCAGCATCTCATCAACTGCGACGCCAACCCCTACCTGCCCAACGGCTGGAAGGTGGAAGAGCACAAGCAGGGCGGACAGCTGGAGTGGAACCCTACGCGGGTGAAGCTCTACCTGTCCAAGGATCAGCGGCCGGGCAAGTCTATCGTCGGCAACAAGCTTCGCAAGGAGCTTGCCAACCAGTCGGTTCTGAACGCTTGCGTTCTGGACTACCTGCTCGCCAACCCCACCCTCATCCCCGAGGACTGGAAGGGGAAATTCACCTTCTTCTGGGGCACGATCTACCGCAACTCGCGCGGCGCCCTCTACGTGCGCTGCCTCTTCTGGGGCGGCAGCGGCTGGGGCTGGGACTACGACTGGCTCGACAACGGCTTCCACGACTTCAGCCCTGCTGCGATCTCCGCGTAAGTATCTCCTGAGTTCTCTGGACTTGAGTCTTAGGCCTTCAAAGACCTTAGGTTTTAGTCCTCTGGCAAAGTCACCCGCAACTTAAGTCCTCACCAGGACAATGTTGCACAGCAAAGGAGCCTACGATGAGCGACGAATTGATGCTCGATGTCGGCCAGGCCAACGAGATCAAGTTGGCTGCTCGGCGTGCCGGCGCCACCAACGCTGACCTCAAGCGTCTCTCCCAGGGTGACGTGTTCGCCCAGATCCTGCCCGTACTTCGGGGCTTGGGCGAGGTGATCATCACCAAGTACATCGTCGATCTCGACGCCGATCCCTTCGTGCCCAGCGACTGGAAGGTCGTGGAGCACACCAGGGGCGGTAAGCTCGAGTTCGATCCGCGCAAGGTTCAGCTGTACCTCGACGAGGAACAGCAGGCTGGCCGTCTGATCGTCGGCAACAAGCTTCGCGAGAAGCTCAAGGGCAAGACGGTCTTCAACGCCAACCTGCTCGAGTTCTACTTGAAGAACCCGCACCTCATCCCCGACGAGTGGAAGGGCAAGGCGGTCTTCTTCTGGGGCACGATCTACCGCGACTCGCTCGGCAACCTCTGCGTGCGCTGCCTCTACTGGAACGACAGCAGCTGGGACTGGCGCTACCGCTGGCTCGACGACCGCTTCCACGACCGCAGCCCTGCTGCGATCTCCGCAAGTATCTAGGTCCTTTGGACTTTGAGAACTGGGATCTCCTTTGATCCTTAGGCCTTAGGCCCTCTGGACTGTTCCCCGAAGCCCTGTGTGCGCATCCGTGCGTGTGCAGGGCTTCTTCTTTTATGTTAAAATTAGTATAGATTTGGCGAATATGCGGACGACCAAGGTTTTCTGCTGCCGAATCCAGTATCCATATAATCCAGAGTATCTTAATCCGCCAGCTGGCGGATTAAGGTAGTGCGATATATGTGAACTTAAAAAATAAAGATACTTGGTGCAAAGTGCTGGTGCATTAAATATGCCAAATAAAATACAGCTCGCAGAGTACTCAACGAGCAGTGATATAGAGGGCATTTTGTACAAAACCGCAACTCGAACGGCAACCTCTACGTGCGCTACCTCTACTGGAACGACAGCAGCTGGAACTGGAACTACAACTGGCTCGACAACAACTTCAACGACAACAACCCTGCTGCGATCTCCGCAACTCTCTTTATCTCTCCCCGACTACTTGTTTGGGGAGTTTTGTTTTATTAGTTGTCCATTCCAGCCGCCGAGCATTTTGCCTATTTCGTCTATTTTTGTAGATAAAGCAATATATTTTTTATCAGTCAAAGACTTGGTTTCCCAAAGTATTAATAAAAATACTTTTAGCGTATCCATTTTTTGTATAGCTCTTTTCACATAAGGCAGTTTTTCAGTTTTAGTTAAAAAACTGGCCGCAGTTATGGCTTCTATGGCGTCCGTAAATAAATTATCAATTTTTTGACCTAAAGTATAACGATGTGTTTTCGGTAAGGTTTTATGGTATTCATACCAAAGCAAATAT
>CAZHLU010000042.1:0-8537 GCA_964533435.1 uncultured Gammaproteobacteria bacterium | reverse complement strand
TTCTTTTGGTAGCTTAGCTGCTGATGTCTGGAACGATGCCTTTGCACCAAGTAGAGACTTAACAGATTATTCTACTACAACTATTGCCGCTGGCGTTTGGGCAAATGCTACCAGGACTTTAACTTATTATGGTAATGATATTACAGCTGCTGATGTTTGGGCTTATATTGGTCAAGTAATTCATTCAGGCTCTAATGGTTCTTGGACTGTAAATATGACGGATGCTCAACAAATATTAGCTGGTAATCAATACAGGGTTAAGATTTATACTTCTAATGGCGGACAACCAGCTGACGCCTTTGCTTTGCCAACTATTACTATTTATGATGTAAATAGGAATACTATTGTTTCCAATGTTGCCATGACTGATATTGGTACTGGTATTTACGAGTATATTTATACCGTACCGACTTTAGCGGCTCAGGGTGTTTGGGAAACAATAGTAAATACAGAAGTTACTTCTGGCCAAATAGTTACTATTAGTGATTATTGGGAAGTGCGTGGCGCGCCGGCCCAGGTTATTATCAATAGTATGAGTGATAATACTATTCCTACCGTGGCTGCTAATGTAACTATTACTAATGAAGGTACGGGTGGATATGAATATCTATATGAATGGTGCGTTGTTTCTTCTTTAAATAATACTTGCGGTGGCGGTGATGATATTTTTTATGCTTCAGCTGCTAAATTTATTCAGGCTGGTGAAAATTGGAATACTAATTTAACAGCCGATGTCCCAAATACCGGATCGTATTATTTTAAAGTAATTGCTTATTTTGGATCAGAATCATCAGGTGCATCTAGGTCATTTACCGCTGTTAGCGATAATGTAACACCTCCTCCACCACCGGATAGTGGCGGTGGTTCACCTGGACCAATTACACCTCCACCACCAGTTACAACCACAACACCGCCTCCACCAGGTCAATGTTCTGGGGCAGATTTAAATCATGATCAAAAGGTGAATTCAGTAGACTTTTCTATTTTGTTATATTTCTGGAAGACCAAGCCACCCTACAGTAATATCTGCGTTGATATGAATAGCGACGATAAGGTGGATTCAGTAGACTTTTCAATCTTATTATACCAGTGGGGAAGTCAAGGTATACCAATAATTAGACCATAAAAAATGAGCAGAAAAATAAAAATATTTTCAAAATTAATTTCAGCATTCTTTTTAGCTTTTTTTCCGATTTTGACTTCGGCTGCTTCTTTGGGTTTTATTTTACCAGCTAATAAGATTGGCGTTGGTGATATTTTTGTAGCAGAATTTAAGTTAGTAGCCGGTCGTGAAGAAATAAATGCTATTGATGGTGAACTTACATTTGATACTGAGATGTTAAATGTTCAAGAAGTGAGTACTGGCGGTTCTATATTTAATATTTGGGCGCGGACACCGGTATTTTCTAATGAGAGCGGCAAAATCATGTTTGCTGGCGGTTCACCTAATGGCATAAAAGAGGATGGTCTGGTATTTAAAATAATTTTTACTGCTAAAAAAGAAGGTGTAGCTAATTTTAGTGTATCTCCTAGTACAACTTTATATTTAAATGATGGCCTAGGTACAAGTTCTCGTCCCATAATTAGTAATGGTGAGTTAGCGATTCAAGAGGCGCCGACTATGGCTAGTAGTACTGACTCATGGCAAGAAATATTAGTTAACGACAAGCTTGGTCCTACTAATTTGTCTTTGTTAGTTGGTCGTGACCCTTTTGTTTTTGAAGGAAAATATTTTTTAACTATTACAGCACAAGATGAACAATCTGGTTTGGATCATTTTGAAGTAAAAGAAGGTAACCGCGCTTTTGTTCGCACAGAAAGCCCATATATTTTACAAGATCAATCATTACGTAGCACCATTATGGTAATGGCTGTTGATAGGGCTGGAAATGTTAGCGTGGCTAAGATTGATCCAACAATTTCACCTACTCAGGCAAAATATCAAGGTCTCTTGTATGCTCTATTGAGTGTTACCTTGCTACTATTATTAGTAGCCGTTGCTATTATTATAAAAATGAAAAATAAAAATACTCCTAAACCTAAAAATGTTTCAAAAAGAAAAACAAAATCAACAAAATAAATTTTTAGTTTTATTTTTCTCTTTATTTATATTTTTTAGCGGTGCTTTAAGCGCACAAGCGGCTTCTTTGTATTTTTATCCTGCTAATAAAACAGTGGAAGTAGGGGATATTGTAAAAGTTTCAGTGATTGTTAATACAGCAGGTGTTGCTATTAACAATGCGGAAGCTAATATTAGTTTTCCTACGGACATGTTGGACGTTGCCTCTATTAGCAAAGGTTCGGTTTTTTCTTTGTGGGTAGAGGAGCCGACTTTTTCTAATGGTTCGGGCTCTATTAGTTTTAATGGTGGTATACCAACACCAGGTTACACTGGTACTAGCGGCACTTTGATTTCTATTACTTTTCGAGCTAAAAAAGCTGGTACGGCTACTATTTTTTTCTCTGCTGGCGCTGCTCGAGCTAACGATGGTATTGGTACGGATGTTTTAACTGGCATGGGTCAGGCTAGTCTAACTTTGGTTGATAAAACAACTAAACCACCAAGTGATACCACTAAACCACCAAGTGATACTACTAAACCACCGGAAAAACCGGATACTGAAATTTTGAGCCCAACTTTAACTTCAAAGTATACAATAAATTCTTTTGATTTAAATATTAGTATTTATAATCCAGCTGAAGTTTCTCAAAAATATTTGTATAAAGAATATTTACCGAAAGAATTAAAATTAGAAAATATTATTGATAATGGTGGCTTTACTATTGAATACGACCAAGAAAAACAGGCCTTACTTGCTAGCGCTGAGTTTAAGTTAAATCCGAAGGAAACTATCAAAAAGACTATCCGCATGCAAAATGTTTGGTATATTACTGAAAGAGAATTAAATTTAATCAAGAATCAAGCTAGCGAATATTATGATAAATTATTGCCAAGTCAATATTTCCCTCAAGCTTTGATTTTAAAGAACGATTTAGATCAGAAGATAGATAAAATTATTAGTTTGCAAAGAGAAAACTTTAATTCAGCTGAAAATTTGATAGCCATATATTCAGAAAATTTACTCAGTCTAGATAAGGCCAAAGAAGATTTAAGTGCTTTGAAGAATTTGCTTGATCGCGATGCTCCTCAGGCCAGTCTATTTGGGTTTATCTCTGGTATTAATACAAGTGTGGCTACTAATATTATTATTCTTTTAGCTATTAATGTAATCTTATTGATATTTATATTGTTCCATACTTGGAGACAACATAAGACTCTTAAGAATCATATTGATTGGCAAACGTCTGCTGGTAAAAAAATTAGTGCCAAAAAAAGTCAGATTCAAAAAATGAATAATAGCGTTAAGGCGGAAAGTAAATTAAAGAAATTTTTAAGCAAAGAAATTCATCTTGGTATTAAGGCGGCTTTAAAAAATTTATTTGAAAAAATAAAACGCCATTTTCATGCTTTATTAGTAATTTTAGTTATTGCTTTGCTGGCAGCTTTACTATATTGGTTATCTAGTATTTATACCTTGGTGCCTAAAGGACAGAATTTAAATCAGCAAAATAATGAAACTGTAAAAATTGATTATAATATGGTGGCCGTAGATAACAATGATATTAAGGCAGTTGATAATGCGACCAGTACCATCCAAGCCTCTTCAACTGTAGATATTGTTGCTAACGAGAGCACCGCTGTTCAAGAGAAACATTATTATGCCGTGGTCAAAAAGACACCTTTAGGTTTGCTAAATCTTCGCTCACAACCTAGTAGGACTGCTAGTATTATTAGTACTGCTCACGATGGTGATAAATTAGAAATTAGTGAACTTACGTCTAACCCCAATAATGATCAATTTGTTTGGTATCAAATTATTTTGCCTGACAATAAAATAGCCTGGGCTTATGGCCAGTATCTTGATAAATTAACAGAATAATTTAAAAAAAAGCCCAGTTGCCAAGACTGGGCTTTATTATATTAGATTGAATGTTTTTTCAATTTTTTTAAAAAATATAATAATTTATTGATAGCTTATAAATTGCTTGATTTTGGCTTTTTGGCTATAATAGCTATATGCTTACTAATAAAGAATTAGCCTTTTTAAAGTCTTTACAGCTTAAAAAAAGCCGTGATCTAGAGGGCCAGTTTTTAGTTGACAATCCTAAGGTAATAGCTGAAAATCTTAAATCCAAGTACTTTAAGGGTTTATATGTTACAGAAGAGGCAAGCTTAAAGTATCGCGAGTACTGGAAGAATGTTGATTATATTACTATTAGTAATAGTGAGTTAAAAAAAATTGCTCCTAGCAGTACACCACAAGGAGCAGTGGCAGTTTTTAGTTTTTTGCCAGTTAAAAAGTTTTCTTATCAAGCAGAGGCAATTCTACTATTAGATAGTATTCAGGACCCGGGCAATGTAGGCACTATTATTCGTAGTGCTGATTGGTTTGGAGTTAAAGATGTATTTTTAAATTTAAATTGTGCCGATATTTATAATTCTAAAACGGTAGCTAGTTCTATGGGTTCGATTTTTAATGTTAATTTTTATCAAAACCAAGATTTGATTAAGTTGGTCCAAGATTTAAAAAAACACGATTATCAAATCATAGCCGCGGATAGTCATGGTCAAGCTGGATTTGAAACAAAATCCAAGACAGCTATAGTTATTGGTAGTGAGGCACATGGTGTGTCTGACCAAATACTTAATTTGTCTGATTTGCGTTACAAAATCAAAGGACAGGGCAAAGCCGAATCTTTGAATGCGGCTGTGGCAGCGGGTATTATTCTTTATCAATTAAATAAATAATAAACATATGACAAAAAACAATTCACCAAAATTTGCTTTTTGGTATTTACTATCATTAGTAGCCTTAGTTTTTGTTTCCTTTTCGGTGGGGGCAATAGTCTTTCAGATTATCAATAAATATGTAGCCGATGTTGTTACCAACGTTTATGAATCAAGGGTTTCGATGGAATTATTAAAATTTGCTATTTCAGCCTTGATTGTAGCAACGCCTTTGTATTTTTGGATGCAGAGTCTGATTGCTAAAAATTTAAAATCTGGCGAACTAGATAAAGAAATGGGAGTGCGTAAATGGTTAACCTATTTTATCTTGTTGATAGCAGCCGTGGTAGTTTTGGGTTATTTGATTGCCGTGATCAATAGTCTGCTTGATGGAGAAATAAAAGCTAAATTTATTTTAAAAACCTTGACCGTTATTGCGATTGCGACTATAGTATTTTCCTTTTATTTTTATGATATCAAAAGGGAAAATGTTACTCAGGGTAAAGATAAATTGATTACTACTTATTTATTTGGCTCTTTGCTTATTATCATTGCTGCTTTGAGTTTTGCTTTTTTGGTAATCGAATCACCTAAAGAAGCTAGAAACAGAAGGATTGATCGCCAGGTGATTGATAATTTTTATAATATCAATTCGGCGGTTGATAATTATTATGTTGCTAATAAAAAATTGCCAGAGAATTTACAAATGTTATTAGCAATTGATAATAATTCCTTGTTAGAAAGTCAACTGGTCAATCCACTTAGCAAAAAAAATATAGAATATAAGCTAGTATCAGATGTTCAGTATGATTTATGTACAGATTTTTTAACTGATTCTACTAAAGATGAATATCGCACACAATGGAAGTACAAGCCAGGTTATGATTGTATTACCATGACGGTTTATAGTGCGTCAGCACAACCATTAGTCAAATAAAATGCCCGAATATTTTCAAGATTATTTGAATACTCCACTTGGTCTGTTAGCAATTACTGCTACAGACCAATTTGTTTTAGGTGTGGATTTTGTCAAAAGAAAAAATAAGATTTTGCCAAATAAAATTACCAAACTTGCCAAGCAAGAATTATCAGAATATTTTCAAGGGACTAGAAAAAAGTTTTCAGTACCCATAGCACTTAGGGGTACCGTTTGGCAAAGCTTAGTTTGGCAAAAATTATTAAGCGTGCCTTATGCTAATGTGATATCTTATCAAGATTTAGCCAAGGCTATTGGTAAACCAAAGGCCGCTCGTGCTGTTGGTCAAGCAGTAAATAAAAATCCAATTGCCATAATCGTGCCTTGCCACCGAGTACTTGGTAGTAGTGGAAATTTAGTTGGTTATGCTGGTGGTTTAGATAAGAAAAAAAATTTGCTCAATTTAGAAAATAATGATAATTTATAAATAGTCTTTGTGTTCCTCCAACCAAAGGATAAAACATGCCCAAGAACCTGGAGACCGGTGGTAAATGTGTAGTGTGTAAGGGTAATATTGTTCAGGTTATTATACGTGAGTATGATCCTAGAACAGGACCTATTATTATTGGTCCGGGTAGCGCTAATCAGATGAGAGAACGTTCAGATGGGTTTCATTGTGAAACTTGTGGCTTAAAATATGCCTTTGTACCGCCAGCTAATATTGGCAAGTAAAAAATATTGACTGGTCATCGTGGCCGGTTTTTTATTTAAAATATCAAAAAATAAGGGTTTTTTGGGGTTCTTATGACTTGACAAAATTTGAATTTTATGCTAAGGTAAAAAGTTTAGTCCAAAGTGTGTTTGGGCGGGCTGCCAATCAGGGTGGTGAATGTCCTGTGATAGAGAAATTGTGGGTTCTAGATAGCCAATGGTGGCTAGACTAGTATTTCAGTTTTTAAATAGAAGTCACAAACAAACAAGGCGTCAAAGCGCAAGAGAGGAGGAATCTCATGGGTTTGAAGGATGTGATCAAGGGTGCTCTCTTCGAAGACGATGGGAGCAAGAAGTCGACGTCAGCCACTCCGGCTAGTACTCCGACCAACAGCGGTCAGAGTCAGACGTCATCTCCGGTTATCACTCCAAATCCGGTAGTCACTGCGACTGCCGCCATGCCGAATGAGAAGTTTCTGGCGGTCCTGATCAGGACCATCGACGAAGCTTCGCCACCGGCTTGGAAGCAGTTTGCTCTGTTACTGGTGTCGCTGTCCGGCATCATCAAGGATGAAGCCATGCTCTATCAGGCTGCTCTCAAGGCGGCCGAAGCGCAGGGACTGTCTTTGAACGCTGTGACCGCGGCGGCCTCTCAACGTCTCGAGCTTCTGAAAAAGGAGCAGGAGGAGTTTGAGAGGAATTTAGCTTCCAAGGCCGAGAACGATATTCCTGGCAAGGAAACTCAGCTGGGAAATATCGATCAACAGTTGGCTAATCTGCAGGTGCAGATGGACAGCTTGCGTCGTCAGCGAGATCAACTCGCTCACGACATCGAGCAGGTGAAGCAGCGTCTCGAACATTCGCGATCCCAGTTCACTGGTGCCCAGGTTGCGCTCAAGTCACAACTCGAGCAAGACCTGGCACGCATCCAGACTCACCTGAAGGCCTAGGCCTTCTAGACAAGAAGGGGAATAGCATGAATCTTCCGACGACGCCCGATATGCGTCCCAAGTCCTTCTGGGAAAAGAAGGAAGGGACCACTGGCATGGTCGTCTCGGCTCTGCTGGTCATTGGCCTGGGTATGGGTCTGTACAAGATCTTGCCCTTTTTGGTCAGTATCCTGCAGAACGCCGTTTTGACTGTCGTTTTCGGCCTGATTTTGGCCGGACTGCTCTATCTCATTACCAACAAGAAGTTTCGGACGGTGGTGAGCTATATGTTCCAGAGTGCGATGCGTAAGCTGACGTCACTCTGGGCAACTGTGGATCCCATTGGTATCTTGAAGAATTATCTGGAAGATTTGCGCAAGAGTTTGCGTCATATGATGGAGCAGATTACCAATCTGCGTGGTCAGATGGCCGGACTCAAGCGCGAGATCGATAGGAACGAAGCTCAACGTCTGGAAGCCGTTGAATTGGCGGCGGCTGCCCGCAAGGGAAGTCAGCGGCCAGTAATGGCTTTGCAAGCGCGTCGGGCTGGTCGGCTCGAAGCATCAAATCGCACTTTGCAGGAGCTCTACAACAAGATGGAGCTTCTCTATCGGGTGCTGACCAAGATGCGCGAGACGGCCGAGATCCTCATCGAGGACCTGGCTTCGGAAATCGAGGTCAAGGAGCGTGAACGTAAGATGATTTTGGCTGGTCATTCGGCCATCCGATCCGCCATGTCCATCATGCGCGGAGATCCGGACAAGAAGATGTTGTTCGATCAGGCCAATGAGTTCCTGGCTGAAGACTACGGTCGGAAGTTGGGAGAAATCCAGGAGTTCGTCGAGATCTCCCGGGGTTTCATCAACTCGACTGATCTGCAGAACGGCATCTATGAAGAGCGTGCTCTACAGATGATTGAAGAATGGGAGCGGAAGCCCGAGTCTATTCTTTTGGGGGCTAGCGAGAAGCAAGCGCTGATCGCGGCTTCCAATAATCTGGTCATGGAAATCGATCCGATGATCATGCCGGAAACTAACAGGGTTCCGGTTAGTAGAGAAGGTTCGCAGACTGGTCGTTACGACGACTTGATCGAGTAGATCCAGCACTTTTTCAGGGCCTGAAGTCGAACGGAAAGTGAAACTTCCAGAAACAGGAGGACAAGATGAAGCTCAAGCCGTTTCCCAAGTTCCTG
>CAZHLU010000041.1:0-8579 GCA_964533435.1 uncultured Gammaproteobacteria bacterium | reverse complement strand
ATAGCATATTTTTAAGCTAAATAAAAAACTAATCACTTTAAAGTGATTAGTTTTTAAAATATAATTAAGCTAAAACTTTTTTAGCACTTACTGCCTTTTCAAATAAAATTGCGCCTACTACTGTTACTAAAATTACTGCTAGTAGCGCTGAAGAAGCTAGGGTGTCTGATAAAGCACGACTTGCTAAAGCCACTGCCACAAATACTAAACCGACTTCACCGCGAATTGTCATTGCTAAGCCAACTAATAAACCTTCTTCTTTATCTTTAATTAAATATTTAGTTAAATATTTTCCTACAAAAGCCAGTATGGTAAATAATAATGCCCACAACCAAACTTTTAGTTCTACCAAAGAACTACGAGGCAACATAGTACCAATACTGACTAAAAAAGCACCTACAAAAATATGCATATAACCATCTAACTTGGCCCAGGCTTCATGCTTAATTTCATCATCAACTTTAGACAAAACAACGCCAATACCAAAGGCACCCAAAACTGGCTCTAAACCAATCATAGCAGCCAGTGCCGCTCCAATCATTAACATCGCAAAAAAGAATCTAGTAAAAATACCAGTACTATTATGCGCATAATTATTATTTAAATAAGTAGCGATTTTATGAGCTAGACCCCAGCTCCACAACATATAAGTTGCTGCCATAAAGACAACAACGGCTATGGTTAGCCATACAAAAGGATTTAAGCCAAAAGGACTGCTAGTCATTTCACCACTAGCAACTAATTTAGCTAAAACAGTCAAAATCACCACACCCAAAATATCATCTAAAACTGCTGCCCCAACAATAATATTGCCAACATTAGTTTCCAATTTGCCAGCCCTTTTTAAAGCTTCGACTGATAAACCAACCGAAGTAGCGGTAAATATACCACCTAAAAATACACTAGGAATTAAAGCTAAATGCATTACATAGTAAGCCAAAATTGTAAAACTAACTAAAGGTATTAATACGCCTACACAAGCAACTAAAGTTGCCAAGACAATATTTTTTTTAAGTAAAGCCATATCAAAATGTAAACCAGCTTCAAATAAAATAAATAATACGCCAGCCAAACGCGCAAGCTCCACCCCCTCAGCATAAGGATCAATAACACCAATAATAGCTGGACCAGCTACAATACCCATGATAATTTTTCCAGCCATAGGCGCAATATGTAAAATGCTAGCTAAACGACCGCCAAAAGAAGCAAATAAAGCTAAAAAGGCAATGTCAATTAACATAGGCAAAAAGGTAGAAACCTCATGATTGTGACTATGCACTAATTGTTCACGTATATAATGTAAGATAATAGATAAAATCGCTATTTCTAAAAGAAAAAAAATAAATGACTTTAATTTAGCGGTCATAAATTGTATTTTAATAATAAAAACATTGATATTTTAACAGATCTAAATTTTTTAGACAATAATAAAAAAATCCCAAAAGCCTCCTGACTCTTGGGATCAATGACTAAAGATCTGCCACCAAGGCACATAAACAGATAATACTGCCAGGATAATGACTAACATCACTAAAATACCCCAAGTCCACTCCCAGACCAGCTTCAAGCGCCGCACAATGAAGACCTCCTTTGAGCTAAAGAACAACAAAATAAGTTTAACAAAAAATAGCTCTGGGTCAAGCTATAATCACAAAACAAACTCCCCTAGTCTATTTTTATAGTTTTCTAGTATCATAGGCCCAATGCAACAAGGCCTGTCTTTGTCTAGGACGACATTTTATATCACCAGCCTTGCAATGCCTCACAATCTGATAAAGATGCCGTCTAACATTTAACCAACGTTTAATTTGCCTTTGATCTTCACCAGGAATTCTTCTACCCATATAATAACGACAATACCACTGAAACCAACCACGCGGATCTTGCCTATAGATCCAACCTTTTTGTTGCCAAACTTTCAAGGGCTGACTAGCATTTACTTTAAAATAATTTAATTGCGGATCCTTTTTGCCACTTGCCAACTTGGCTTTTATAAACCAGCTTTTAGGAAATTCTCTTTGACAATCGCCTAAATATTTACCGCCAAAAATACCCAAAGCCAGCATTTGTTTGGGAGTTAATTCTGGTTTAAAATCTGCTTGAAAATTTTTACCTGGGCTTTCAGTTAAATAATAACGGTAATTTTTCTGAAAAGAATCATTAACAATGACTAATTTCTTTTTCATAATATTATTATAACAAAAAAAATTAAATAATAACAATGTTTTTTTATTTTTAAGATAATGCTATCATAAATATATGGCTAATAAATACCAGCATTTAAATTTGCCCCTAGCTAGCTTTGATTTTCATAATCGCGGCCCTTTAACTAGTGAACAAATTATAGAACTGACAGAAGATTTTATAAATGAATGCTTAGAACAAAATCTAAAAACAATTTCTTTTATTGTCGGCCAAGGCTTACATTCTGCTAATGGACCGGTAATCAAACCCCTACTTAGTGATTATTTAAAACAACACCCTTTGGTCAAAAATATCAGCCCCGGCAAATATACTCAAGGCGGACAAGGCGTCTTGATAGTTAAATTAAAATAAAAAAATAATCTGCTATCCGTCTCCGCCAGTTGGCGGACGGCGGAGGCAGATTATTTTAAAATATAAATCAATTAATAGCGCTTATTTTCTCATCCGATAAACCGGTGGAATACCCTTAATAAAATCCTGAGCCAAAGTAAAAGTATAGGCACCTTGATTAGGAATCATAATAATATCACCTTCTTTGATAGACTTAGCATAACAATAATAGCCAAATAAATCATAAGGCGTGCATAAAGAACCAAATAAATGGCAAGCAATTTCTTTATTAGAGGGCCGAGTTAAATTAATTGTTGGATAATAATATTCTTCAAATAATTCATAACCTAACATATTATTACCACCATCCAAAATAGCCATACCTGGTTTTTTGACATCAACTACCCCCAAAATCAAATGCATTGATTGATAGGAAATAATTCTTCCTGGTTCACAAAAATACTGACATGAAATTAAAGGATCTAAATATTTTTTAATAGCTTGGGCTATGCCCTGAGCATAAACTTCTAATTTTGGCGCCTGGTTTAAATAATATTTATCTTTAAAATTAATACTTTTACCAAAATATTCAGCTGCTGTTTTTAAAACTTCACCTTGAGCTGTTGCCCAAGAAAACTGCCCTTCATAACGATGAGCCTCGTATCCCCCACCAAAATCAATAAATTTTATTTGCTGTCTTTGTTCTAAACTTAATTTTTTTATAGCTTTAGCAATTTCTGCTAACATTTTTTGATATGGTTCTGCGCCTTGATTCCAGCTCATATGACATTGAATGCCACCTAAATCTATATTTGGATATTTTTTGGCTAATTCAAAAAACTCCGGCAACTCTGTCAGTGAAATACCAAACTTGGTCCAAGCGTCATGGTATTTAGTATAAACACGCACGCCAGCTCTAATAGTCTTTTTGCTAGCGCGCAACATTTTACCTAAACGTTTTAACTCACTAAAACTATCTAAATGAATAATTAATTTATCAGCATTGGCAATAGCTAGTTTAAGTTCAGAGTCAGTTTTACCAGGTCCTGAAAAAACTATTTTTTTAGCTTTTGCTTTTAAGGCAAAATTTAATTCTCGACCAGAAGAAACATCTAGTCCTAAACCATTTTTTACTACTGTCTCTAATAAATAAGAACAAGGATTAGATTTAACAGCATAATATATTTCTAAATTTGGTATTGCTTTAGTAAAAATTGTTTTAAATTCTTGAGCAGCATTATTTGCTGCCTTATCATCAAAAGCATAAAAAGGAGTTGGATATTTTTTAGTCAAAGCTAAAATAGCTTTTCTTTTGGGTAAATTATCTTTTAAAACATTAGCTAAATTACCCTGCAAATATTGAGGTTTCTCTTTTAAAAATTTAGACACTAATTTTTTAGCTTGCGCTTCAGAAATTACAGACATTAAAAAAATATTTAATATTTAAAATATTTTAAAATTAACTTAGCATATTTGTTTGGCTGATGACTGCCATTATACAAAGAAAAATTAGAAACTATTGAAGCTAGCACTGTATTAGCTTCATGATACTCACCCTTTCTAGTATCAGAATAAAAGATAAATTCTTTAGCTTTTAAACTAATTCGCCTGACATCAGGTGTAATAAATTTTATTTTATTATTTTGTAAACGATAAACACCGCCTGGGTATTCTTTACTTACTAAAAATTTCTTAACATCCAAAGCGGTCTGAATATACAGTAAAGCTCCTTTAAAATTGGACTGCGGAAAATATGATATTTTTTGTTTAATATTTTTAGCGGTTTTTAAAATAAAATCTTCCACAAAAATTTTATCAGTATTAATATTGCCAATCGTCTCAGTAAATTTTAACAACTGCGTAGTAGAAGCAGCAAAACGTGGATTGCATTCAATAATATAAATTTCGTCTTTGTCATCAACTATAAAATCGATATTAGCATAGCCAAAAAAATGATTTTCTTCCAAGGCTTTAGCTAGCCTTAAAAAAACTGAATTAATATTAGCTTGCAATTTAGTTTTAAATAATCTGCTCGGCAACCACTCAATACCAGCAAAAATCTTTTGCCCCAAGTCGCTAATACCATCATAACACTGTACCCGTAAGGCTGATAAGGCGATCTGACTCGGCGTAATAAAGATAGTAATGCCATAGGTTTCACCTTTAACAAACTGCCGTAATAAATATTTTTGACTTGCCTTGATTTTTTTCTTGAGCAACAATTTTTTAATATCACTACTATTTTTAATAAAATAAGTACCATCGCCGCCACAAGAAACTGGATCCTGTAAAACTAGCTTGCCTTTGAGTTCTAGTTTGGAAGCTGGGCTAATAATCTGACTAGCTGGTTTAGGTAAATTATATTTACTTAAGAAACTATCAAAATAAATTTTATGCTCTAAACATTCACTTAATTTAAAATCCGTAGCAATTAATTTAATATTGTGTTTTTTAGCCCAGGAATATAAACTTTTATCAACACCGTGATCAACTAAAAGATAATCGACTTTATTTTTCTTAAGTAGACTGGCAATATCAGAATTATGAACCATGCCCTCAAAATCAATCATGGTCATGGATATTTTTTTATTTTTTAAACGATAAAAAATAATGTCAGCCATTGGCAAAAATTGACGCGCCCAAACTTCCTCAGGCATGTCATAAGGCACTAGGTAAAAAAGCTTGATATTTTTAGACAAAGCATGATCTGCTAAAAATAAAGCGTCAATACCGCTAGCCATGATTCCAACTCGATATTCTTTGTTTTTTGTACTCACAAGTTTTACATCGAATTAGTTTTGAGATGATTATAAGGCGGACGATTACGATAACGACTAATCGCCATACTAATAATACTTTCTAAGAAATCACCATAATCAAGACCAGTGAGGCCGGCCATATCCGGCACACAGTCGCCAATATTAATTGAGGGATTAGGATTAAGCTCCAAAACATAAGGATTATCATCTTTATCAACTCTAATTTCTACACGACCATAATCATGACAATCTAAAATATTATAAGTATCTAGAGCAATTTCCGTCATCAAAGTCTCTAATTTTTTACTAATATTTTTAGGTGGTGCCTGTACTACTACACCATAATCTTCAACATGTTTAGGACCAAATTTCATTTCATGAGTATAAATATGCCAATTACCTTCTTTCATATCTTTAAAAACTGAACGCGACAAAGGTAAAACTTTGAGATCATCTTCTTCGCTACCAACAATAGAAACATCATATTCATCACCATCAATAAATTCTTCAATCAAAGCTGGACTACCAATCTCATCAATGATCTTCTTTAGTTGCCGATTTAATTCTTCACGATTACTTACCACCGAATCATTGCCAATACCAATAGAATTATCAGTGTTGGCTGGTTTGACAATCAAAGGATATTTTAAACTTTCATCAATATCATCATCTAAAGTATAGGCATAATCCCAACGAGGGGTTGGAATATTATGATGAGCCAGTAGTTTCTTAACTCTAATCTTATCAATACACAAGCTCAAAGTTAAAGGATTAGAGCCAGTATAAGGAATACCCAAAACATCAAGTAAAGAAGCAGCGTGTGGTTCTAACAAGCTAGAATCATTGATACGTTCGCAAACATTAAAAACAATATCAACATCACTATGTTTTAAATCATTAAAAGCTTTTTCGATTTCATTAAAATTGAAAAAAGTTACTCGATAGCCACGATCTTTCAAAGTTTTTTCGATATTAAGACCAACGGACATTAAATCTTTTTCTACACTATTACCACCTTCATAAATATTACAAGCAATGCCAACATGCAAATTACGTTGATCTTCCTTTTTTAAAACCCTAATCTTTTCAATCTTAGCACTATGAATCAATAAACTGGTATTTAAAGCTGCATGCGAAAAACTATTTTTACGAGAAGTTTTACCGATCGATGATTCAGGTGCAAATTTCGCTACCTCATAATTAATATGTTTTAAGGCATCTTTTAAATTTTCTTGAGCATCAGGCATACTAAAACCAGAAACTGTAATCCAACCTAAAAATTCATAACCTTCTGGTGGCACCAAAATGGCATCCCCGATCTTTTTGAAAAAATAAATTTCTTCCAAATATTCTTTTTTATAAATATCGTGATCAATATCAAGTTTAGATAAAACACCAGAATGATCAGATAAAAAGTAAATACCCGTAATATATTTTTTGGGAATTTCTGGACGCTCAATTTTTGGTAAATGATCACCTAAAGCGATCCTGACTGCACATTCTACCAAATCAACGCCCCAGGCTGCTTTAATAAAAGAATAAACTTGATCACCACCCATACGTAAGTTAACTTCGATTGGCACTGGACCATTTTTGGTAGATTTGGCTTCAAAGTGTACAATACCATTTTGCACACCTAATTTTTCTAAAGTTTCTTCAGCTAAACTTAATAATTCGCCCTGAATTTTGGTAGAAAGACTAGAAGGCAAAGAATCACCAGTTTCCACAAAAAATGGCTCTTTAGTCTGATGATTATCAGTAATAGAATGAAATTTGATCTTACCGTTTTGTAAAACAATATCCACATCTACTTCATCACCGGCAATATATTCTTCGACAAAAATATCCAAACCTTCAGTTAAGGCGCTTTCGATTTTTACTGAAATATTTTTGCGTACATAATTATAAGTATCAATCAATTCTTCTTTATTATCTACCTTAATAACATAAGCACTCAAAGCACCGTAAGCTGGCTTGATAACCATGGGGAAAGTAAAATCTTCCGGTAGATTTTGAATATCATTTAAACTTTTGAGTATGGCGTGCTTGGGTGTGGGCAGACCATTGTTTTGACAAAACTCACGAAAAGCAAACTTATTACGAATACGCTTGGCAATACCATAAGGCGTACCAATAAAATTAAATTTATCAACAATTTTAGAAGTAAGTAGCACATCATCTTCCCAAAAAGTTAAAACTCCATCAATGTGAATTTCTGGATTAGAATTGATAAAATCTTTAACAGCGGCAATCGCTTCCCGATAATTAGTATTATCGGCAATAATCCAATGATCAACATAGGCCTGTGCCCAATTTTTTTCACTATTTAAACAAACGATTTTTAAACCTAATTTTTTAAGGCGCTGTAAAATAAACCTTTTTTTAATAAAGCCAGTGTTGACAAGTAGTATAGTCTTGTCACTAAAATCATTCCCGTTTTTCATAAGAGTCCTTTAAGTTCTTGCTTGTAAATATTTAATAACTTAGTTTTAAATTCTGTAGGAATAGTAGTGCTAGGATGAATGCCAAAAAACTTAGCCCGCAATACTTTTTCTCTTTTTTTGGCTTCCTTAAGATAATTTTTGACAAACAAATCAATCAAATAACCTTGGGCACCATTTTGATAGGCTAGTAAAAAGGCCAGTAACTGTTCGTCGCGAACAGCCTGGGGCTTTTCGTAAGCACGCTTAATTTCTTTAGCAAACAAAGGATATAGAGCTTGATATTCTTGAGCAAAAAAATCTTTAGTAAATTTAATTGATTTTGGATCCCCTCCGACTGCTACTGAATACAAAAAGGCCTTAGCACACATGGGACAATCATAACACCAGCGTTCACTATCGGGCTTTTCCGGCGAGCAAGACATGACAAATTTTAATAAATCAGGATAACGGTGATACAAAAGATGCATTTCGGCTAAATTATAAATCGGCTCTACTAAACTTACTGATTGCAAATTATTTTTAGTAAATTTTGCTAAATGCTGATTATGTTTTTTAGCATAAACAATAGATTGATCAAAAGAAGGATAAGCCAAATTACCATCATGATTAATAAAGCTATCCATAAAATTAGCTTCATTGCCCAAAATCACATATTTAGCCCGATGATAATAAGCCAGTGGCAAGAGCTCCAACATAAAAGCTAACATGCCGTTAGTATTATCAAATTCGTGTATATCTTTGGTTAATTCTTTGGCTAAAAAAATTTCATCTGCATTATCATACAAATAATCAAGCTTTAAATTTTCTTGTTTAGTAAATTCTTTGATAATCTGATTTTTAT
>CAZHLU010000040.1:0-8725 GCA_964533435.1 uncultured Gammaproteobacteria bacterium | reverse complement strand
CTAGAGCGAGAAGTGTTTGGAGCAGTCAGTCGTTCTTTGGCTTACTTGCTTGTTACACCAGCCTGGGACTATGCGTAAGCTCTGAATACTATTGCTAAAATTTTACGTTCTAGTCAGGATTTAAATTTTTTACTAGCTAATCTTACTAAAGAAATTAGTCATATTATTGATTATAATGATATTTATTTATATTTATCCAAACGTAATCAGCCGGATATTTTTTATCAAGTTTTTCCTAGTGGAGAAAGGTTATTATCTTTAAATGACAATAAGTGGCTACAACAATTGGCTCAAGCTAAAGAAATAAAGCAAACAGCTGAGTTGGTTTATTGGCAAGGGGATTCTGTGGCAACCACTGAGCTTTTAGCTAGTCATATTGACATTGCCTTGCCAGTGTTTTATAATCAACAACTTTTAGGTATATTGTTAATAGATAATAAACAAAGGCTATTATCAATACAACAATTAGAGTTTTTAATTGAAGTTAATAAATATCTGGATATTGCTATTGGTAGCTTATTATTGTATGAACAAGCAATGGCGGGAAAGAAAAATAATTAAAATTTTAGATATTAGAATAAAATGGAAAATTTTTTAACACTACAAAATTTAACTCTATTAATAGTCGGTATAGTTAATTTATTAATGAGCGTATTTATTTTTAGTCGAGGAGTAAGTAATAAAATAAATTTGTATTTTAGTTGCATGACTTTAGCTAATTTTTTTTGGTCTTTAAGTCTAATGTTTTTTAATTTAAGTTCCAATCAAGAGACATTAAGATTTTTTGCTAGCCTGCCTTATAGTTTTGCTTTTTTGGTGGTGGTATTTTTATTTTATTTTTCTATATATTTTCCATATAAAATTTTTAATTTGCCAAAAATTTATAAATGGTTGTTAAATTTTATTGTGGTTATTGTGTTAGTTTATACTACGGTTTTTTATAGATCATTCGTTGTAGATACAATAATCTGGCCCGGTAATATGGCTAATTTTAATTTATTATTTTATATAATATACACTTTACTATTAGTTTTATTAATGTTAGTGGCACTGATATTTATATTTTATAAATATCGTTTGGCAGAGGGTTTATTTAAATGGCAATTAAAAATTGTATTTTGGGGGGTATTTTTAGGTACTTTTTTTGGCAGTTATTTTAATTTATTCTCAATGTATAATGATGATTTTTATTATATTCACATGGGTCCTTTATTTACGTTATTTATCAATTTTATAGTTTTAAGTTTTATTATAATGCCAAAAGATAAAATAAATAATTAACTTATGTTAGAAATTTTTACTTTACAAAATTTAGTTTTATTTATTGCAGGTACAGTTAATCTATTGATGAGCATATTCATTTTTTCTAGAGGCAACAGTAAGAAGATTAATAAATATTTTTCTTATTTAACATTTTTTAATTTTACTTGGATTTTAGGTATAATATTGGCGTATTATTTTGATAATATAAATTTAGTAAGTTTTTATGATCGAACAACTAACATGTCTGGAATTGGTATTATTATTTCTTTATTTTATTTTTCTTTGCATTTTCCATATCAAAGAGAAGAGATAAATAAAGTCAAAACTACTATAATTTGGTTATTTACTATTTTATTATCTATAGTAATTTATACTAAATGGTTTATTGTTAGTACCGTTTGGATTGGCAACTCATCTGACTATATATCGCGCTATTATAAGCCAGTTTTTATTTTGTATGCAGCTTATTTTGTGGCATTAGCAATTTGGTCAATTTATTTATTATTTGTTAAATATAAACATGCGGAAGGTTTGGCTAAAAAGCAATTAAAATGGCTAATTTTAACCATTAGTATTGGCTTGTTTGGTGGCGCTTATTTTAATATATTGTTAAATTATCTAGGAGAATTTAGTTTAGGTTGGCTTGGTCCAATATTTACTTTATTAATGAATATAGTAGTCTTTTATTTTATTACTTCGGCTAAAGATAAAATTAATGGCTAGATTTAGAAAAAAAATATTATTGTTACTAGCTGGTGGCACTTGGCTTTTGGATAAAAATCAGCGCTTATTAAGCATACAAGAAGCAAGTGATATTCCGGCTTGGTTAAACTCTTTGCCAGAGTTATCAATCATGGCTGATTTAGAGCCAGTTTTTATTAGTAGCGAAGAAGATGTTTTAAATGCTGTTATTTGGGAAAAAATGGCTAAGATTATTTTAGCTAAACAAGCTGAAGTAGATGGCTTTATTATTGTTAGTCGTAATGAGCAATTAACTTATACAGCCAGTGCTTTAACTTTTTTATTAGCTAATTTTGCTAAAAATATTATTTTGACTTCTAGTTATTTAAGTGGCCTAGAGTGGCAACAGGACAAAGAATATTTAGTTAAAATTAAGAATAAATATAGTGGTTTAGGTTTAAAAGCTAATTTGATTAACGCTATTCAAGCTTTAGATTATAAATTGCCACAACCAGCTATCATGTTTGGCACTAGGTTACTGGCTGCTGTGCGGGCTAATTTTGAGCCCAATAGTGATCTAAATCTATTTAGTAGTCTTGATAATAATTATTGGGGAAGAGTAGATTTTGGTGTTAATGTAAAAACTAATTTGCCGAGTTATAAAATTAATTTACCAAATTATAATAAATTACAGGCTGAGATCTTAATCTTAAATAATGTTAGCGGTCTGCCCTGGTTATTTTCTAAGGCAGAAGTAAAAAGGTATAAAGCCATAATTATCAAAGGTGAGACCGGGTCCATTTTGGAGCCTGATAAATTAAAACAAATCAAAGATTGGGCAAGACCAATAGTTTTATATAATTTTACTGATTATCACCCTCAGGCAAACGTATTTTTTATTAATAATTGTACTTGGTCAACAGCGCTAATTAAAACCATGTGGTTAGCGGCTAATGTAAAATCAAATTTAGAATTTGGCAAATTATTAAATAAAAATTTAATTGGTGAGTATTTACTATATTAAAGTTGAAAATTATGAAAATATATTTTTACAGTCCGCAAGCTACTAGTGAAACTAGTTTAGTAAGTAACTATTTAAAACAGGCTGGAGTTTCTCTAGTTAGTAATTTAACCCCGGTTTTGAAAAAAAACAAAGATAATAACGAAGGCATGCTCAAAGTTGATGCTTTGTTGATCTTGGCTAAAAATCTAGATACGCAAGCAGCTTATTTACTGGCTTTGGTTTTAGCACAAAATCGGCCAGTATTATGTTTACTCCCTAAAGGGGTCAAGATTGATGCTACTTTAGAAAATTTAAGTCAGCAAGCAAATTTTGCTAAAAAATTACAGATTAGTTTTTATGCTAGTAATGATCTTAAAACGCAACTGATTAGTTGGTTACAGACCCTAGATCAGGCTAATTTACGCAATTTATTCAATATTAAATACACCTTGCGTTTGTCAGGAAAAATTTCTGATTATTTAAATTGGAAAGCAAGTAATGTAAAAATGTCAGGAGCAGATTGGCTCAGGCAGTTGATTCAAGAAAATATGGATAATGACACTGCTTATCAAACAGTTTTAAAAAATAAGTATAAGCTTAATTAAATTATGATGGAAAATCAGCATCCGACTAAGAATTTTTATGATTTGGATTATCAGGTCTCTCCTAAAGCAAAGCCATTTTTTATTAAAGCCAAGGAAAATAATAATACCTTAATTATTTTAGTGCATGGTTTTTCTAGTTCGCCTTATGGTTTACATAAGTTAGCTGACAATCTGGCCAATTTAGGCTGGGATGTGGAAGCAGTATTATTAAAGGGGCATGGTGGTAGTTTTGAGGTTTTGCGTGATAGTAATAATTTAGAGTGGTATCGCTCCTTAGAGCAAGTGTATTTAAAGTATGCTAATATTTATGAAAATATTTTTGTAATTGGTGATTCTTTTGGGGCTAATATGTGCATGCAACTTGCTCATCATTATCCTAATATCAAGGGTATTGTTGCCATTAATCCAGCAGTTTTTATTAATAAAGAGCGCTATATTCGTTTAGCTTTGCCTTTAGCGCGAATATTTATGAAGCGCTATAAAAAAAATTGGCACCAAGTTGCAGATTTAAAAAATGTGCGAGAAGCTGGTCGCCATGTTTATTTACCAATTAAAAGCATTGTTGAGTTTTATCATTTTATTGATAAATTTACTAAAAAAACAGTTAATCAAATTACAGTACCAATTTTGATTATTCATTCACGCCAAGATTCTGTTTCTAGTCCGCGTAGTTCGCAATGGATTTATGATAATTGGGCTACTACTGATCGTCAGCTATTTATTTTACAAAAAAGCAAACATGGTTTTGGCATGATTAATTCTAGTCGACATGATTTTATTATGAATAAGATTGATAATTTTATTAGTAGGCGTTGTGTATAGATTATGTTAGCTAAAAAATTTCAACGTCATATTGAAGATTTTGTTTGTGAAAATTGTCATTACCAGGTAATAGGTAATGGCTATACTAATCACTGTCCTAAATGTTTGTGGAGCAAACATGTTGATATTAATCCAGGAGACAGGCAAGAATCCTGCCAGGGTTTGATGAAACCAATTGATCTTGAGCAAAAAGCTGGCGAACAAGTAATTATTCATCATTGTCTTAAGTGTGGTTTTGAACGGAAAAATAGAGTAGTGCCAGTTGATGATGTTGATGAGATTATAAAATTAAGCACAACTAAGTTATAAAAAAATTACCCCACTATTATCTTTTGGGGTAATTTTGCTATTGTAGTTAGGAGCTTATTTATGGTAAAATAATATTGAAAAAATAGCCATGTCACAGACAATTATTGATGTTTTTAAGGAAAGCGTTGATAAATATGGTAAGCGCGATGCTTTGGCTTTTTTAAGTGATAAAAAATACAAAACCATTACTTATCAAGCTCTAGATAATTATCGTTTGCAGATTGCTAAATGGTGGCAAGATTTAGGTTTAAAGCAAGGGGAAAAGTTGGCTATCATGTTGCCCAATTCTCCAGAGTGGGTTATTGCTGATTTAGCGGCAGCTAGTATTGGACTGAATTTGGTTCCGGTTCATAGTACTTTTAATGGTGCTTATTTGGCTAATTTAGTTAATCATGCGCAAGCGGACTATTTATTAATTGATCAGACTAATTTTGCTAAACATAAAGATACAATTAATAAATTGTCTTTTAAAAAAATATTTTTAGTAGCTAAAAATAATAATCCTTCCTTTTTAACTTGGCCAGATTTAGATTCAGATTTAGTTGTTAGTATTAAGCAAACTAATGTTAAGCCCGATGATTTGCATATTATTATTTATACTTCTGGTACTACCGGTGATCCTAAGGGTGTGATGTTATCACAAAAAAATATTGTAGTTGATGCTTTGTCTGCTATTAGGCGGGTGCCAATTAATCATCGAGATAGATTTTTTTCTTTTTTACCCTTATCGCATGCTTTTGAGCGCATGGCTGGCTATTATTGTCCTATTTTTGTTGGTGCTAGTATTTATTTTGCCCAGAGTCCTAAAACCATGGTTGATGATATTAAGTTAGCTAAACCAACAGTTTTACCAAGTGTGCCTAGGATTTTTGAGAAAATTTACGAGAAAATTTACGATAAAATTAGGAATTCAGGGCAAATGCGCAAACAATTGTTTTATCAAGCTATTGATTTGGCAAGAGCCAAAAGACACGGCCGTTTGCCTTGGACGCAGTTAATAAAGTATAAGGTTTTAAATATTGTAGTTTTAAAAAAGTTGCGTCAAATTTTTGGTGGTAGTTTACGTTTGGCAATTTCTGGCGGATCTTCTTTAAACCCCATGATCGGCAAATTTTTTGAAAATTTAGGCATTAAAAATATAGAAGGTTATGGTTTAACTGAAACTAGTCCGATTGTAGCGATTAATAAATTAGATTTTTATAAATATGGCACAGTTGGACCAGCTATAGATTGTAATCGTATTAAGATTGCTGAAGATAAAGAAGTTTTGATCAAAGGTGATAATGTAATGTTGGGTTATTATAATAATCCTGAAGCCACAACTGATGCAATGACAGAGGATGGCTGGTTTAAAACCGGAGATCTTGGTTTTATAGATAAGGATGGCTTTTTGACTATTATTGGTAGGGCTAAAGACATGATAGTGCTTTCTACTGGTAAAAAAGTATTTCCAGAACCAATTGAAAATGTTTTAAATGCTAATAAATATATTAGTCAAAGCATGGTTTATGGCAGTAAAAATAAGCATATTTCCGCTTTGATTGTGCCAGATAAAGAAGAATTAGCTAAGTGGTGTCAAAAAGTTGGCTTGCAGTTTGTTTGGCCTGAAATTTTAGAAAAAGCAGAACTTAAAGAATTTTATCAACAACAAATAACCAAAGCTTTGGAACATTTGGCAGAAATTGAGCAAATTAATCATTTTAAATTATTAAATGAAGAATTTAGTCAAGAAAACGGTATGTTAACTTTGACTTTGAAGTTGAGACGACAGCAGATATTTCAAAAATATATTGCGCCTTAAAGCTATTGCATAATATGTATTATAGGAAAATAATAAAAATATTTTTTAATTTTTATAAAAAAGTTATTTTATATAAAAAGTTAAAAAGGAAAAAATTGCCTAAATATTTTTGTATTAGACAACCAGAGAATAAGTATGAATATGACGAGATGTATGCTCTTAGATATTTGGTATATTGTGAAGAATATAAATATTTGGATAGAGTTGATTATCTAGATAAGAGAGAAAGGGATAAATACGATCCATATTCTGTTCATTATATTCTTGTCTATAATAAGTTTAAACAAAGTGTTGTCGGTACAGTTAGAATAATAAAAAATTCTACAGTTGGTTTTCCGATAGAAAATAATTTCAAATTGCGTAAAGATTTGTATAATATCAATAAAGATAAAATTGTAGAAATTTCTAGATTGATTGTTAAAAAAGAATACAGATCACAGTATTTTATGTTAGACCTCTTTAAAAAATTGTATCAATATTGCAAAGAAAATAATATTACACATATTTATGCTGTTATGGACGATAATTTACACAAGCCACTAGTTAATATGGGTTTTATTTTTAAAAAAATAGGAGAAGTGGGTAGTTATCAGGGTTTGACGACACCATATCTTTTAACCATTAATGATTTGGAAAATAGTTTATATAAAAATAATAAAGTAATGTTTGATTATCTTAAATATAGTTTATAATATATTTACATTAAAAAATATGAATTTAGATTACAATAATTTTGTTAGCAGAAACATACCATACATTAATCAAGATGTTCAGAAAATTTTGGGGGGTAAAAAAATTTTATTTGCTGGTTGTGGCTTAGGTAGTGTGATAGCAGAGTCTGCTGTAAGAACTGGTTTTTCTAGCATGACATTGGTAGATGGGGATGTTGTGGAATTATCAAATTTAAATAGACAATATTTTTTTTACAACGATATAGGTGAGAATAAGGCAAGGGCTTTAGCTGCAAATTTAAAATTTATAAATCCATCAATTAATTTAAATATTCATGACTATTTTATAGACAATGAAAATATTAACGGCCTTTTAGACGATGTAGATTTTGTAGTGAATGCAGTGGATTTAGATGGTGTTTATTTTTCTGTAATTGATAAGTCTTTATCCAAAGGTATACCAGTCATTTGTCCTTTTAATATAGGTTTTGGTGGGGTAATTTTAGTTTTTAACAGTAATTCAGTTTTACCAGCTGATATCTGGGGCACTTCTGGTGTTAAGGATAGTAATGAATTTTATAATAAATTGTTATCAAATGCGAAAGATTATAAATTACCAAACTATATTAGTAAACTTTTAGATGAAATATTTTATTCAGCAAATAAAAATGGCTATTATCCACAAATTTCTATAGGTGCTCATATTGTATCTTCTTTAGCTTTAACAACAATGATAAAAATTATAGAAAATAAACCGGTAGCTCTTGCTCCGAATATTATATCAATTGATTTATTTTCACATGATAATATTTAATTTAAACACTTTAGTCTCTTTGTTGGTTTTTTTAACTTGTGTTTTGTTAGCGATATATATATTTTATAATTCTAAGAAAAATAAGATTCGTATTATTTTTGGGTCATTTGTTTTAGTCATTGCTTTTTGGATACTCACAACATATTTAGTAGATATAATTAAGGAATATAGCGTAGTATTGTTTTTGAGCAAGATTGTATTCGTTGGTCCAATACTTATGCCAGCATTATTATTACATTTTAGTTTTATATTTCCATTAGCGATAAAAAGATTTTCTTACAGAAGTTATTTTTTTATATACATAACCCCATTTATTTTACTACTATTATTACCAACAAAATTATTTGTACAGGAGGTCCAAATTCAACCATGGGGTACAAATTTTGTTTATGGTATTTTGCAACCAATTTTTTCAGCCTATTTTGTCTGTTTTATATTAGCGTCTTTTTTAAATTCGACTTTAAAATATAAACATTTAAGTAATATACATAAGCTACAATTGAAATATGTTTTTATAGGGGTTTTTATTTCTTTTATTATTGCAGCATTTACTAATATTATATTGCCGATATTTAACATACAGCAATTTAGTTATATTGGTGTGCAGTCAATAATAATTTTTATTGCATTTTCTTTTTATGCAATAGTAAAATATCGTTTGTTGAATATAAAATATTTTATAACTAGAAGTATTTTATATGTTATTTTGTTAGCTCTAATCACAACATTTTTTTCACTTTCTGTATTTTTTACAGG
>CAZHLU010000039.1:0-9039 GCA_964533435.1 uncultured Gammaproteobacteria bacterium | reverse complement strand
ATTCTCGTACTAAGGCGCGAGCCTCAGCTGTACAAGTAAAATTAATGTCTCTAACATCTGCTATTCGAGCTTGCGTTGAAAGTGACGAAACATTACTTACTAGTAATCCACCTTCTCAACTTAGTAGATGTAATTACGGTTGTATTAATAGTTTTTGTGAAAATAAAGCAACGCCAGTACCTGTGATTGGTCAACAAATTTGTCGTTTTTCAAGTAAAACTTGGCCAGATATTAGCGCAAATGACAATTGGGCTTATACACCAACTAATGGTGCTAGTGGTGATGTTGGCTGTGTTTCGTCATCTACTATTGATCATTGGTTATTTAGAGCTGATGATAATAGTTCTGGCAAATATATTCTTTGCGATGAATTGGCTTGTAAATTATATAACTCAGGTGGTTATTTACCTAACTAGTTTTTATATTAGTTGAAATTTGCTATAATATATTTGATGAAATTAAATAATAAAGCCGGCTTTTCTTTAATAGAGATATTGGTAGTAATTGCCATTATAGGTATTTTGGCTGGTCGGCAGATTATAAATTTAAATCGAGCTCGGATTAAAGCTAAAATTGCAAATGTAGAGACCAGCTTGTCATCTTTGGTTTCTATTGGAGTTTTGTGTCAGGATAATGGTCAAGATATCATGGATGGTTTTTTGCCGGCACAATATTGTAATAATAGTGTTTGGGTGCCAGAAGGTGAGTTTTGCGGAGTTGAAAATACTTGGCCAGTTTTACGTTATGGACAGGTTGGTACTTGTACTAGTAACACAACTACCAAAACTTTTTCCTTTTCGGCAATAGTTGAAGGCGTTACTATTACCTGTACTCAGGGCGGTTGTACTAAATCACCATAAATATGTTTAATTACAGCAATAAAACAAAATTAATAGCTTTTGGGATTTTGACTATTTTAATAGTCTTTATTATTTGGTTGGTAAATTATGAAGATAGTCGTAGTCAGGATATTTTGATGATTTCACAAAGTAAAAACTTGGCCAATGGTTTAGAAATGTATTATAGTCAATTTAGATCATATCCACAGTCAGAGGCCACCAGTCTTGTTAATCTAGTTAGTTTGTCGGAAAATGGTTTTAATGTAGCCGGTGCTTTAAATTATTGGTCTTTGGATCAGGGCTGGTTAAGAGAAGGTATTTATCAGAGCGATGGACAGCAGTATACTATTCAATTTCATTTAAATCATGGCTGGCAGGCTTTAGGTTTAAAAGCTGGTGGCGGGCTTTGTCAGCTTTTGACTGGGGTAGTATGGCAATGCGTTAGTCAATAATTTTTATTAAAATAAGGCTTAGTTTTTAGGTGATTATTATTAGTAGTTTACAATGACTTTTAGGGTCAATTATGGTATAATAAAACTATGATTTACGGAATTATAGTTTTTATTTTTGGGCTTTTTATTGGCAGTTTTTTAAATGTAGTTATCTATAGATTGCATCGCCAAGAGTCCTTTATTAAAGGTTTTTCTAAGTGTTTATTTTGTGGTCATCGGCTTTATCCTAAGGATCTGGTGCCTTTATTTAGCTTTGTTTGGCTTAAGGGCAAGTGTCGTTATTGCCAGCATCATTTTTCCAAACAATATTTTTTAGTAGAATTATGTACTGCCCTCGGGTTTTTATTAATTTATTTTAAATTTTTACCAAATGGTTTAGAATTTGCAAGCAATGCAGCTATCTGGCAATTATGGTTTAATTTTAGTATGCTAGCTTTTTTGATTATTATTTTTGTTTATGATTTTAAATATTATTTGATATTAGATTCAGTAGTGTTGCCAGCTATTATTTTAGCTTTTATTTTTAATCTAAGCCTAGGTGCAAATTTTTTGAATTTGTTACTAGCAGCAGCCTTAGCCTCTGGTTTCTTTTTATTGCAATTTGTAGTTTCTAAAGGCACTTGGATTGGTGGTGGCGATATTCGTTTAGGATTTTTGATGGGTGCAATTTTGGGTTGGACGCAAGTTTTAACAGCCTTGTTTTTGGCTTATATTATGGGTAGTATTTTTAGCATCGGTTTATTATTGGGTAAAAAAAAGCAAATGTCTGACAAGGTGCCTTTTGGGACTTTTTTAACTTTAGCAACTTTTATTACCATGTTATACGGCCCGGCGCTTTATAATTGGTACGTATCTTTATTTAATTACTAAATATATGTTTCACAAAAAAAACATTAAAAAAAACGGGTTTACTTTAGTTGAAATTTTAATAGTTGTAGCCGTCATGGCTACCTTGTCAGTCTTATTTTTAATTAGTATTAAAAGTACTGTTCGTCAAAATTTTAACAAAGATATATATAATTTAACTAATGATTTTCGTTATGCTCGCAATTTAGCTGTTTCTAGAACGGCTTACCAAGAAGGGGTTTACCCTGGTAAGTATGGAATCCAAATGATTAATGGTGATGGGGCCTTGGTTCCTGCTAAATATGTCCTGTATGCTGGTGAACGTTATCAAAATAAAATTATTAAAAGCGTCACCTTTAGTGATCCTAAATTTAGGATTGGTGATTTTAATGCTAGTACTACCATTGCTCAAAATAATTGGTCAGCTAATTTTGAATTTGTTGACGAAAATGCAGTTGATGTTAATAATTTAAATTTAAGTTCAGGTCAACAATATCAGATATTCTTGCAATACCCGGATGTTCAAAATGGAGTCAATGGTTATGTACGGGCAGTGATATTATTAGGGCAGAAGTCAGGCGATAATTTTGTTTGGGGCAATATTGGTAATTATGGTAGTTTTTCAGCATTTCAGTGTCGTAATGGTGTATTAGAGCCAGGAGAAGAATGTGATGATGGTAATAATATAGAAACGGATAGTTGTCGTTATTGTGTGCATTATAATATGCGTAATCCTAACGAACGTCCTATTGAAGGCGGCGGCGGTGGCGGCGGCGGTGGCGGCGGCGGATTTTTTGAATAATTTTAAATACAGAAAAGGTGTCTAGAATAAAAATAAATAACAAAAGCGGCTTTACTATCATAGAGGTTTTAGTTACCTTGCTTGTTTTTGCAATTGGCCTGGTGGCCATTTATACCTTGTCAGAGTCTAATTTAAATTCTGTTCGTAATAATTTTCGTAAAACTTTGGCCGCTAATTTAGGGCGTGAAGCAATAGAGATTATTCGTAACCAAAGAGATAATAATTGGCTAGCAATAGAGGCCAATACTGATTGTGACACCACAGATACTCCGGATATTTGTCTTTGGGACAATGGCCTTAAAGCTGATTATGTAGCAGTTTCTTTTAATGAAGCACAACCAGTTGTTTTAAGTTGCGCTAGCTTTGATGAATGTTTAGCTTTGCGCGAGTCTAAAGTTTATGTGCATCAGGATAGTGAAAAATATTATGTAAGTAATTTATTAAGCCCACAGGACACAATAGATGTTGATACTGGTATTAGTAGGGTGGTTAGACTACAAGCTATTTGTCGTGATGAAACTAAGAATTTAAATAATGTTGGTGGTCAGGAAAGTATTAGTAATTTATTTGAGTGTCTAAGTGGTAGCAAGATTGGCGTTCAGGCTACTGTACGTTTACAATGGTATTCTTTAAATAAAAAACAATCTTTGGATATTGTTGAAAAAATATATAATTGGCGTTAATATGTTCCATAGTTTTTATAAGCAAAAAAATAAAAAAAATAAAGGTTTTACTTTAGTGGAGATTTTAGTTGCTATTGCTGTTTTTGCTATGTTATCAACTATTTTTACGATGATTTATGTTATTATTTCTCAGAATCAACATCGAGCTAAAGCTTCACAATTACTTTTAAATAATTCACTTTATGCTTTGGAAATAATAGCCCAAGATCTCAAAAATAATGAAATAGATTACAATTTTATTTTACCTGACAATGACCCAGCTCGGCCCGACTGTAGTTCTTTAAACTGCATGGTATTTAAAAGAATGGATGGATCATTGGCAATCTATTCAAATCCAGATTGGGCAAATAATGAGCTTTTTTATGGTGTGTATACTTGTGACCCTTATCCAGATGTTTGTGTTGTAGAAAATATAAATTTAGTACAAATTTTATCACCTAGTTTAAATCACGTTAAGGTTGATTATGTACATTTTTTTGTAGAACCAGTAACAGCTGATCCTTATTCAAGTCAAACAGTAAATATTAATCCTAAGATAACTATTGTTTTGAAAACTAGTTATGATAGTCAGGTTGAGTCAGAACAGGTTAGTTATACTTTACAAACCACTGTTTCATCTCGTATTTATAAACGTTAATTTATGTTTAGGTCCAAAAATAAAAATTTAAATTCACAAGGTGTCACACTGGTCGTGGCCTTGCTTATTTTATCTTTGGCAGCCTCTACTGTAATGTTGGTTACTGGTTTGATTGCTTTGCAGATCAAGAGTTCTTTAAATACGGTTAATTCAATAGCGGCTTATTATGCTGGTGAAAGTGGCGTTGAACAAGGTCTGTATTATATCAAATATTCTCGTGAGAATAGTGATTTTGTATCTAATTTTGATTATTTAGAAAATGCTAGTTTTGATTCAGTTGGTTTAGATAATGCTGGAAAATATAATATACTGGTTGCTTCTACTACTTTAACAAGGTTTTGGGATATATATAATTTGAGCACTTCTTCACCTCAACATATTGATATTGTTGATCCAGCAGGAAGAGTGGAATCAATTACCAATGGCCCAAGTGGAGCATTTGCTATTAATTGGTCTATTAATAGTTGTTTCCCAACGGAAGCTTCTAGTCGTTTAGAAACAACCATTAATTCTTTTGAGTCTAATTTTGCCAATCCACAAACAAGAACTTTAGTAGATATTTGTAATTGTGCTTATGGTAATGATAGTTGTGAAAGTATTAACTATGTTTTGGATAGTAATCGTTATTATCGCATCGGTTTTCGGGCACTAGATGCTAATGTAAAGAATTTAAAATTTTCTTTAGATTCAGGTATTAAATCCCAAGCTTCTATAGAAGCAGAAGGGTTTTATCGTAATTCGCGTTATCGTGTGAAAGCGCAACTTCCGGCTTTGAGTCCGACATCGGATATCTTTAGCTATGTGATATTTTCGGAAGAAGATTTGACTAAGGGTTATTGATTTTTATGAATAAAGTAGAAGCTAAATTACGTATTGAAAAATTAGTAAAAGAGATAAATAATTATCGTTATTTTTATCATGTTTTAGATCAAGCTAAAATTTCAGAAGCGGCTTTGGATTCTCTAAAAAAAGAATTAGTAAATCTTGAAAGTGCTTGGCCAGATTTAGTGCGAGCTGATTCGCCGTCACAACGCGTTGCAGGCAAGGTATTGTCTAAGTTTATAAAAGTTAAACATTCAACTAAAATTTTATCTTTAGTTGATGCTTTTGATGATAAAGATTTAGCTGATTGGCAGGAACGTAATGAAAAGATCTTAAAAGATAAAATAAAAAATTATTATACAGAATTAAAATTAGATGGTTTGACTGTAGTATTAACTTATCGCGATGGTGTATTTTGGCAAGGCGCAACTAGAGGCGACGGTCAGTTTGGTGAAGATGTAACTAATAATTTAAAAACTATTGATAGTATTCCTTTATCTCTAAAGCCTTTGCCTGGTAAAACCTTACCAAAGGTAGTAGAAGTAAGAGGCGAGGTAGTGATGAATAAAAAAGTTTTTACAGAGCTTAATAAACAGCAAGCTAAATCTTCTTTGCCCTTGTTTGCTAATCCGCGTAATGTTGCTGCTGGTTCAATTCGTCAACTTGATCCAAAAATTGCAGCTAGTAGGCGTTTAGACTGTGTGGTATTTGAACTGATTACTGACCTAGGTCAAAAATCACATCAAGAATCTCATGAAATTTTGGCTAAATTAGGTTTTAAGACTAGTCCATATAATGAAGCTTGTCATGATTTAGAAGCCGTTTCTAAATATTTAAATAAGTGGCAAGAAAAGCGTAAAAGTTTGCCTTATCAAACAGATGGTTCGGTGATTGTGGTAAATGATGTCAGGCAGGAAAAAATTTTAGGTCATATTGGAAAAGCCGAGCGTTGGATGATAGCTTTTAAATTTCCAGCGGAGCAAGTGACTACTAAAGTTTTAGATATTGAAATACAAGTTGGTCGCACTGGTGCTTTGACACCAGTGGCCATTTTAGAGCCGGTGTCTGTAGCCGGCACTACGGTTTCCCGAGCAACTTTACACAATCAAGACGAGATTGAGCGCTTGGATGTAAGGATTGGTGATACAGTGATTATTCAAAAAGCAGGCGATATTATTCCTGATATTGTCCAAGTTTTACCAAAATTAAGAACCAGCAAAGTAAAAAAATTTATTTTTCCAAAAAAATGCCCAGTTTGTCATAGTCAGGTTACAAAAAAAGATGGCGAAGTTGCCTGGTATTGTAGTAATAAGCAATGCTATGCTAAAAATGTAGAAGCCTTAATTCATTTTGTGTCTTAAAAAGCTTTTAATATTGACGGTTTAGGTGATCAGATTGTTAGGACTTTGGCTAGTCAGGGTTTGGTAGGAACAGCAGCAGACTTTTTTAGTTTAAAAGTAGGCGATCTAGAGACTTTGGCTGGCTTTAAGGATAAAAAAATAAATAATATTTTAAAGTCTATTGAAGCATCAAAAAATATTGATTTAGCCAAATTTATTTATGCCTTAGGCATTCGTCATGTGGGTGAAGAAACAGCTTTAGTTTTAGCTCAAAATTTTCATAATCTTAATAATTGGCTTAAAGCTGATCAAGAACAATTAGAAAATCTATCAGATATTGGTCCGGAAGTTTCTCGTTCGATTATGGATTGGTTAGCAAATAATGATAATCAAAAATTATTACAAGATTTAATAAGCTCGGGGGTTGTAATTAAAGATTATAGTTTAACTAATAAAAAATTAAACAGCAAAACATTTTTATTTACCGGTACTTTAAATATGTCTCGAGAAGAGGCAGAGAATTTAGTGAGAAGAGCGGGCGGTAAGATTTTATCAAGTGTTGGCAAAAATTTAAATTATTTAGTCAGTGGTGATAATCCTGGTTCAAAATTAATCAAAGCTAAAGATTTTGAAAACATCAAGATTATTTCCGAAGCAGAATTTATAAAATTATTAAAATAAAAAATTATGTCATGGTTAGCAACTAATATTTACATTTTTATTCTAGCAGTATTTTTGGCTATTTTAGAAATACAAATAGAAGGGCCACATGGTTGGGCAAAAAATTTGCCTACTTGGCGTCCCAAAAGTAAAGGCTTGATTTTGCGCTTATATCAAAAATTAATGAGCGACAGAGAGGCTACTGGTTATCACATGGTAATGTTTACTTTTGTGTTACTAATTTTTCATTTGCCTTATGTCTTTGGTCTTAGTATTAGTTGGGAGCATTGGCTACAAACTATGTCATATTTTTTTATATTTGTGGTTTTGTGGGATTTTCTCTGGTTTGTATTAAATCCTCATTATCCTTTAAAACAGTTTAAAAAAGAGCATATTTGGTGGCACAAACGTTGGCGCTTGGGGTTGCCAGTTGATTATTATGGCAGTGTGATACTTTCTCTAATGATCCTATTACCATTTATTTGGTTGCACAGTGATTTGAGCTTACTGGCTTGGTGGTTAGTTAATATAGTAGCCTTTTTGTTAGAAACTTTTATTTTGATTTTCTTTACTTTATATGTTTTAAAAATTGATAATTGGCGTGGTAAAAAATAGCTTGCCAGGGTCTATAATATTGGTTAAGATATAATTTATGGGGTTTGATAAAAAAGAAATTTTAGCACTAGCTACTCTTGCAAAACTGAATCTAAGTGAGCAAGAGATTAAGGATTATCAGCAGCAATTAGCTGAGGTTTTGGCTTATGTTAATAAAATAAAAAAGATCAAAGTAGATAAATTAAAGGTTAATTCTGTTAATTTAGAAATAAGTAATTTAGAGTTACGACCAGATATTATTAGCCCTAGTGATGAGCGGGTTTTTAAACAGGCTCACAATATTAGCAAGGATTATTTAGTGGCACCAAACGTTTTCAAAAAATAATATGGCTATTAATGATATAAAAAATTTAACCATTGATAAAATACAAGCTGGTTTTAAGGCTAAAGATTTTTCTTGTTTAGAAATTACGCAAGCTTATCTAAAAGCTATAAAAAAAGATCAAACTAATTCTTTTATTAGTATCAACGAGCAAGCGGAAGCTGAAGCTAAAAAGATTGACCAATTAATGGCCAAGAAAAAAGTTCATGTTTTGACTGGTGTGCCGATAGCTATAAAAGATATTATTTTAGTAAAAGATTTAAAAGCTACAGCAGCTTCTAAAATATTAGAAAATTATATTGCTCCTTTTACAGCTACGGCAGTGGCGCGTTTACAGGAAAAGGGGATGATTGTTTTAGGAAAAACTAATTGCGATGAATTTGCCATGGGCTCTTCTAATGAAAACTCTAGTTTTGGGCCAGTTAAAAATCCTTTAGACTTAAAACGTGTACCAGGTGGTTCTTCGGGCGGTTCGGCGGCAGCTGTAGCTGCTAATTTAGCGCCAGTGGCACTAGGTACTGATACTGGTGGTTCAATTAGACAGCCAGCGTCTTTCTGTGGTTTAGTTGGCCTTAAACCTACTTATGGTAGAGTATCGCGCTATGGCTCAATGGCTATGGCTTCGTCGCTCGATCAGATTGGTCCTTTGGCTAGGACCGTTAAAGATGCAGCTTATTTATTACAAATTATGGCTGGAGCCGATAAACAAGATGCTACAACTTTAAAGGCAACGGTACCAGATTATTTAGCTAATATTGATAAAGTAAATAAGGATTTGCGTTTAGGTTTACCTAAGGAATATTTTGGCAAAGGTTTGAACCCGGAAATTAGTCAAAGTATCAAACAGGTAATAAACTTTTTAAAACAACAAGGTTATAAAATTAAAGAGGTAAGTTTGCCTAGTACAGATTAAGCTTTGTCTGCTTATTATTTGTTAATGCCAGCAGAAGTAAGTTCTAATTTATCTCGTTTTGATGGCTTGCTTTATGGACGGAAGGTTAATGGCAATTTGAATTAAGAT
>CAZHLU010000038.1:0-9209 GCA_964533435.1 uncultured Gammaproteobacteria bacterium | reverse complement strand
TTCATGTGCTTGGTGTTAAAAAATTCTGTCATATCTTTACCACAACCTAGTAAAATCTTGTCACCGCCCGGATGCTTAGTAATAAAGCTGGTGACATTATAAACTTTATTGTTAGCTACTAGCCAACAATCACTAGCATTGTTATGTGGCGCTACTTCAGCCAAAGTGTACTGATCATTTGTGCCCTCTGCTGGCACCTGCTCATTAACATTTTGATCATTTGTCATATTTGTATTTTGGTTAATTAGCTGTTCATTACTATTTACTTGCTGATTAACAACTGGCTGATTAGTGTTAGGTTTAGTACAAGCAGTTAATAAAAAACCCAAAGATATAAAACTGATAAGAAAAAATATTTTTTTCATAAAATAATAATTAATTATAATCAAGTAATAACAAATATTACTTAGTTAAATTAGTATAGCAAAATTTAAAATCACTGTCTATAATCCCCTAATACCTAAAATCAAAATAGATCATAAAAAGGCCTTAAAAAGCTCACTTTTATTGACAAATAATACAATTAATGCTAATTTTATTATTAATAATAATTAAAAGTTGTTTAAAAGATCAAATATTATTAGATTATAAAATATCAAGCAATATTTTATTCTAAAAACAACGTGAGAAGTCCAACAAGATGTATCAAGATAAGAATTCGGGCCCAAGTCAAAAGTTCCAAGGCAATTGGCAATGTTCTGACTGTGGCACTGCTATCACTGAATTGCCTTTCCAGCCAGAAGGTGACCGCCCAATTCGCTGCCGTGACTGCCACCGCAAATGGGTGCAAAATCGGCCAAGGCGTCCAAGATTTTAAAAAAATAAAAAACTACCTAATATCCAAAAAGGTAGTTTTTTATTTATCTCAATTTAGATAACAATTCTAAAATCTGTTTAGAAGCCGCCAACTCGCCTTGTTTAATAATAGTTTGAAAATGTTTACCACGTTCTAAAAGTTTACGTTGATGCAAGTCTGGCTCAATCAAAACTAAATTATCCTTAGGTATAAAAGCTAATTTTAAATAAGTAATTTCCGTTTGCATCATCTTTAAGGATGCAGCTAAAACATCTACTAATTTTAAATTATTTTTAGCGCCCATTTTTTCAAAAGGAGAAGCATTGACTACTAAAAAGTGCGTAGTATCACTAGGCAAGATAGAGTGTGGTACCTGATTCAAAATACCACCATCAACAAAATGGTCTTTCCTTATTTTAGCTGGCACAAAAATACCCGGTACAGCGACACTAGCTCGAATGGCCGCCAAAATATTACCCTTACTAAAAACAACTTCCTTGCCTTGTGATAAATTAGTAGCATTAATAAATAAAGGTGTTTTTAGTTGTCGAAAATTTTTCACCGGTAACCAAGCAGCTAAAATCTTTTCTAAACCCTTACTACTACTTAAGCCTAAACCAGAGACTGATAAATTAAAAAGTCTGTAGGTCTTCTGACTTAAAATAAAATCTTCAATTTCCTGCCCACTTTTACCAGCAGCATAAGCCGCTCCAATGATAGCACCAATACTACAGCCGGCAATATAATCAATTTTAATATCCAACTGATCCAAAACCTTTAAAACGCCAATATGGGATAAACCCCTGGTGCCACCTCCAGATAAAACTAGCGCTATTTTTTTCATAATTTTAAATTTAAAATTAATATATTAACTATACTAAACAAATTATAACACTTAAACCAAAAAATTAAATAGCCATCCCCATATTTTAATAAAAGTGTTATAATATACTAAATCTTAGTATGAATCCACTTCGTCTATTTCGTCATCATGGTCACAAACATCAAGATCACAAATTACCTGATCAAATTTTTGATAATCTCAAAAAAGCTGCTCTTAGCGAATATAAATCTGTCCTAAAAATATACAAAACTAAAGCTTCTGGTCTAGAAAAAAATGAAGTTAACAAGCGCCTAAAAAAATATGGACTAAACGAAACCCTTGGTCAGCGCCCTAAACCAATGTGGTTAAAACTAATATTAGCCTTTAAGGACCCCTTAATCATCCTACTTATTATACTGGCTGCCATTTCTTTAACTACTGGTAGCATTAGCTCGGTAATAATGATTTTAAGCATGGTTTTCTTGAGTGTTTTTATCAAATTTTATCAAGAAGCCAAAGCACAAAACGCAGCCTCGAGCCTTGAGAAAATAGTCAAAATTTCAACTCTAGTTTTACGAGAACGTGAAGAAAAAAAAGTAGCTCTAAAAAAAATAGTCCCTGGTGATATCATTTTATTATCAGCTGGAGACATGGTACCAGCTGATCTAAGGCTAATAGAATGCCAAGGATTATTAGTCGATCAATCTATGTTTACTGGTGAGTCTTTGCCAGTAGAAAAAAATATATTAACTGAAAAAGACAATAAAAAAAGTCCTCTTTATTTTGATAACCTCTGTTTCATGGGCACCAGCATTGATAGCGGTTTTGCTAAAGGTGTAGTAATTGCCACTGGACCAAATAGTTATTTTGGCTCTATGGTAAAAAATATTTTAGCCGAAAGAGAGCTTACTAACTTTGATCTTTGGCTAAAAAGCTTTACTCAACTAATAATGCGCCTGGTAATTGTTATGGTCTTATTAGTTTTTGTAATCAACTTTCTAACTAAAGGAGATATTTGGCAAGCATTTTTATTTTCTTTAGCTGTTACCGTTGGTCTAGCTCCCGAAATGTTACCCATGATTGTAAGCGCTAATCTAGCGAGTGGCGCTTTAAGGCTTTCTAAGAAAAAAGTTATTGTTAAACACTTAAGTTCCATCCAAAACTTCGGCTCAATGGATGTGCTGTGCACCGATAAGACTGGCACCTTAACATTAAACCAAATTATCTTAGAAAAACATTGCGACATCAACCACCAAGATAGCGCTCAAGTACTTAAGCAAGCTTATATTAATAGCTACTTGCAAAGTGGTTTTAAAAATATTTTAGATCAAGCTATTTTAAATCACGGTAATATCGCTTTGACTCACACTAAAAAACTAGGCGAAATACCTTTTGACTTCCAAAGAAAAATGTTGTCCGTTATTTACCAACAAAATGACAAAAAAATCTTAGTAGTCAAAGGAGCAGCCGAAAAAATTTTTGAACGTTGCGACTATTATGAATTAAATGGCCAAACCCATAAGGTTAATAAAGAAATTTTCCCTCATTTACAAAAAGAATTTGCTAAATTAAGCTGGGACGGCTTTCGTGTCTTAGGCTTGGCTTATAAAAATATTAATACCAAAGAAAAATATTCCCCAGCCGATGAAAAAAATCTTACCTTTTTAGGCTACCTAGCCTTTTTGGATCCACCTAAACCTAGCGCTCAAGAAACCATTGAAAAATTACACTCTCTAGGGATTGATATCAAAATTTTAACTGGCGACAACCAACTAATTACTCAAAAAGTATGCCAAGAAGTTTCTTTTAAAATCAAAGGCTTGGTTACTGGTGACCAAATTGAAAAAGCTGATGCTAAAACCTTAAGTTCTTTAGTAGAAAAAAATAATATTTTTACTCAGCTTTCGCCAATGCATAAAGAAAAAATTATTACTGCCTTACGTCACAATCGCCATGTCGTTGGCTACCTAGGCGATGGCATTAATGATGCTCCGGCCCTAAGAGCTGGCGACGTTGGCATTTCTGTAGACAGTGGTGCCAATATTGCCAAAGAATCTTCGGATATTATTCTTCTTGAAAAAAACCTAATGGTATTAGCAGACGGTGTAATGGAGGGCCGACGTATTTTTGTAAATATTATCAAATATATCCGTATGGCCACTAGCTCAAATTTTGGTAATATGGCTAGCGTGATTGGTACTAGTATCTTTTTACCATTTTTACCGATGTTACCTATCCAAATACTTTTAAATAACCTACTCTACGATCTTTCTCAAAGCACAATACCAACCGACCAAGTTGACTCTGAACAACTCAAAAAAATAACTGCTTGGGACATTAAAAAAGTAAAAAAATATATTTTATCTTTTGGCATTGTCAGCTCCATCTTTGATTATGCTACTTTTTTTATGCTTCTTTGGGCTTTTAACGCTTGGTACAATCCAGCCTTATTTCAAACCGGCTGGTTTATAGAATCACTGCTTAGCCAAACATTAATTATCCATGTAATTAGAACCAATAAAATACCATTTATTCAAAGCCGAGCTAGCTGGCCACTTATTATTAGCACCATTGGTATTTCTTTAATTGGCCTCTACCTACCATTTTCCCCTCTAGCTAGCAACCTTGGCTTTGTAGCGCCCCCAGCCAGCTACTTTATAGGCTTAGGGACTATTATTATCTTATATTTAGCCAGTACTCAGTTATTAAAAAACTACTTACAAAAAAAATCATTTATCTAAAATAAAGCCCTGCACCGTGGTGCAGGGCTAATTTTTTATTTGCTGAAATTAAATTATTTTTTTTGATTTTGTTCTTGACGATAAACAATATAAGAATAAATAAGCGTACCAAAGATAATGGCAAAAGTACCAATCATAAATACAACCATACCTAAAGTTTGGGATAGATTAGGAGAAATAATAATACACAAACCATAAAACATAAAAGCCCAACCACCTACTCTATGAGTTTTATTCCAAACATTTTCTGAAGACAAAGTCCAAGGTGTACGAATACCCATAAACCAGTTACGTTTAATCTTGCCTAGATAATTACCAAGAACAATCATTAATAAACCAATTAGCCAAGGCACCCAAAATTCGATTCTGATCGGATAACCAATATTATATAAACCAGATATTAAATAAATTACAAAAAATAAAGTTATTAATATGTTTTTAAACACTTGAAAGACTTTGGCAAATTCAGCATAACGCTCTTTCTTGGGATCAATCAATGGTAATAATATAAATAATAAATATATGCCCGGTATCATTGCCATGGTACCAAAAGCAGCACCTGCTCTACTTGACCAACCATTAGGTTCGCCTCTAAAGCCCCAATGAGTTACTGCTCGCTCGGGAAAGTGAGCATAAAAATAAAAACTTAAAACTAGTCCTGCTATAATTAACAAAATAGACCAGATTTCGCTTTTCCAAGTTAATTTAATTGCCGATTTCATAAATTTATTTACTTATTAATTTTATATTTTTTAACTGCCAAAAATTTGGCTATTTTTTCTGCCACCTCTTCTAAAATACTAAAATTTAAAGAATAGATTATTTGTTGACCTTGGCGACGACTAGAAACAAGATCCGCTCGCTTTAAAATATCTAAATGATGAGATAAAGTAGCTAAAGTAATATCTAGACTCTTGGCGATTTCACTAACTGGTAACTCGCTTTGCTTTAATAAATCTAATATTTTCTGACGATTTGGCTCAGATAAGGCAGCAAAAGTATTAGTTAAAGACATAAGGTTTAATTAGATATTTAGATATATATCTAATTATATAGCAAAAATAAAAAATAGTCAATAGCCTACTTTTTACTAAATGTTCTTAGGGAGTGAGGGAAACAATTGCTTCCCTCAAAAAATATAAACACGTAATGAACAAAGGTGCGAAAACTATTCTTTATCTGGCAAGAGATAATCTAAAAGTAAGATACTAGCAATAGCCCCTACACACAAAACTTCTTCCACATGCGGTAATTCTTTTACTACACCCATCTCTGCCAAAAAAATGACAATAGTTGACCCAATAAAGCTAATTGCACCACAAGTCAAAATAGCCATTACTACCAAAATCTTAAAATTTTCCACACGAGACATGGGCACACCTACCTTTCTAAAGACGACTTTGGCGACACACTCCCAAAAAACATTTATTTTCAAATAACTAATATAGATTTTACATAGCTATATTTTATTGTCAATAATGGTATTCTTTGCCCTGTAAGATAGTTGCTGCTCGATATATCTGCTCCAATAGCACAACTCTTGCCATTTCGTGTGGCATAGTAAGTTGGGACAAAGAAATACTTTTTGTATACTTAAGCTTAATCTCCTCTGCCCAGCCTAAAGCACCGCCCAAGACTAAAACTAATTCAGATTTAGCTTTTATAAAATTAGCAAAGCCAAGAGAGTCAAATTCTTGACCACGCTCGGCCAGTAAATAAACATTTTGTTTATCGTATTTATCTAAGGCCGTAAGTAAACGCTGATTTTCTTTATTTTGAGCAGATTGTTTATTGTGAGCCTGAAAAGATTCAGCTTTTACTTCTACCATATCTAAAACTGCATAGGGCTTTAGTCTTTTTTGATATTCTTTTAAAGCTTCTTGCCAAAATTTTTCCTTAATTTTACCAACGGCAACTATCGTAATTTTAAACATAATATTTAAGTAAAAATCACCCTGTGACTTTTCTCAGGGTGACTTTAATTATTGATAATATTCTTTTATCTGCTTAATAACTTCCTTTAAGCTAAGTTCTTGTTTTTTATGATCCTGACGATGTACTAATTCTAAAGTATCTTTTTTATCATTATGAATTAATTGCCAACAAATACCAATCAAATCTGCGTCTTTTAATTTTTTACCAGCCGAAATATCACGATCATCATACAAAACGTCAATATTATTTTTTACTAATTCATCATAAATTTTATCTGCCTTTTTAGCATCTTTACCTAAATCCACTAAGTGCACTTGATAAGGGCTGGTATTTTTAGTCCAGATAATACCATCATCGTCATGACTTGCTTCCACAATAGTACCCATGGCTCTGCCTAAACCAATACCATAACAGCCCATAATCACATTTTTTTGTTTGCCATCTTGATCAGTAAACTTTAAACCCATTTTAGCAGAATATTCGGTACCTAAATTAAATATATTACCAGCTTCAACGGTTTTTTCTGCTTGTAAACTATTACCACACTGGGGACACTTATCGCCGGCTTTTACTTTGGCAATTTCTGTGTTCTGTGCCCAGCCACATTTAGTACATAAAATAGTTACATCTTCACCGGCTGGATTTATGACCATAAATTCATGCGAAAATTTTTCACTAATAGCCCCACCAGATGCTTCTACGGAAAAAGCTTCTAAACCTAAACGTTTAAAAATCTTGATATAAGCATCATGAGCCTTTTGATAATATTCATCTAAATCAGCCTCATTGGTATGAAAACTATATAAATCTTTCATACTAAACTCTCTACCACGTAACAAGCCAGACTTGGCTCTTTTTTCATCGCGAAATTTAGTTTGAATTTGATACAAGGCCAAGGGTAAATCTTTATAAGATACAATATGCTTTTTGACAATATCAGTAACCACTTCTTCGTGAGTTGTGCCTAGGCCTATTTCGCTACCATGATGATCTTTAAATTGATACATGATGGATTCAATGCTAGACCAACGACCAGTTTGTTGCCATAATTCTTTAGATTGCAAAACTGGCATTAAAATTTCTTGGCCACCAATAGCATTAATTTCTTCTCTAATGATATTTTCAATCTTACGAAAAGTCCTAAGACCTAAAGGTAAATAATTATAAACTCCGGCCATTTGTTTTTCCACAAAGCCAGCCCGAGTAAGTAAATCGGCATTAATACTTTTTTCGTCCTGACTAATATCTTTTCTGGTTTTACCAAATAATCTCGATTGTCTCATAAATTTTAATAAATTATATAAGCAGTATAACTAAAAACCTTGTCTCTGGCAATATTTATTTAACAATTGTCAAAATAATAAATAATGCCACTAATGCCACAAATAATACGCTTAGTTTATAAAAAATCAACTTAATTGCTTCCTTTTTTTGACCTTCTAAATACCATAAAATTGATCGACCAAAAATAGTCACACCCATAAAAGCAACTGAAAAAACTAATAGTAACAGAGCTAATATTGGCATACCAATATTATCCTCTTTACCAAAAAAACGGTTGCCATTGTTTAACAGAAGAACTACTAAAACTATATAAACAATAGCTAGTCCGGCTTCTAATAATGCATGCTTGAAAATTTTTTTAGACATAATATTATAATTAATTATTTTGTAATAAAGTTAAAGGATCTAGCCAAGACTGCAACTCTCCTACTTGATCCACATAACCACGAATATTTATACCTGAACCTAAATGAATCGATAAGTGTAAATGCTTTCTTTCTCCATCAGTTTCTTGACTAAAACCTTTACCTAATAAGGCAATTGTTTGACCAGCTTTAATACTATCACCAATTGCCAAACTTACGCTAGCCAAACTAAGATGGCCATAGACCACTGTAATTGCCTGCCCATTTAACTGGCAACTTTGTACCATTACTCCGCCATATCCACTTGCTTGTCTTTTTAATAAAAGCTTACCATCGCAAATTGCCTTGATCGTAATTTTACTATTTTCTTCAGCTGACAAAACTTCAAAATCAACGCCTGTATGATAGCCAGAAAATTTTTCTGGCATAATTGGTGAGTCTTGGGGTGATATTTTAATGCCAAAAGATTTTTTTGTCACCCTCTCTAAAGCATTATCCATCGGTAAACTTATTGCTTGTTTTAATTCTGATTGCGTAGTGCTTGCATTAACATCAACAACATCATTATTTACTGTCTGCTTATTTAAATTATCCAAAGGTAAAGTAGGGGCAATAACTTTTTTACTAAAAAATAAATAACTAGCCAAAAAAACTAATAAAATGAAAATAATTACCCAATATATTTTACTCATATATCTATTGATTAAATCTGTCTTTAAAATTACTTTTTAAGTATAACAAAAAATCGCCTAATGGGCGATTTTTTAAACTATTATCTAGGCGTTGATGTTGGCATAAAGTTAGAGCTAAGCTGTATATTTTGGGCACTAAAGCTACCATCTGAATTACTGGTACCAGACACCATAACATTGACATCATTGGACAAGTCCGCGATTGAACCAGTGGACATTTTACTAACTGTAGTTGAAGCAGAAAGTAAAACAATCTTAGAGCCACCGTCGCGCAATTTTAAAGTAATACTTTGATTATCTTGGCTTATTATTTCACCATTAATAAAATTGGCACCAAACTGTCTATTACCTTGTGTCCTATTATTATTCATACCAATACGGTTAAAGTTGCCCGCTATTGATCTAGTATTTTTACTACCGGCATAAGTCATGCCACTATAAAATGATAAACTAGCCACAACAACCATGATGATAATGATAATTGGTAAATTTTTCTTCATATTTTTCTTTTAATTATTATTCAAAACGCAAAGCGTCAATTGGATTAAAACGAGCCGCTCGTTTGGCTGGATA
>CAZHLU010000037.1:0-9364 GCA_964533435.1 uncultured Gammaproteobacteria bacterium | reverse complement strand
ATGGTTAGCTGCTATTCCTGGAATTTTCTTTGCTTTTGCTGATAGTCCAATTAAAGCTTTTTGGGTAGCAATTGTCTATTTAGTTATTCAACAATTAGAAAATCAATTAATTGTACCTAAAGTAATGGGTAGAAGCACTGGTTTAAATCCGTTAGTAGTTATTTTAGTAATTTTAGCTGGTGGTAAACTAGCAGGAGTAATGGGAGCACTACTGGCTGTTCCGGTAACCACCGCTCTAGCTGTTTACTTAGAAATTTTAATGGCTAAAAATAAAGATAGTAATTCATAATGGCTAAACTTTATATTATTGCTACACCGATCGGTAATTTAGAAGATTTGACTTTACGAGCTTTACGTATTTTAAAAGAAGTTGATTTTGTTTTAGCCGAGGATAAAAGAGTAACTGCTAAATTATTAAATTTTTATAAGCTCGATAAAAAATTATTAACTTGGCAACAACATAGCAGTGGATCTGATTGGCAGGTAATTAAAAAGTTGTTAGTTTCTGGAAAAGATTTAGCTTTAGTTTCTGATGCTGGTACGCCAGGTATTTCTGATCCAGGCGGAAAATTAATAGAATTAATTTTAAGCGAATTACCAAACGTAGAGATTATTCCAATTCCAGGGCCTTCGGCACTGGCTGCTATTATTTCAATTGCTGGTGTAGCTTTGGACAACTTTAGTTTTTATGGATTTTTACCACACAAAAAGGGTCGCCAAACTTTAATCAATAAAATCAAAGAAGCAGATGTGCCAGTAATATTTTTTGAATCAGTGCATCGAATTGATAAAACTTTAGCACAACTTGCTGATTGTCCTAAGAAGTTAATTGTCGGTCGTGAGCTGACTAAACAGTTTGAAACAGTTTATCGTGGTACTGCTGAAAGTATTTTAAAAATTTTAAAAGATAACCCCAAAGCCTTAAAAGGGGAGTTTGTAATTATAGTGGATAAGCAATGAACAAAGAGATGCAAAAATTTTGGGTTTCACAACCCGCTGTTTGGATCAAAGATGATAAATGTTTAATCCTGGAGTCAGTTAAAAGACCTGATTTTTGGGGACTGCCTGGTGGTAGGATAGATGAAGGTGAGGACGCAAAAATAGCTTTTGCACGAGAATTAAAAGAAGAATTAAATATTAATGAATTTAAAAATTTAGGAATTGTAGATTATTTAGTGCTCTATAATAATTCTAGCGGTGATAAGTTGACTGCGCCTATTTGTGCGATTATTAGTTTGATAAGTTCTAATGAGGATGTAAAAAATAATGATTTGACAGAACACTCATCTTTTAAATGGATTACCAGGAATCAAATTCAAGATTATCAGTATGTTTGGCCTCATTTAGATACAGTATTATCAAAAGCATTTGATTTGTGTAACAAAATAAAATAATCTTATGAATGAAAATGATTTTTTAAAACAAAGTCCAACGCCAGAAAAACCAGATAATGAAAAAATATTAGAAGAAGTTTTTGGTTGTTCGGTAGCTGATTTTATTGCCAAAGTAAAGGCCGAATTACCAGCCAGTCGTCAAAATAGAATACCATTTTTACTAACGGCCTCAATGCATGTTTTGAGCCAGGAACAATTAATAAAAGGTGGCGAGTTAGCTGGTGATGCCAAGGCATTTGGTACTATTTTACGAGAAGCTTTTGAAAATTATTTACAACAATAATATGCAAAGCAAAAAACAACTAGGTACAATTACTATTCTGGTAGAAGATAGACAAAGTCACGCTAAAGATGTACAGCAAATCTTGACCGACAATGGTCATTTGATTTCTGCTCGTCTAGGCGTCAATGTCCAGCCAATGTGCATTGAACATTGCACAGGTTTGATAGTTGTAGCAATCGCAGCGACAACTAAACAAATAAAAGATTTAACTAGTAAATTAAACAAATTATACGGTATTGTAGCTAAAAGCAGTATTGTTAGTAAGTAATATGAAAAAAGACAAAGAAAAATTTTACATTAGCACGCCTATCTATTATATCAATGATAAACCACATATTGGTCATGCTTATACTACGGTGGTAGCTGATATCATGGCTCGTTATTATCGTTTGAAACTAGGTGATACGCAGACATATTTTTTGACTGGTACTGATGAACACGGTATGAAAGTAGCTGAAGCTGCTAAAAAACAAAATCTAGCAGTGCAGGATTTTTGTGATAAAGTTAGCGCTCAATTTAAAACTGCTTGGGGAAATTTAGATATTAATTATAACTATTTTATTCGTACTACGGATTTGGCTCATGAAAAAATAGTAGTTGATATTTTAAATAAATTAAAAGACAAAGGCGTTTTATATGAGGCAGATTATCAAGGCTTGTATTGTACTGGTTGTGAAAAATTTATTCTAGAAAGCGAGCTTATAGATGGTTTGTGTGTAGATCACAAAATTGCACCACAGACACTTACAGAAAAAAATTGGTTTTTTAAATTAAGTGATTTTTTACCGCAGATTAAAAAAGCTATTGAAACTGAGGAATTAGAAATTTATCCTAAATCTCGTAAAAATGAAGTTTTGGGTTTAATTGATAAGCAACATTTACCAGATTTTTCTATTTCTCGTTCAGCCAAAAGTGTTTCCTGGGGTATTGATTTACCTTGGGATAAAAATCAAAAAGTTTATGTTTGGATTGATGCACTATCTAATTATATTACCGCTTTAGATTATCCTAAAGGTGCTGATTTTAAAAAATTCTGGCCAGCTGATATCCAAGTTTTAGGTTTGGATATTTTAAAATTTCACGCTCTGTATTGGCCAGCAATACTGCTGGCATTAGATTTGCCATTGCCTAAGCGTTTGGCGATACATGGTTATTTTACTATCAATGGCCAAAAGATGAGTAAAACAATTGGTAATGTAATTGATCCTAATGAATTAGTAACTAAATTTGGTGCAGAAGCTACTAAATATTTATTAGTATCACCATTTTCTTTTGGCTTTGAAAGTGATGTGAGGCAAAGTGATTTTGTTACTAAGTATAATGCTGATTTGGTAAATGGTTTAGGTAATTTAGTAAATCGAGTGACCAATATGATTGAGCAGTATCTAGATGGCATTATTGATAAACCTTTTGCTAGTGATTTGCCTGATCAAGTAGGAAAGTCTTTGGAACAATTAAAATTACGCGAAGCTTTACTGAGTATCTGGTCAGTGGTGCAAACGTCAAATGAAATCATTGATAAACAACAACCCTGGGTTTTATATAAGGCTGGTAAAAAAGAAGAAGTTAAAAATATTTTGCAAAATTTAGCTAATGATCTTTACAGCATTGCTATTGCCTTAGAACCATTCTTACCTCAAACAGCTACTAAAATGAAGCAGATTATTTTAGCTCCAAAAGTAGTTAAGCCAGTTGAACCCCTATTTAAGCGACTAAATATTTAATTTTAAATAAAAAATTATGAATTTATTTGATGTAATTTTATTAGTAATTTTATTAGTTTTTGTCTGGCAGGGTTTTCGCTCTGGTCTAATTGGTGCTATTGGTGGATTTTTTGGCATTATTGGGGGCATAGTTTTAGGGGGTAGATTTATGTCAGTAGTAGGAGCAAGTCTGGCTAAGTTGATTAATATTGATAATATTAATTTAGCTAATATTTTAGCTTTCATTTTAATTTTTATTGGCGTTAATTTGGTAGTGAGTTTATTAGTAAAATTAATCAACACTATTTTTCATATTATTCCTTTTATAGATTTAGTAAATAAATTATTAGGTGCTGTAGTTGGTTTGATAGGTGGTGTATTCGCAGTAGCTTCTATAGTTTATTTAATTTCACTTTTTCCTATTAGCGAAACTATTAATAAGTCCTTAGTGCAATCTAGCGCTGCACCAGTGGTTAAAAATGTTTCGGTTGTAGTCAGGCCATTTTTACCAGAAGCAGTAAAAAGTTTAAAATCAATTTTAGAATAATGTTATTTGATTCGCATAGTCATCTTAATTTCAAAGCTTTTGATGAAGATCGAAAGCAGGTAATTGAACGTTGTCAGCAGGCTGGCATGAGAGTGGTCAATGTTGGTGCTGCTTATGATACTAGTGAAAAAGCGGTGGCAATTGCCGATGCTAAACAGTTGTATGCTTCAATTGGCCTACATCCTATTCACGTATTTGATGAAGAATTTATTGTGACTGATTATCAAAAATTAATTGATCTTAATCAAAATAAAGTAGTGGCTATGGGCGAGACTGGTCTTGATTATTTTCATCTAGATATGGCCTTTGCCAAAGGAGCAAAATCTTTACCTGAAATTAAATCTTTACAAAAGCAAGTTTTTTTAAGTCATCTAGAGCTAGCCAAAAAAAATAATTTGGCAGTGATAGTGCATGGACGTAATGGCAAAGAAGAGCCAGAGGCTTATCAAGATATTTATCAGGTACTTAAAGACTTTGCTTATACTAGAGGCGTGGTACATTGTTATGGTGGTAATTTGCTAGAAGCTAAAATGTTTGTTGAGCTTGGATTTTATTTAGGCTTTACGGGTATTGTTACCTTTGACAAAACCGGTGTTTTGGAGGAAATTATGAAATGGATACCAATGGATAAAATTTTGATAGAAACCGATGCTCCTTATCTGGCTCCAGAACCATATCGAGGTAAAAGAAATGAGCCGATTTATGTACAATATGTGGCAGATAAAATTGCGAAAATAAAAGGTCAAACCGTAGCAGAAATAATAGATATCACGGGTAATAACGCGCTTAAATTATTTAACTTAAAATAAGATGCAGACATTTTCTTTATTAGTATTAATTATATTATTAGTAGGACTGGCTATAATAATTTATTTATTAATCCAAAATCGTAAACCGAGTGACGATAAGTCATTATTGCTTTTACAATCTCAGATTTCAGACCTTACTAAACAGTTAGGTGAAAAAATAGATTCTACCACTCATCAGTCAGCTAAAATGTTGCAAGACCAATTTATGGAAACTTCTCGTATTTCTAAAGATATGACCGAGAAGCTTTTGAAATTAGAAGAAACCAATAAACAAGTAGTTGGCTTTACTGATCAGTTGCAGAATTTAGAAAAAGTATTAACCAATTCCAAACAGCGCGGGTCTTTAGGAGAGGCGAGCTTAGAACTTATTTTAAGTAATATTTTACCGCCACAGAGTTATCAAATGCAATATCGTTTTAAAAATAATGAGGCTGTAGACGCAGTAGTAAAAATAAAAGACAAGCTATTGCCAGTAGATGCTAAATTTTCTTTAGAAAATTATCGTCGTATTATTAATGAAACAGATAAAGATAAAAAAGAAACTCTAGAAAAAGAATTTAAAAATGATTTAAAAAAGAGGATTGACGAAACCTCTAAATATATTAGACCTCAAGAAAATACTTTGGATTTTGCTTTTATGTATATTCCGGCCGAAGGTATTTATTATGATCTACTGATTAATGAAGTTGGGGCTGTGAAAGTAAATACTCGTAATTTAATTGATTATGCTTTTAATGAAAAAAAAGTAGTAATCGTGTCTCCTACTACTTTTGCTGCTTATTTACAAACAGTATTGCAGGGCTTAAAAGCTCTACAAATTGAAGAGTCGGCCAAAGAGATTCGTTCTAATGTGGAAAAATTACAAAAACATATGGCCGCTTACGCTGAATATCATAATAAATTAGGCAATCAATTAAGTACAGCCGTAAATACTTATAATTTTTCCAGCAAGGAATTTAAAAAATTAGATAAAGATATTCTCAAAGTTTCAGGTAAGGGTGGCGAGCTAGAGTTAGAAGAGATTGATCGACCTAGATTAGAATAAAAATAATAAAAAGCACTCTTAAGGGAGTGTTTTTTTGAAAAAGAAAAAGGAGTAAGGCCGTGCGGCTTTACTCCTTATATTTGATCGCTTAGTTGCTATTGATAATATCCTGCCAAGTGCTGACAAAAATATTGCTCCAATTAGCTTCGTAGATCAAAGCGTGACAACACCAGAAGCGCAGGGCTTCAGCCAATTCTTCGGGATGATCAAGAAAATAGCTATCATGAGGTTCCCTGGGGGCCAAAGGGCCGATATAGGCAGTAATCAACTGCCACTTTTTATTATTGCAAACAGCAATGACAGAGACGCTGTCGCAAGGACTGGGCCGATGATTGATAGTGATGCGAGTAGGCAACTGGCGTCCGGTCCTGGTAGCAAAAGTACTGGGAGTATAAGGACTGATAATGTCAGTACTCACACAGTTGTTGCTCCCAATCACCCTTCCCAAACAAATGGATTTGCGATAAAAAGAATCATTTTTAGGCAAGTGGATAAGAGCAGTAGCTTCTTCCAGAAAGGGCAAAACATTGTCATGGGCCTGAAGATGGTCAAGGTTGCTTTTGCTAACAAAAATAGGCTGCTTGTCAGCAGTGTACAGGATCATTAACTAGCTACCTCCTGGTGTTTTGAGTGTACAATAAAGTTTTTATATATAACATATATTTATAATTTTGTCAATGATATTTTATATTTAATAATAAAATCACTTATCTTATTTTATATTTATAAAAATATATTGACTTTATCTCTAAAAAAAGCTAAAATATAGCCGCACTTTTTATTATTTTTTTAAAGTGAATGGAAAATAACAATAAGCTCCAGACAGATAAAGATAAGAATTTTTGGCTTAATGTTGGTCTAAGAATGTTTGCGGAAAGTACTGGCTGGATTGCTATCCCAGTAGTAGGAGCTCTTTATCTGGGTCGTTATCTAGATGAAAAGCAAAGCACTGGCAATTTGTATTTTTTTAGTTTAACTGCTTTAGCCTTTATTATCTCCTGTGTTGGTTTAAGTTTAATTGGTATGAAGTATCTAAAGATGTTAGATCAGGACAAAGAGAAGAAAAAAGACAATGAGTCAAAACAATAATACATTAGAAAATATAAATAATAATGTCTCAACTGAAGTTGAGCACGGTTTAGTAAAAGAAGAGGGGCTTGAGACTAGTCACGAAGCTCAAGCAGAGCACGAACATACTCTTTTTGCTGAGCCGCTTTTTTATATCAAACAATTTCCAATAACAAATTCACTACTTAGCTCATGGTTAGCGGTTTTAATTATTATTGCCTTATCTTTAGTGATCAGAGCTAAAAATTCTAAGTTGCCAGGAAAATTTCAGAGTTTTATGGAAACTATTTTAGAGGGAGCTTTGAGTATGATTGACATGGTAACTAATGATAGAGCAAAAACTAAAAAAGTTTTTCCCATTGCTTTTTCTATTTTTTTGTTTGTATTGATAAATAATTGGTTAGGACTTTTGCCGGGTGTAGGTTCAATTACCTATAATCATTTGCCATTATTACGAGGCGGTACAGCAGATCTTAATACTACTTTGGCCTTAGGAGTATTAGCAGTAGTGTCAGCTAATATCTTTGGAGTTATGGCGGTAGGTGGTTGGAATTATTTTAATAAATTTATTAACATAAAAGCCTTACTTGAAATTCCTAAAAAGATTAAGCATGAACCAACTATTGTTTTAGTAAATCCGATTAATTTTTTTGTTGGTTTGATTGAAATTATTTCAGAAATTGCTAAAATTGCCTCCTTGTCTTTTCGTCTTTTTGGTAATGTTTTTGCAGGTGAAGTTTTACTTGCTTCTATTGCCGCGATGATTGCCTGGGGAGTTCCACTGCCTTTTATGTTTTTAGAGTTGATGGTAGGAGTAATTCAAGCTTTAATTTTTTCAGTTTTAACAGTAGTATATTTTACTATTGCTTCTACTGAGCATGAAGCTGGACATTAAATAATATTAATTAGTTTAAAGTAGGCGACTTTAAAAAACCAAACAACAGTCGACCGAAATAAAGAAAGGATAAAAATATGGAATTAACATTAATCGCCAAAGCCATTGCCATTGCCGTCGGAGGTTTTTCTCCAGCTTTAGCTATTGGAAAAATTGGTGCTAAAGCCATGGAATCAATTGGTCGTAATCCAGAAGCTGCTGGTAAAATTTTGGTACCAATGTTATTGGTATCAGCTTTTGCTGAAGCTATTGCTATTTACGCTTTGATCATTGCTTTTTCGATCAAATAATTTTGATTATTTTCTCTGTCCTGAATTTTTCAGGTCAGAAATAAGTAATTAAAATTGTCATTCTGGAAGCTACGAAGTAGCTGATAGAATCTACTAATAATATAAAAGTAGACTCTATCGCTCCGCTCCAGAGTGACAAATGAAAAATATGGAAATATTGCAATTATTTGGAGTAGATTGGAAATTAATGCTAGCACAAGTTTTTAATTTTATTATTGTGTTAGTAGTGCTTTGGCGTTTTGCTTTAAAGCCTTTAAACAAAACCATGGAGGCAAGAAATAAAGAAATTGCCCAAGGTTTAGATGATGCAAAAAATGCTTCGCAACGTTTGCAGCAGGTCGAACAGGAAGCTAAAGAACAAATCAATAAAGCCAAGCAAGAGGCGATGTTGATTTTAGAAAAAGCCAGTACCCAAGCAGAAGCTGGTCGTAAAGCTGCTAGCGAAAAGACTAAACAAGAAGTAGCTGTTTTGATTACTAGAGCCAAAGAGCAGATTGAAGCTGAAAAAGATATGCTGGTTCAGGAAGCGCGTCAGGACTTATCCAAGTTACTGGTAGAAGCTTTAGAGAAAATTTTAACCAAGGGAGTTAGTCAAGAAATTGATAAAAAATATTTGCAAGCAATCGCTAAAGAATTAAAACATGAAAAATAAAGAGCAAATAAAATATCTAGCCCAAGCTTTGTTTAATGTTTCTAAAGGCAAGACTCCGAAACAGATTGATGCTATTACTGATCATTTATTAAAGTTATTAAGAGCACAGGGGCGTTTAGCTGATTTGGCGGAACTTATCAAGTTAGTAAAAGATTTAGAATTACTTAAACAAGGTAAAGCTAAAATTAAAGTCAGTAGTGCTTATGGTTTAAAAGACGCTGAATTAAAATTAGTAGCCAAGCTTGCTAAATGTTTAAGTGATCAAGAAGTAGAATTTGAACAAAAAATAGATAATAGTTTAATTGGTGGGGTAGTACTGCGTCATCAAGATAAACTGATTGACTTATCAATTCGTAAAAAAATAAATAAATTAAACGAAGCTCTGATTAATTAATATTTCATTAAATATTATGTCACATGATTATTTAGTAAAAAGTTTAGAAAAAAAATTAGCTGACTGGGATACTAGTAGTACCGTTGAAACTGTTGGTGAAATTATTGAAGTGGGCGATGGCATTGCTCGTGTTTCTGGTTTGTCAGATTGTATGTCTAGCGAAATGTTAGAATTCACCAGTAAGGAAGGCACTAAAGTTTTAGGTTTAGCTTTAAACCTAGAAGAAAATGTTATTGGTGCCATTATTTTAGGTGATTACCAGATCTTACAAGCAGGCGATAAAG
>CAZHLU010000036.1:0-9589 GCA_964533435.1 uncultured Gammaproteobacteria bacterium | reverse complement strand
AAATGTCTTTTTCGGACAAAATCTAGAAAATCAGCTAGACCATCCAGCTCTTGGGAGAGTGGGCGCAAATCATCATGCCATTGAGCTGGTTTTTTTTCTGCCGGCTTATAAATCAAACCGGACAAAAAGGAAGTTACTGTTACTTGATAAGTATCAGTACGAAGATCATCTACTATCAGAGATTGCAATTTTAGACCAAGCACTCTGGCTACAGGCGCAGCTACGATAACACCACCGCGAGCAAGGCCTAGCAATTGGTGCTGGCTAAAATCTCGCTTAGTGCTTAGCAGCTTTTCAGCCAAGTAGTCACCAGCTTCTGTGCGGTCACGGAAAAACACAAGTGCCTCTTTTCACAGTTGGGGGTGGGAAATAAAAAGGGGGCAGCCCGCTTGGACTGCCCCCGTCGTGAGCTTGCTAAACCAGTTGTTAGACTAGCTTAGCATGCCCTTCCCGCGCCGCCGTGTTAGCAGCTCGAGATGTGCTGGCTGCTGGCCAGCTCCTTCAGGTCGTCGAGGTCGGTGCCGAGGTCACGGGCGATCTCTTCGGCGCCCTCGTTGATCACGGACATGGCCACGGCGAAGGCCGCGAGCTCGACGCCCGCGAACTTGTGGGGGGCGGTGGGCTGGCCGGAGGTGATGCTGGTGATGATCTGGCCGGCGCGCTCCATGACGAGCTCGCGGAAACCGAGCTCGTCGATGCCAGCCTTCTTGATCTCGGCGGTGAAACCGCAGTGGTTGATGACGTGGTTGGGATTGGCCATGATCTCTCCTCCCTGGAACGGGTTGTGAACGGAACGACCTTCCCGCTAGCTGTTGCTTTTGCAGGCTGCTGGAAAGGATAGAATAATATAGCACATATATATAATTTTGTCAATAGTAAATGTTAATACTAAAAACCCCCAAATATGGGGGTTAATTGTATTGATTAGCAGCGTCACTAAAGCCTTTATTTAAGAGTAACTCTAGGATTAAATGGCTAGTGTCGATTATTTCTGGTATTTTTTTATTTTCTTCCACACTGAATTTATTAAGTACAAAATCTTCAGCTTTGCCAGTTTGAGGGCCAATACCCAGACGAACTCTAACAAAGTCTTGTGATTTTAAATGTTTGATAATTGATTCTAAACCTTGATGTCCGCCACTCGAACGATTTTGAGAAAGGCGGATAGTGCCAAAAGGCAAATCTAGATCATCGTAAATAACAATAATATTTTCTGGACTTATTTTATAAAATTGAGATAAAGCAATTACAGCTTCACCAGATTTGTTCATAAACGTTAAAGGCTGGCTTAAAATAATTTTTTCTCTACCCCAAAGATATTCAGCGATTTGGCTGTTTTTATCTGGTGATTTTTTCCAAGCCAATTTTTGTTTATCAGCTAGCTTATTTAAGGATAGCCAGCCAAAATTATGACGAGTAGCAAGATACTCTGGACCGGGGTTACCTAGTCCCACTATTAGTTTCATAGTTTATTTTTTATCAAAAACGTTTTTAGTTTTAGTAATACTCATTTTAATAGGTACGCCCACAAAACCAAATTTGCGACGTAAACCATTTTCTATAAAACGTAAATAAGAGTAATGTAGTTCACTTTTAAAATCTATTTTTATTTGAAAATAAGGAGGGTTAGTGCCAGCTTGTTTAAGACTATAGATGTAGGGTTGCTTGGTGCCTTTGCCTCTTGATGGCTTATGTCTTTTAACTAAAGATTTTAATAATTTTGAAAGAGCATTATCATCGATGCTTTTGTGTTTTTCTTCCCAGATATTTATGATTAGAGGCAAAATTTTACTTAAACGGGTTTTTTCTAAAGCAGAGGTAAATAAAATTGGTGCCCAGGTAACAAAAGGAAAAAAATCTTGGTAATAGGTGACGTATTTATTAATAGTGTCAGTATCTTTGCTAGGAATCAAATCCCATTTATTAGCTAAAATAATTACGCCTTTGCCAGCATCGACTAATTCTTGTAATAAATTTTTATCTTGCCAACTTAAAGATTTACTAACATCAGTAGCCAGAATACAAATATCAGCTTTCTTTAAACTATTTAAACTCATGGCAATACTTTGTTTTTCAAAAGAATCACCACTTTTATTAGCACGACGTCGCCAGCCAGCAGTGTCTATAAAAGTAATTTGTCGGCCTTGGTAATTGATGGCAATGTCTTGGGCATCACGAGTAGTGTGAGGACTATCAGAAACAATCAGTCTTTCTTCGCCAAGTAAGGCATTGATCAAAGATGATTTACCAACGTTTGGTTGCCCAATAATAGCTACTTTGATATTTTGACTAGCATTAGGTTTTTTCTTAAGTCTTTTCTTTTGACTAATAAGCTTAGCTACAATTTCATCAAGTAGATCGCCAGTGCCAACGCCACTACGAGCAGAAATAATTTGGGGGTCACCTAAATTTAATTGGTAAAATTCAGCGGTTTGTTGTCTGAGTTTAGGATTGTCTACCTTATTAGCTACTAGAATAACAGGTTTTTTGTATTTTTTTATGGCCTGGCTAATAAGTCTGTCGTCTGGCAAAACGCCACAGTGAGTATCGCTGACCATTAAGATTAGATCAGCTTCGGCCAAGGCTTTCTCTGCTTGTTTATTAATATTTTTTTCTAATTCGTCTTTAGGCTTAGCTATCAAACCGCCGGTATCTATTAATTGAAATTCAAGACCGCCCCAATAACAATTGGCGTAATTACGATCGCGAGTAGTGCCAGCAATTGGAGACACGATTGCTTTGGGTGCTGATATCAAGCGATTAAATAGAGTTGATTTACCGGCATTAACATGTCCAACTATTGCTACCTTGTATTGTGAGGCCATTATTTTAGTTTATTCATTTATTATACCATTAAATGCCGGAGTACTGGAAACAGTGCTGCTAGCTGTGCTACTAGCAGTGGTACTGCTTAAGAGGCTAGGATCAATAGTTGGCACTAAGAGTTTAGTTTCATCTATTTGTTGGTCAAGCCCTAAGACTATCACAAAATCTAATTTTACTATTTCGCCATTTTTATCTTTGATGTTATGTTTTTGGGCAATTAGAGTAGCTGCGTAGTCAGAACTTGGTTTGGTGTCAGTCTTTGTTTGGAATATATTTTCTAAAGATTTTTGAGTATAAGGCTTATCATTGTTATAACTATAAATCACAGTTTTAACTTTATTTTGAGTAGAGTCATTACCATAACCTAAAGCATTGTAACCCATTTGTTGTAAATAATTTAAAGCCTTTAAGGCTAGGCCTTCAGCGCTGGTGCCGTTTAGGATTAGGATATTGGCTTGCTCAGCTGGTATTTTAGTAAAATTAAAGATATTTTTTATTAACTCTTGTATTTTAGTATAATTACCGCCAATTGGTTGTAGGATATAGGCACCACTTTCAGCAATGCCACTTTTTAGATAACTACCCGGCCTATCGTCAATTGATTGAGTAATAATATCTTGAGTTTTTAGACCTTTGGCTAAATGAGCAAGTTTTACAGCTTCCCAAGGTTCCATGTCGGTTTGGCTGTATTGGTTCATTAAGGAAAAAATACTAGTGATTTTTTTGGGGTTTACCCAGGTATTAAAAGAAGTAATTTTTTCTTTAACGGATAAAATTATTTTTTGTTGTCTTTTGATACGACCAAAATCAGAACCTTCACCATTGTTACCGTGACGAGAACGAGCAAAACGCAGAGCAGTAATACCATCCATTTTTTGTTCACCAGCTTTAAAAGATATGGTTTGAGTTTTAAAATCAGCTGTTGGGAACTGATAATCAGTAAAAGCTTTGTCAACCGTCACTTCAATACCACCAATAGAATCGATAATTTCAATAAAGCCTTGAAAGTCTACGGCACCGTAATAGTGGATAGGAATATTAAAGTTGTCTTCTACTACTTTTTTCATCAATTCTCCGCCTTGACCATTTTCTTGTTCGCCGTAAGTATAAATATTGTTGATTTTAGTGTAAGAGCCTTTATAAAGTACTACCATGTCTCGAGGTATAGAAAATAGAGCAGCTTCTTTAGTCGATGGTTTAAAACTAGCAATAATAACAGTATCAGTTAAATAGGGGCCACTATGACCTTCGCCGCCCATTCCCAAAAGTAAAAAATTAATACGATCATCAGCTTCACCCTTTAAACTTTTTTGGCTAGGGTAGAGGATGTGAGTAATTTGCCTTACTAAATAACTATTTTTTACACCGCCTAAAAATCCTTCATTGTCAGCTGACAGTATTGAGCCGGCGATTGAAAATAAAATAATTAAAAAAATAAAACAACAAGAAATTTTTTTTCTTTTTGTTTTTTTAAGCGTAGTTGGGACTCTTTCTTCGCTATGATTTGTTTGGTATGATTCTAAGCTATTTTGATTAGTATCACTAATTTTTTGTTGTTTAAAATCGGCAGCCATTACTGGTTTCTCTTAATTTTTATAATATCTAAAAAATGATGATAAAAGCAGATGGATTATAGTATTTTATTGACTAAAAGTCAAACCTAAAAAATGAAGATTTTTACGAAAAAAATGGCTTAAAAGGCTATTTGCTTTTAGTTTTAGCTTTGTGTATAATAAGTCTATTAACTTTTATTTTTTGTAATTTTTATGGGGAATTTTGATAAAAAAGTCACAACAACAGAAAACTCTCAAGAGCCAGAGCCTAGTTTTAATTTAGAACAATTATCAAACGAAGACGATCCTAGCACTGTTAGTTTTGCTAAAAAAATTGGCTTATTTATTTTTGAGATTATTAAGGTAGTTATAATTTCTTTGATTATAATTTTACCGATTCGTTATTATTTAATACAGCCTTTTTATGTTGAAGGGGCTTCCATGGAACCAAATTTTTATGACAAAGAATATTTAGTCATAGATGAAATATCTTATCGTTTTAACAATCCACAAAGAGGGGAAGTAATTATTTTGAAAAATCCAAACGACAGACATTTTTATTTTATCAAAAGAGTAATTGGCCTGCCTGGTGAAAAAATATTAGTTTTAAATGGCCGAGTTTTTATCAATGACAAACAACTTGAAGAAAGTTATATTAAAAGTTTTTCACATGATGATTATGGCCCAACTACTTTAGCTGATGATGAATACTTTGTCATGGGTGATAATCGTAATAATAGTAGCGATTCTAGATATTTTGGACCATTAAATCGCCAAGATATCATTGGGCGGGTCTGGGTCAGGGGCTGGCCTTTAAATCGATTTAATACTTTTAATCCACCAACTTACCAATAATTAAATTAATTTATGTCTCAGAAAAAAGTTAAAAAAAGCCCAATTCAATTAGTAAAGGGCATGAAGGATATTTTGCCAGACGAACAGATGTATTGGCAATGGATACGCGAAGAAGTTGATAATTTTGCTCGTCATTATAGTTTTTCTAGAATCGATACCCCTATTGTTGAGTTTACTAATTTATTTAAAAGAACAGTTGGTGAAGAAACAGATATTGTTAGTAAGGAAATGTATTCTTTTGTCATGCCTGATGGTGATAAATTATCATTGCGTCCAGAAAATACAGCCGGCGTAGTTCGTAGTTATATTGAACACGGCATGCTTAATATGCCACAACCAGTTAAGCTTTATTATTTTGGTCAGCAATTTCGTCATGATAAACCTCAAGCTGGCCGTTATCGCCAATTTTGGCAGTTTGGTTTTGAAGCTATAGGTGAAACTGATCCAGTAATAGATGCTCAATTGATTACTATTTCTCATAACTTTCTAAAAAGTTTAGGTTTGGAAGTTGAAGTTCAGATAAATAGCGTTGGTGATGCTAATTGTCGACCTCAATATTTAAAGGCCTTGAAAGGTTATTATCAAAATCACCGTAAGGAATTATGTTCAGATTGTCAAAATCGTTTTAATAAAAACACTTTACGTTTACTTGATTGTAAAAATCCTAAGTGCCAAGAACTCGCAAATTCTGCTCCGCAAATGGTTGATTATTTGTGTGAAAGCTGTAAAGAACACTTTATGGGCGTTTTAGAGTATTTAGATGAGCTAGATATTACCTATAGTTTAAATGCTAAGATTGTTAGGGGCTTGGATTATTATACTAAAACAGCCTGGGAAATAGTAGAAACTAGCGAAGCTGGTAAATTGCAAGCTTTGGGTGGAGGTGGTCGTTATGATGAGCTAATTGAGACTTTGGGTGGTCGTCCTACACCAGCTGTTGGTTTTGCCATTGGTGTTGAACGAGTGATTATCAAATTGCAAGAGAAAAAGATTGCGCCACCAAAAATGCATCAATTAGACTTATATGTAGCTCAACTTGGTATTGAGGCACGTAAAAAATCTTTAAAATTATTTGAAGAATTAAGAGCCGATGGTTTTGAGGTGGGCGAAAGTATTGTTAAAAAAGGTTTGAAAGACCAAATGGAAGCAGCCAATAGAAGAGGTGTAAAATATACTTTAATTTTAGGACAAAAAGAAATTACTGACGGCACTGTATTATTGCGAGATATGGAAAGTGGTGTTCAAGAAGTAATAGATTATCGTAAAGTAAAGAGCGAAGTACGTAAACGTTTAAGCCAAGAAGGCACTAGGATAATAAAACTCAAAAAAATTAAGTAAGCAGATTTTTTAAAATTGCACTTGAAGCTGTGGATAATTTTTATATTTGCTTAACGTTGACTTTTGTTGTTAAATCTGTCATTATATAAGGGATAATAATTACTTTTTAAAGCTAATTATTTATCAGTTTATTTATTTAATATTTTAAGTCACAGGGGAGGTGAAATTGTGTTGGAAGTTAAACGCAAAGATAATGAATCTTTTGAAAGCTTGATTCGTCGTTTTACTAAAAAAACCATTCAAAGTGGTAAAATTATCCAAGCAAAAAAAGTCAGATTTTTCAATAAACCAAAAACTAAACGGGCATTGAAATCCAGCGCTTTACGTCGGCAAAAAATTGCCGGCCGTTTAGATTATTTGAAACGTATTGGCAAACTTGATGATAATGCTTTGCAGAGAGCAAAAAAATTATAATTTTTAGTTTTTGTCTATTAGCAATTTGCTAATAGACAAAGCCATAAATATTATATATGACCTTGAGTGAACAAATAGAGAATGATTTAAAAAATGCTTTACGAGAAAAAAACGAGCAGCTTGTTTCTTGTTTGCGTATGCTTAAAAGTTCTTTAAAAAATCAAGCTATTGAGGCACGTGTGCCTCAGCTTGATGATTTGCAAGTTATGGCTGTTTTAAAGCGTGAATTGAAAAAAAGACAAGATTCAGCTAATCAATTTAAGGTTGGCAATCGTGATGATTTGGCTGCTAAAGAAATTCAAGAAGCTGAAATAATTGGTAAATATTTACCGCCAGCTATGTCAGAGGCAGAACTTATAAAAATCGTTGATGAAGTAGTGGCGAGTGGTTTAAATAACTTTGGTCAGGTTATGAAAGAAGTAATGACAAAAACTGGCGCTCAGGCTGATGGTCAGATGGTACAGAGATTGGTAAAAAATAAACTAGGCTTATAAAGCCTAAAAATAAAAATAAATTAAAAATTAAATAATTATCCCATGCTAATTTTTAAAAAAATGACTGTAGTGAGCCTATTTTTGCTAGCAGTTATTTTTTTGTATCCAAAAATGGCCTCAGCCCAAGATGCTTTTACTTCTGGTAATTTAGAAAATCTTTCGGTTTATACTACACGTAGTATTTTTGACATGATTGCCGGCATTGTCAATGTGGCTTTAGGTTTTTTAGGTGCGATTACAGTTTTATTATTTTTATACGCTGGTTATTTATGGTTAACTTCGCGCGGAGCTCAAGATCGTATTGAGCAGGCTAAAAAAATTATGCTTAATGCCACTATTGGCTTAGGTATTATCTTTGTGTCTTATGCCTTGGTTAATTTTATTTTCCGTTCAGCCTACGAAGGTATTTTTGGCGGTGGTCCAGGGGGCAATAATCCCTATAATCCTTCTTATAATGGAGGAGTCTTGGGTGGAGTTTTGGAAAGTCATTATCCAGCTTGGAGTGCTACTAATATTCCACGTAATACTAATATTATCGTCACTTTTAGAGAGCCAATTGATTTGGAACAAATATTATTAAATGATAGTTGTGATCCGGTTAATACAGACTGCGCGGTTGATCGTAATAATATTATGGTTTTTGTGGCCGGTAATGAAGCTAGTAATTTAGCCAATAATGATCTTTTATTTAGGACAGATGCTGCTCACAAAAATTTTGTCTTTAATCCCGTGCCATTACTAGGAGATTCTAATGAGCCAGTTGATTATAGAGTTCAATTAAATAATTTGCAGACTGCTAATGGTACACCAGTATTTTCGGGCAGTAATTATTATTATTGGATCTTTTCAGTTGGTACTTGGGTTGACGAGACGCCACCTTATGTTGTTTCGGTTGTGCCGATTGCGAGCACTGTAGCACGTAATACTATTGTGCAGATTAATTTTTCAGAAAGTGTGAATCCTCTTTATATACCAGCGGTATCTGATGCAGCTGCTAATATTAGGTTAAGTGATCCAAACTTGATTGACGGTGTTTTTCAATTAAGTAATCAGTATAGGACAGTTGAATTTTTAACTAACTCACAGTGCGGTCAAAATTCTTGCGGTTTTGATATATTTTGTTTACCAGCATCTGCAACTATTGATGGTATCATTATCGATGAGGTCAGAGACATGGTTGGTAACCAATTAGATGGTAATCATGATGGCGATCATGATGCTAATGATAATTTTGATAATTGGCAATTTAATACTAATAACGATATTGATATTACTGGCCCGATCATGACTTATCGTGATCGAAGTGATAACTGGAATATTTATGATCCAATTAGAATTAGTTTTGATAGTTCTTTATCAGCTTCTTCGGTAAATTACGATAATGTTAAATTAGATTGGAATATTAATTATTGGTTAGGTTTAGCTTCTTATGAACCTACCTATAATAATAGTATAATGATCTACCATAATCCTATGGCAGCTAATACTGATTATAGTATTTCTTGCTTGTCTGGCATTAGGGATCTACAACAAAATTGTTATCAACCTTGTAATTGTCCATTGGGTTCACCAGGTTGTGGCGCAAATCCGCCTATGGGTACACCTTGTCCGCCGGGCACTTGTTCGTGGAATTAGTATTTAAAACTTATTTATAAAAGGGTAAATAAAAATATAAAAATGAAAAAAATATCCATCCTAGTAATTTTTGGGCTACTATTGGGAGTGATGTTTGCTATGCCAGCTTGGGCGCAGGGCGCTTTTGGTACCAATACTTTGACCAATCTTGCTGTTTATAGTACGCGTAGCATTACTGATACTATAGTTGGTATAGTCAATATTATTTTAGGTTTTTTGGGTGTAATTGCTGTTTTACTTTTCTTGTATTCTGGTTGGTTGTGGTTGTCTTCTAGAGGGGATGCACAAAAGATTCAAAAATCTAAATTAATTATGGCTAGCACTGTAATTGGTTTATTGATTATCTTTGCTTCTTATGCCATTACTAATTTTATTATTGCAAGACTTGCCCAAGAATCTGGAGTAGCAGATAACACACCGCCTGTTTATACGCCGCCAGGACCAGGGCCAGTAACCTGTCCTTTGCCGGCAATT
>CAZHLU010000035.1:0-9792 GCA_964533435.1 uncultured Gammaproteobacteria bacterium | reverse complement strand
CTAAAGATACTGGTTATGGTTTAGTAGGGCCTAGTACTAGAGCTAAGCTTAATGAATTGTATCTTAGATAAATAATTTAATTTAAAACTAAAAAACTTCTTAAAATATAGGAAGTTTTTTTAGATAAAAAAGGTAGAGTTATTTTTCTTGACCCCGCCGCGTAAAACGCGGCGGGGCGGGATGTGGCTCTGTTTTTAGTGCCTATTACCTTATGAATACACAACAAAGAACTAAGATATGGTTATTTTTCTTGACAAATCTATTTTTTTGCCTTATAATATGGCTACAATTTAGTAAATAGCCGCAGATAGTGGGTTTTTAGCGAATTTTAGCTAAATATAAATCCTGCCGAGGTAAAAATTTCTTAGTTTTTATTGTCTGCGCTATAACGCAGATTTTTTAATAACAACAATAATATGCCCCAGAATAAACAACAAAAAGGTGAGGTTTTACAAAAGATTCAGGAAAAGATTGCTAAAAGCAAAGCTATTTTGTTTAGCGCTGACCAGGGTTTAAATGTAAAAACCGTTGAAGATTTACGTAAAACTTTAAAAGCTGAAGGCGCTGAATATTTAGTAGCTAAAAAAACTTTAGTTAAAATGGCTACGAAAGATTTAATGCCCAGCGAAGAGTTGGATAAAATTGATGGTTCAGTTGGTATAATTTTATCTTATGAAGATGAAGTTAGTGGTGCTAAAATTTTGCATAAATTTGCCAAAGCTAACGAAAAATTAAATATTAGTGGTGGTATTTTAGAAAATAAATACATTGATACTGCAGTAGTGCAACGTTTAGCTAGCTTGCCTTCCAAGCATGAATTGTTAGCAAAATTAGTTGGTACTATTCAAGCTCCAGTTTCAGGATTTGTAAATGTCTTAAGTGGCAATTTACGTAACTTGGTAGGAGTTTTGGGCGCTATCAAAGATAAAAAAGCAAATTAATTAAATATTTAATCAATAATTAAAGAATTAATATTATGTCAGAAGAAAAAAAAGAAGTAACAGTGCCAGCTAAATTTAAAGGCATTGTTGAAGAGATTGAAAAAATGTCAGTTTTGGATTTATCCGAATTAGTTTCAATCTTAGAAGATAAATTTGGTGTTTCAGCTGCTGCTCCAATGATGATGGGTGCTATGGCCGCTGCTCCAGCTGCTGCTGCAGAAGAAAAAACTGCTTTTACTGTTGAGTTAACTAACGCTGGTAGTAATAAAATCGGTGTTATCAAAGTAGTACGTGAAATCACTCAATTAGGCTTAAAAGAAGCCAAAGATTTAGTTGATGCCGCTCCTAAAGCAGTAAAAGAAGGTGTTTCTAAAGAAGATGCTGAAAAAATCAAAGCTCAACTTACTGAAGCTGGTGCCACTGTATCTTTAAAATAAATTTTTTATTCAAAAAACCGCTCAAGATTAGCGGTTTTTTGTTTTGTTGAAATTTATTGATTAACAGCTAGTAGATAAAGATGTTGACCGTTAAGCAGGTAAATTGCTTGTTCATTGGGGTCTATAGCAAGATCAAGTAGTTGGTCAAATTTAAGAGAAGTATATTGATCTTTGATATTGCCATCTTTATTTAAAATTACTACCCGTTGGTTGCTAGGATCAATAATATAGAGATATTTAGAGTCGCGGAAAGTCTGGATTGTGGCTTTAGCGCCAATTTTTGGATTTGGTGTTTGGTAACTAAATTCTTCGATTCTTCCTTTGGTAAATTTTTTGATTTGACCTTGATTATCAATAGTATAGATACTGCCGTCAACCGTAAAGCTAGAAACATCCTGCAAATCAACTTCTTCTTTTAACCAGGCTTGACCGTTATTAAAGCTAGCTGAGTTTTCGGGGTATTTAAAAAATTGTTTACCATTGCCATCTAAAACGTATAAGTTATTACTGTAAATGTTTAAATCACGCACGCTGTTATTGCCAGCAGATTGAGATAAGGGGAAGTTAGCTTGTTTATTTTCAGTAATATCATAAATAAAAAATTGTTCATTGTTACCAACTACTAAGCGTTTGCTTTGAGGCCAGTCAGCCAAAAATTTACCTTGATTAAAGTCAGTAAGGGCACTAAGATTGCGATCTTTTAGTAAATATATTTTTTGGCTATCTAAAATATAAAAATTACCATCTTTTTGAACTATTTGCTGGGGGTTTACTAGGGTGCTTAGACTACTTAGTTCTAGTGGTTCAGGAACATCGTGAATACGTCGCACTTCATTTAATTGTTTGCGGGTTTTTTCTTTAAAAGTAGCAATTTCTTCTTCTTGTTGTTTGCTAGTGAGTTTTAGATTTTCTAAGGTAGTTTGGATTTCTAGCAAGATAGACTCAGCTGCCATCTGATCATTATAAATTAATTTACTATCAGCTTCAGCAAATTTGCCATCAATTGAACTTATTAATTCTTGATAAACTTTGTCTTTTTGACTAACTGATTTTCTTTGTGTTAAAAACACTAAACTCTGAATAAAAATTAAGACAGTAGCTAGTAAGCCAACTAAAGCAATCTTTTGGGTAGATTTTAATCTTTGCCACCAGTTATATTTTTTATCAAAGGTATTTTTTACTTCTGATAATACTTGCTCCTCTTTTTGTTTACGCCAACGTGGTGAAAAGATAAATAAGATACTATTTTTTATTTGGCGATATAAAAATCTCAATACTTTATAGACGCTGATAAAAAATAAAGCCATAAGAGCAAAGAACCTTTTTATTTTTTGCAAAGGATTACTATTGCGACTATGACTATGTTCAAAATCTAGAGTGCCTTGGTGGTGACTAGGTGTTTTAGGTCGATGATAGCTAATAACATCAGATTTTTTTTCTATTTCATCACTAGCTTCAACAGCAGTATTTATTGGTGCTACCTGATCATAATCACCAGGGCCACTGTTTTTTATTACTACAGCGTTAAAAGTGACAAAATCAGGTACAGTGGCAAGGAGTGAATTCAGTTTTATGACCGTGGCTTGGGGCGTGTAGCGTTTGGCTATTTGTCTAATTTTTTCTTGGGCAATATAGTCAAGGAGTGAGTTGGTAGAAATAATAAAAACATCTCCTTCTTCAAGTAGGCCACTGTGAATGTCAGTAAAAGCTTTACTAGGGCTAAAATTTTGTTTTTTATGTAAAACAGCTTCTAGACGGTGGCGCGATAGCGCTAGGCCATTAATTTGACCAATATTTGATAAATGGATAGCTTCATTATTAAAAATGCCAATAGCCATATCCAAGCCATACAGCCAGTTACGAATTTTACTTGCAGCGCTTAATTCTGGCAATAAACTGTTTATTTTTTGCAAGATATCTTCTAAAACAACTTCCGGGTTAGAATTTTTACTAGAACTTAAGATATTATTGGCTTCGCTGATAATTTGTTCTAAAAGTGGCTGTTGATCTATTTTATTTTTTTGGACTTCTATTACAACAAAAAGCCGACCACAGGGTGCGGCATCGCTAATATAATTGACAGATAATTCACGAGCATTAAAGGCGTCGTGGCGGAATAATCTGTGGTATCTTAAGTCCGGCATTTTACATTTGTTACGAATAATATTATACTATATTCAGCCATTTTAGTAAATATTTTTTTATGCTTGAACAAATTTTTGGTTCAACAGCCAGAACAGAAATTTTAAAGTTTTTTTGTGTGCATGCTCAAGATAAGGTTTTTATGCGAGAGTTAGCACGGCTTTTAAATTTACAGCTAAATTCTATTAGACGAGAACTTGATAATCTAGAAAATTTTGGTTTTTTGCACTCGGCAGAGGAAAGTGGTAAGAAATTTTATTATACTAATCAAGATTTTCCTTTATTTTTAGAAATAAAAAATTTAGTACTCAAGGCTATTACTTTGGATGATATGTATTTAGCTGACAAGATGTCTAAAATTTCCGGTTTAAAACTTCTAGTTTTTACAGGCATGTTGACCAAGGCTCCGACTTTGACGGACGTTTTGATTGTTGGTAAAGTAAAAAAACAAGATTTTGAAAAATATTTAAAGAAAATTTCTGAAGGCTTGACTCACGATTTAAGATTTACTTATCTTAGTACTGAAGATTATCTTTATCGTTTGGCAGTGGTAGATAAATTTTTGTATGATATTTGGGCACATAATAAGATAGTAGTAGTTGATAAGCTTTCCAAGGAGCCAAAATTAAGTACTATTTCCGATTATAATTTTAAGCATTTTAAGGAGACTGAAAAGAAATGATTTTAGTTTTAAATACAAAAGATAAAGAACAAGCGCTTTGGCAGCTATATCAAGATGATAAATTATTAGCCAGTCAATTAGTTACTAAGTTTGAACAAAATGACAGCTTCTTAGTTGCTTTGGATAAGCTTTTTGAAAAAACTGGTAAGAATTTAAGTTTAGTAACGGCTTTTATTTTATTAGTAAAAGAAGCTAGTCTTACACAAGTAAAATTGGCAGCGGCTATTATTAATACTTTAGCTTGGATAGAAGCAAAGCCAATAGCAGGTGAGTTTTTTTATCACTTAACTGAAGCTGAGGTTTTGAGTCAACAATTTGCTAAAATATCAAAGCTAAAGGGTTTTACACCTTTAAAGGTTGAGTACTTACGGCCAGTTGATATTACTATTAGCAAAAAAGTTAATAAATTTAAACTGACTAAATAATTTTTAATAAATTTTATATAAAATAACTACTTTAAGTGGTTATTTTTTTATAATCAGGGGACTAAAAAGTCTTTTTTATAATGTGGATAAGTTATTTTTTTAAATTTGGCAAAAAAGTTAAAAAATTGTTTAACATAGGCATTATTGTGGATAAGTAAAGCCTTTATTTTATTGACATTTGTATTGTCAGTGGGGTATAATGTACTAAGAAAGTATAAAAGTGGTAAAAAGTGGGGAATAACTAGTTTGGGCTGTGGATAAGTTTTATGTTTATTGGCGAATACAAATACAACTTAGATGAAAAGAATCGTTTGGCTATACCTAGTAAGTTTCGCCAACAATTTTCTGATGGCTTAGTTATCACCAAGGGTTTAGATAACTGTTTATTTATTTATACTGCCAAAGAATGGCAAAAATTAGTTGATAAATTAACTAACTTGCCAATTAGCCAAGCTAAATCTCGTGCTTTTTCGCGTATGATGTTGGCTGGTGCTATGGACGTTGTGCTTGATAAACAAGGTAGGGTAGTGTTGCCTGATTACTTAAAGGAGTTTGCTTCTTTAAATAAACAAATAGTAATAGCTGGTCTTTATAACCGTTTAGAAGTTTGGGATGATAAATTGTGGGCTAAATATCAAAGAGTAGCTGATAAAGACAGTAATAATATAGCCGAGAGTTTGATTGATTTGGGTATTTAGTATGCCGCCATTTAAACACCAAAGTGTTTTGAGTCAGGAAGTATTAGCTTATTTAAAACCGCTTAGTAATCAGAATTTTATTGATGGGACCTTGGGTGGCGGTGGGCATAGTGCTGCTATTTTAAAAAAAACTGGACCAAGTGGAAAAGTTTTAGCTATTGAACTTGACGAAAGAGCACTGACAGCAGCAAAGCAAAATTTAAGTGAATATAAAAATCGTTTAATAGTTGTTCACGATAGTTACGCTCATTTAAAAAAAATTTATCAGGAACATAAAAATTTCGGTGCCGTTTCCGGCATTATTGTGGATTTAGGTTTATCTTCTGATCAGCTGGATCAAGCGCAGCGTGGTTTTTCTTTTAAAGATCAAGGCAGGCTCGATATGCGTTTTGACGATAGCGGTGACAGTTTGACTGCTAGTGATATTATTCTTACTTGGTCGGAAGCAAATTTATTTAAAATATTCAAGGAGTATGGCGAAGAATTGCAGGCTAAGCGCCTGGCTAAAGGTTTAGTCCTTTGGCGAGAAGCTATATCAAAACAAAAACAAAAGTATATAGAGACTCCCATGCTTGTCTCCGCCATACTTCGAATATTAAATATAAAAGAAAGTGATTTAAAAAAATTCCGTCGCCATCCTGCTACTAAGGTTTTTCAGGCTTTGCGGATAGCGGTTAATCAAGAATTAACAAATTTACAAGCTTTTTTGCCACAAGCAGTTGAAATCTTGGCCCCAGGCGGACAGCTGGCTGTAATCAGTTTTCACTCCCTTGAGGATAGGATAGTGAAACAATTTTTGATAAGAAAAGCACGTCCTTGCATCTGTCCGCCTGCTTCACCTCAATGTGTTTGCGGTTTAAAACCCAGTTTAAAAATAATTACCAAAAAGGCAGTTAAGCCTAGCGATGAAGAGATTGCCTTAAATCCTCGTAGTCGTAGTGCGATATTAAGAGTTGCCCAAAAATTATAAAAATAAAAACAAAAATAAAAGATATGTTAAAATCACAAACTTTATTAAAAATGTTGACAATTTTAAAAAAACGTAACGGTTTATACTTAGCAATGATAGTTTTGCTTTGGATGTTTGGCCTAGTAGCCTCTAATCTTTCTACTAGTCAAAATTTAGAGCGTAATGAATTAAGTAAGAATATTAGAAAGTTAGAAGATGAGCAACGTATTTTAGATGCGGCTGTTAGTCAATTACAGGCTTTAGATCGCATTGAAAATGCCAGTCAACGTTTAAATTTGGTTAAAGTTGATAATAAAAATGTAGCATATTTGACAGTATCTGATGATAAGGTGGCTTTAAAATAAACTAAAAATTAGTTTTGGTAATCTATGAATTGGGGACGCAACAGCTTTAATCAGACTATTATTACCAGAACTAACATTTTACAGAGTATTATTTTTTTATTTATACTAGCGGTCATTGGCCGCTTGTTTTATTTGCAAATTATTAAAAATAAATATTATTTTGATTTAGGCTTATCACAGCGTGGTGTTGAACAGGAGGTAAAGCCAGAGCGGGGGAGAATATTATCTCTAAGTTCTGAAACAGAAACAGAGCAGTTTTATCCTTTGGCAGTTAATAAAGTGTATTATGAAGTTATTTTAAATCCTAGTAAAATCACTCGTCCTCAAAATATGGCTGATATTTTAGCTGAAGTTTTGGAGATGGATAAAAACGTTGTTTTAGAAAAGCTAAAATTAGTTGATAAGCGTTATGAGTTGCTTGCCAAAAATATTAGCGAAGATAAAGTAATAACTATTAAATCAAAATTAGAAGAAATTTTAGTTGATGTTAACAAGGGTAAATCAAGTAAAGATAAATTAAGGACAATTGAAGAATTAGGTATTAGTTTTAATAAGAGTGTTTTACGTTATTATCCTGACAAGGAAGTTGGTGCTCATATTTTGGGATTTTTGGGTTTTGCTGAAGACGGAGTCAGTCGCGTTGGTAAATATGGTCTAGAAGCCTATTTTGAAAAAGATTTATCAGGACAAACTGGTTGGGTTTTAGGTGAAAAAGATGTAGCCGGAGTATTGCTTGCTGATAGTCAAGCCGAAGCTGCAGTTAATGGTGCGGATTTAGTTTTGACCATTGATCATACTGTCCAATACAAAGCCTGTAAGATGCTAGAAAAATCAGTCATAAAACACAGTGCCGACAGTGGTTCTTTGATTATTTTAGATAGTAGCACAGGAGCTATTCGAGCTATGTGTAATTATCCTAGTTTTGACCCTAATGAATATAGTAAGGTAAGCGATGCTAATGTTTATAATAATCTAGCCGTTTATCAAGCTTATGAGCCTGGTTCAGTTATGAAGGCTATTGCTATGGCAATTGCCATTGATCAAGGTAAAGTGAACCCAACTACAATGTATGAAGATAAGGGTGAAATTAAGTTTGCGGGTGGTCAAATTATTCGTAACGCTGGTAACAAAACCTATGGTTTTGTTGATATGAAAAAAGTATTAGCCTATTCTATTAATACTGGTATTGTCCGGGCTACTCAAGATGTGCCAAACAAAGTATTTCATGATTATATGAAAAATTTTGGTTTTGGTGAGCCGACCAATATTTATTTAAGTCAGGAAGCTAAAGGTGATATAAGTGAATTAGAAAAAAAGGGGGATATTTATAAAGCAACTGCTTCTTATGGTCAGGGTATTACAGTTACGCCTTTACAGATGGTGAATGCTTTTAATGTGATTGCTAATCGTGGTAATTTGATGCAGCCTTATATCATTAGTTCAGTCCGCTACAATGATAAAGTTATTGCTGAATATGAACCTAAAATTTTACGTCGAGAAGTAATTTCTACACAAACAGCTTCAACATTATCGGCAATGTTGGTGCACGTGGTAGATAGTGAACATGCTGTTGCTGCTCGAGTGCCTGGGTATTTTGTTGCTGGTAAATCTGGTACGGCTCAAGTAGCAAACATTGGCTCTAAAAAATACGATGCTAGTGTTACTATCCATAGTTTTATTGGTTTTGCTCCTAATGAAAATCCAAAATTCACTATGTTAGTAAAATTGGACAATCCTAAGACTGCTCAATATTCTGAAGGCACGGCTATTCCTTTATTTGGCGAAATTGCTAAATTTCTGTTAGAATACTATCGCATTCCGCCAAGTCGTTAAATATTAGTAAAATGAGCAAAATTTTGAGAAAACCATTGTTTTGGCTACTTAAGGTACTAGCTAAGGCAACTATTAAAAAATACCAACCAAAAGTAATTGGTATTACTGGTTCAGTTGGTAAAACATCAGCAAAATTTGCAATTGCTACTGTTTTGGCACCAAAATTTTCTATCCGTTATGGCAAAAAGAATTATAATAACGAAATTGGTTTGCCTCTTACTATTTTAGGGGATGATCTGGCTGCGGGAAAAAATATTTTTGTTTGGCTAAGTATTTTTTTGAGAGCCCTGAAAAATTTATTATTTACAGATAAAAAATATCCGCAAGTTTTAATTTTAGAAATGGGAGCAGATCGTCCTGGCAATATTGATTATTTAGTTGATATTGCACCACCTCATATAGCAGTAATTACAGCTATTGGTGCTAGTCATTTAGAGTTTTTTGCTAGCATAGATAAAGTGTTAATTGAAAAATCTAGGATTTTTAAAAAATTAAAAGCTGGTGATTGGGCAGTTTTAAATAGTGATGATCTTTATTTACAAAAAATTATTCCTCAGATTAAAAATAATCTTCACACATTTGGTACTAGTGCTGATAGTAGTTTGCAGATTGAACAGGTGCATTTAACAAAAAAGAATGATAGTTATGGCACCAGTTTTAAATTAAAATTTAAAGGTGCTGAAACCCCAGTATTTTTGCCAAATGTTTTAGGTAAGCAACAAGCCGCAGCTAGTGCGGCCGCTGCTTCAGTTGGCTTGCTCATGGGTTTAAATTTAGTAGAGATTAGTCAATCTTTAATGAATTATAAATCAGCCTTGGGCCGCACTAATTTAATCAAAGGTATAAAAAATACTTGGATTATCGATGATACTTATAATGCTTCCCCGCAATCTTGTTTGGCAGCTTTAGAAATATTAAAAGATTTTCCAATAGTTGGTAGAAAGATAGCAGTTTTTGGTGATATGAGAGAATTGGGTGGTTTTAGTGAAGAAGCTCACAGACAAGTAGGGGAGGCAGTAGCTAAATTTAAGATTGATTATTTATTTGTTGTTGGTGAAAAATCACGCGATATTGCTCGGAGCGCACAAGATCAAGGCATGCCCGAGGATCATATTTATCATTTTCCGCAAACTATAGAGGCAGGAATATTTTTACAAGAAAGATTAAAGGATAGTGATGTTATTTTAATCAAAGGTTCCAGAGGTAGTAAGATGGAGCAGGTTGTTTATGAAATTATGGCTAGGCCTTGGGATGCTGATGAATTATTAGTTGCAAAAGTTAGTCGCTAGTAGATTAATTTTGATTGACAAAGGGTGTTTT
>CAZHLU010000034.1:0-10145 GCA_964533435.1 uncultured Gammaproteobacteria bacterium | reverse complement strand
CGAGTAGAAATACCTCAGTCTGCTTATTTAGCTATTTTGAAACGTTAATATTTGCCAATACCAATAGTCCAGGCAATCATTGATAGGACTACTAAGCTGGTAATAACAATCCAAATAGTTTTTTGGGTGCGTCTTTTCATAATAATATGCTTAATTTTAACAAATTTTTAGCAAGAGGGGAAGCAGAGGTCTTAATTATCTATCCGCGTAGCGGACAGTGGCAATTATATTTTTATTTAATTTTAATCGTAGCTTTATTTTTTCTACTGTATCCTTTGTGGCATTTGGGTAGCCAAGGTCTAATTTTATGGATTTTACTGCTAGGGATATTGATATTTTCTTTGTTAAGTTTTTTACTCAAAAAAAATACTTATTATTTACTAAGCAATCTTAACATTTGGCACGTTTTTTATGTTAATGAAAATAATATTAGAATTCGTGGGCAATTACCCTTGGATTTAATTGAAGAAATTCAAGCCAGTGGTGATAATGATATTATTATTTTAGCTAATCAAGAAAAATTTATATTATTTAATATTAAACAACGAGATTTAATTTTAAATAAACTACAAGAAATAATCTTACCTAAAACTGATAAATCTGTTATAATATAGCCATGGCTATAGACGGTGAATTGCGACCAGAGCAAATAATAAAAACACCAGAAACAGAAGCTGTGCAAGAAACAGCTGAGCTTTTGGATTCTAGAAAATTTATTGAAGAAACTAAAACAAGTGAGCAAGTAGTGCCAGCGCCAGTAGTTTTACCAGACGCTCAAGCAAGTACTACGCCTCAAGCAGCTAGCCAAATAATATTGACTAAAGTAGAAAATATCTTAGCTGCCGAAATGGATAACGTTTTTTTAAGCCTTGATATAGCTAGTCAAGCTAAATTTAAGGCCAAAGGAGAACAGGTGGCTATTGAAATTACTAATCTACTTCAAAAAACTAAAGTTAATATTAACAAAATTATTTCCCTAATCGTAGATTGGTTACGCTTGATACCTCATGTTAATAAATATTATTTAGAACAAGAAGCAAAGCTAAAAGCAGACGCTATCTTACATTTTTATAAAAAAGATGGAGCCGATCACAATTGATTTAAACACTCTAATTATTTTGATTATTATTTTACTAATAGTAATAATATTTTTTGCTGTGCTCTTGAATAATAATAAAAATAAAACAAATAAAAATTTAAGATTGGATATTTTAAAAATTAGAATACCCAAATATACCAAACAAGAAAAAGAGGAATTATCTAAACAATATATTGAACAAACTTTAGGTAAGATAGAAAATCTTTTCTCAGCTTTAGCTGGATTAAAAGCCGAAAATACTATTTTTAAAAAACCAAAAGAAGTCTTTTCAATTGATATTGTATCTTTTGGCGGTATTATTAATTTTTATGCAGCCGTACCACCAAAATACAAAGATTTTTTTATTGCTCAATTACAAGCAGTTTATCCTAAAATTTATATTGAAGAAGTTGTTGATTATAATATTTTTAAGCCACAATCACAAGTCACTGCTGGCGTTTTACGTTTTACCAATGATTTTACTTTACCAATTAAAACTTATCGTAATTTTGAAAACGACCCGCTAGAGAGTATTACCAATTCTTTAAGTAAACTAACAGAAAATGAAGCTGTTACTATTCAGTATGTTTTTATTTCTGCTCCTAAAAAATGGCATGATCGTGGCCGTAAAATTGCTCAAATAATGCACCAAGGCAAAACCTTTACTGAAGCTCGTCAGCAAGTAGGTGGCACTAGTGGTTTTGAAAAAACCAGCAAAGTATTAGGTGGTATTTTTAGTGCTTTAAGCCCTAAAGCCAAAGAGGATGATAAAAAATTAGACAATAAACAGGTTTTATCAGCCATGGAACAAGAGCGGGCAAAGGGCTTAGAAGAAAAAACATCCAAAGCTGGTTTAAATGTTAATATTAGAATGGTTATTGCCAGTCAAAGTATTGAACGCTCACGGGCAATTTTAGCTGATGTGTTAAATAGCTACAATCAATATAATATTTATGAATTTGGTAATCGCTTTCAAGCTTTAGTACCACGCAATCCCGATAAAATAGTAGAACACACTATCTACCATCATTATGCTCCTCAATACAACATTTTGCTCAACTCTGAAGAAATGGTTAGTGTAATTCATTTACCATTACCTACTACCGAAACACCAAATATTGATTGGCTTGAGTCAGTTAAAGCTGCTGCTCCATCTAATTTACCAAACGAAGGTGTTATTTTGGGTAAAAATGTTTATCGTGGTAAAGAAACATTAATTCGCATGAAGCCAGCTGATAGACAGCGCCATATGTATGAAATTGGTCAAACTGGTACCGGTAAATCAGTATTCATGCAAAGTTTAGCCAAACAAGACATTGAGGAAGGTCGAGGAGTTTGTATTATTGATCCACATGGTGAATTAATCGAAACCTGTCTTACTTATGTGCCCAAAAATAGAGCTGAAGACGTAATTATTTTTGATCCAGCTGATATTGAAAGGCCTTTGGGTTTAAACATGTTGGAATATGAGACCGAAGAGCAAAAAACTTTCGTAATCAATGAAATGATTGCCATCTTTGATAAACTGTATGACCTCAAGGCTACTGGCGGACCAATGTTTGAACAGTACATGCGTAATGCCATGTTACTAATTATGGATGATAAAGATTCAGGCGCTACTTTACTAGAGATTCCAAAAGTTTTAGCTGACGAAACTTACCGTAAATACAAATTATCAAAAATCAAAAGCCAATTAGTCAAAGATTTTTGGGAAAAAGAAGCTCAAAAAGCTGGCGGTGAGGCATCGCTTGCTAACATGGTGCCTTATATTACTAGTAAATTAACACCATTTATTTCTAATGAAATTGTTCGTCCAATTATTGCTCAACAAAAAAGTGCTTTTAATTTCCGTGAAGCCATGGACCAACAAAAAATTATTTTGGTAAATCTATCCAAAGGTAAAATTGGGGAAATGAATAGCAATTTGTTAGGCATGGTTATTATTGGCAAATTATTATACGCTGCTATGAGCAGAGTAAATATACCAGAAGCCGAAAGAAAAGATTTTTATCTTTATATTGATGAATTTCAAAATGTTATCACTGATAGTATTGGGGTTATTTTATCTGAAGCCAGAAAATATAAATTAGATTTGATTTTAGCCCACCAGTATATTGCTCAATTAACAAAAAATAATGACACCAAAGTACGAGATGCTATCTTTGGTAACGTTGGTACTATAGTTGCTTATCGTTTAGGCGTTGAAGATGCTGAAGTGATTGCTAAACAAATGGCACCAGTGGTTACTGAATATGATTTGGTAAATATGCCTAAATATACTGCTTATATCAAAATGCTGATCGATAATCAAAATCCGCCGGCCTTTAATTTTAACCCGATTATGCCAGAAAAGGGTAATTTTGAACTTGCACAAGCTATAAAACAATTATCTAGATTAAAATATGGTCGTGATCGACAAGTAGTTGAAGCTGAAATAAGTAAGCGGATAATTATTTAGTTATTCACAGGCATTTTAGCTAATATTAGCTAAAATTAGTAAATTGCCAAAGTATAAAAATTATGTTATCTTATAAGTGTCTTTTCTAGACACTTTTTTGCCTAAAATAGCAAAAGACAAGTATTACAAAAACAAAAATGTCAAAAATAAAAAAAATTAAAGAATTAGAGTCTTTAGTATATAATCTAGAGTTAGAACTAAGAAAAACTAAACTAATTTTAGGTGAACTAAGCGGACGTGATACCAAAAATGCGGTTGATTATAGTTTAAAAGCTGCTGAAGTTGGTAAAAGCGATCAGGATGAATCTGGTATTGTTGTTGAAGGTGTTTTTAATGGTCAACAGATGATTGGGCCTGATGGTAAACAGTATTCTATACCTGCTAATTATTCTTCAAAATCAAAATTAGTAGAAGGTGATATTTTAAAATTAACTATTGATCGGCAAGGCGCTTTTATCTACAAACAAATTTCTCCAGTTGAGCGTGCTCGTTTAGTTGGTCATTTGGTCAAAGATAAATCTTTAGATGAATTTGTAGTTTTAGCTGGTGATAAAATATACCGAGTACTACTAGCTAGTATTACTTATTTTAAAGGCGATGAAGGGGATGAAGTTGTAATCTTGGTGCCTAAAGACGCTGATAGTACTTGGGCAGCTGTTGAAAATATTATCAAACAAAAAAAACATCACGATAGTGAAGATAATGATTTGGAAATAAAGTTATAAATGTCAACTGTTATCTACAGAAAATATCGGCCTAAAAATTTCAAAGAAGTAGTTGGTCAAAAAGCAATTAAACTAACTTTACAAAATGAAATTGTTTCTGGCCAAATCGCACACGCCTATCTCTTTGTTGGGCCACGCGGTACGGGCAAAACCACACTAGCAAGGTTATTTGCCCGTTCTTTAAATTGTCTAGAAAATGACAAATCTTCAGCTGAACCATGTAACAAGTGCCAAAATTGTAATTTAAGTTTAGAAGGAAGATTTTTGGATCTAATCGAGATTGATGCTGCTTCTAATACTGGCGTTGATAATGTGCGCGATAATATTATTAATAATGCTCAAATACCAGCTTTCAGTAAAAATGGTTACAAGGTATTTATTATCGATGAGGTGCACATGTTATCGAAATCAGCCTTTAATGCCTTACTTAAAACTTTAGAAGAGCCACCAGCTCGAGTAATTTTTATTTTAGCTACTACTGAAATACACAAGGTGCCAGAAACTATTATTTCTCGTTGCCAACGTTTTGATTTCAAAAAACTTTTACCTAACGAAATATTTAAACGTTTGCAAGAAATTATCGAATGGGAAAAAGTAGCTGTACCCGATAATATTTTAGCCGAAATATCGCGTCGAGCTGACGGCGGACTAAGAGATGCGGAATCTATTTTAGGACAAATTATATCCTTAAGTGATGGTAATATTACTGAGGAACTTGCTTCTATTATTTTGCCCCGCAGTAATTGGAGAGAAATTGATACTTTAGTAGAAGCTCTAAGGTTGCATAATTTAGCAGCCGCCTTAAATCAGATTAATAAACTAGTTAACGAAGGTGTTGATTTAAAAAGCTTTATTGATGAATTATTAGAATATTTAAGACAGATTTTACTTTATCAAGTTATTGGACCCAGTTTTACTGTTAATGCGGCTGATAATATGGCTCAAGCCATTGCTAAACAAGCCCAAGATTTTCCTTTAGCTGATTTATCAAGATTAATTAATATTATTTTAAATAAATTAAGTATCAAAGAAGCTCTAATTGGCCAATTACCATTAGAACTAGCCATAGTAGAATTTTTATTAGATTCCGTAAATCAAGTTGAAATAGCAAGTAGTAATTTAAAAAACACACCCAGCATGGCTGAAAAACCACAAACCAGCAATGTCAAATTAGACGGTGTTAAAGCCGATATTAAAACAGTAAACGATAATTGGGTTAATGTTTTACAAAAATTACGCCAACGTAATAATTCTTTGGCAGCTATTATGCAAAGCAGTCATCCTTTAAAAATCGCTAATAATAAAATTATAATTGGAGTAGAGTATACTTTTCATTTAGAACAACTAAATAAAGCCGAAGCTAAACAACATTTATTAGAAGTTTTACAAGAAGTTTTACAAGAAAGTATTTTATTTGATTTTATTATTGACCCAGATTATATAAATAATCATAAAGTTTTTAAGGGAGCTAAAGAAAAAGAAGTAGAAGATATCTTAGACACTTTTGGTGGTGAGTTAATCTAAACAAATTGACTAAAATATTTTATTATATTATATTTTGAACCAGCCAGATTAAATAAATATTATTTTTCGGGGATCGTCTAATGGTAGGACACCAGGTTCTGGCCCTGGCAATCGGGGTTCGATTCCCTGTCCCCGAGCCAAACGAACGAAGTGAGCGCAGGCTCGGTTTCCAAAAAATACTCTGCCAACAGCGGAGTGACTAAAGATGCTGCGCAATAGCGCAGCTCCTCGAGCCAATAAGCAAAATAGCCCGCTAAAGCTATTTTTTGTTTATTAAAATTTAGCAATAGTTGCTAAAAACTAGCAAATTGCTATAATAAAATCTATTAAATATTTAATAGATTAAAACATGAGCTTTCTTAAAAAACATTGGTTTAAATTAATTGTTTCATTTTTAGTTTTACTACTACTAGCTACAATTTTTTTACTTAAAGTTAGTTTTATAAACACAAAATCTAACGATAATTCAAATAATAATTTAACAGCAAACAAAATGGTTAAAATCGAAACTAATAAAGGTGATATTACTCTAGAATTATTTTCTAGTGACGCTCCTAAGACAGTAGAAAACTTTATTACTTTAGCAAATAAGGGTTTTTATGACGGCGTTATTTTCCACCGCGTTATTTCCGGCTTCATGATCCAAGGCGGCGATCCTACGGGCACTGGTACTGGCGGACCTGGTTATAAATTTGCCGATGAATTAAATCCAAATACAGAATCTTATAAAAATGGTTATGTGCGCGGTACTTTGGCTATGGCCAATGCTGGACCAAATACTAATGGCAGTCAATTTTTTATTATGCACCAAGACAATGACTTACCTCACAAATACACTATTTTTGGTAAAGTTGTTAGCGGTTTAGAAACTGTTGATGCTATTGCGGCAGTAGATGTAAATGTTAATGACAAACCACTCGAAGATGTGATTATTAAAAAAGTAACTGTTTTAGAATAAGTTAATTTCATGGATGAAAAAATAATCCCCAAACACCTTGGCATTATTTTAGATGGCAATCGTCGTTGGGCCAAAGAACACAATTTACCAAGTTTTGAAGGACACCGCCGTGGTTTTGAAAATATCAAAACTGTAGCTAGTCATGCTTTTGATTCTGGCCTTAAGGTTATGAGTGTTTTTGCCTTTTCTACTGAAAATTGGAAACGATCAAGTGAAGAAGTGGGTTATTTAATGGATTTATTTAAAATGGTAGCCACCAAAGAGCTCAAATTTTTGACTGAAAAAAATATTAAACTAAAAATATCTGGCGACATGTCAGCTTTTGATAGCGAATTGCAAGCTAGTTTAGAGAAAGCTTTAGCTGAAACTTCTAAAAATACCAATGGCATCTTTAACATTTGCTTAAATTATGGTGGCCGAGAAGAAATTGTTCAAGCAGTCAAAACAATAGTTAAGCAGGGGATAAAAGCCGAAGAAATAAATCAAGATCTTATTCAAAAATATTTATACACCGCCGATCTACCTGACCCGGATCTTATTATCCGCACTTCCGGTGAACAACGTTTATCTGGTTTTTTAACCTGGCAATCTATCTATAGTGAACTCTATTTTGTAAACAAACACTGGCCAGAATTTTCTAAAGATGATCTAGACCAAGCATTAATTGCCTATGCCCAACGTTCTCGACGTTTTGGCGGCAATGAATCAAATAAATAAAGATAAAAACTAGCTATTTGGCTAGTTTTTAATATTAATTGACTTATGCTATACTATAGATTATTGAGTTTTAAAAAATAAAAATATGAAAACAGATAATAAATTATCTTTTAAAAAAGAAAGCAGTAGCCCTAAAATTCAAAAAAGCCATAAAAAGACTTTAGGAGCTAGTTCTTTAGGTCTTATTTTCTTCTTATTTATCTTAGCTTTTGGCTTATTAGTGCTTTTAAACATATATTCTCCAAGCACTATAGTAGAAAATAAACCAATTATAAACTTACCAGGCACTAATGATGGTCAGGTGTTAGCTTTTAGTTCTGTTGAAGATTTTAAAAGCTATCTAGAAAAAGCAGCCGATTACAAATCGCTTGGTTATAGCGGTAATTTTTCTGGTTCAAAATCAATATCTGTTCCTAGTATGGCACCTGCCGAAGACGTGATGCGTGATAGCAATACAGTTAATATGCCAGAAAGTGCAGCTCCAACCCGTGTTTCTGAAACCAATGTCCAAGTTGCTGGTATTGATGAGCCAGATATTGTCAAGACTGATGGCAAAAATATTTTTTACTCTCCAGATCAAATTTATGGCATTTACAGGGGTGTTATGCCTTTATCAGCTGAAGGTATAATGATGGATTCTGCTAAAATTATGCCTCCTAATTATGGAACAACTGTTTTACAAATTATCAAAGCCTTGCCAGCCAGTGAAGCAGCTCTAGTATCTAAAATAGAAAAAACTGGCAATCTTTTATTAAAAAATGATGTTTTAGTCATATTTTCTGGTCAAGAAATACTTGCTTATGATGTCAAAGACGTAAATAAACCAGAAAAAAAATGGTCTTACAAGTTAGCCGATGAATATTATTTACAAACTGCTAGATTACTCGATGATCAAATCTATATTTTAACGCAAAGTAGCATTAACGAATATCAACCTTGCCCTCTAAAACCAATGCAAGCAGGCGATGTTAGTATTGAAATAGCCTGCAGTGATATTTATCATCCTGTGACACCGCTGGCTATTGATACTAATTTTTCAGCTTTAAAATTAGATTTAACATCTGGCGAAGTAAAAAATAAGGTATCTTTTGTGGCTAGCAGTGGTCAGGTAATGCTTTATATGTCAGCTGAAAATTTATTTGTTAGCTATGATCAAGCTGTCGATATTTTTGCTTTTTCCTATAAATTTGTTACCACTAAGATGTATGATTTATTACCAGAAAATACTTTAGCTAAATTATCCAAGATTCAAGGCTATGAAATCAGTCAATCTTCTAAGATGAATGAGTTTTATGATATTTTAAACAAATGGCAATTATCTTTAAACAAAGACGAGCGTTTAAAATTTGAAACCGAAATGCAAAATCGTTTGCAGAATTATGTAAAAGAAAATCAACGTGAATTAAACAGCACTGGTATTATTAAAGTTGCTTTAAATGATTTTGATATTGTTGCTAGTGGCAGTGTGCCGGGACATATTTTAAATCAATTTTCTTTAGATGAATACGACGGTAATTTGCGACTAGCTACTACCATTGGTGAAAACTTTTGGATGTGGGGTGTAAATAACTCTAGTAGCGTTAATGATGTTTATATTTTAGATAAAAAATTAAAAACCATTGGCTCTATACAAGATTTAGGTTTAGGTGAAAGAATTTATTCTGCCCGCTTTATTAAAGATCAAGCTTATCTTGTGACTTTTAGACAAACCGATCCTTTTTATGTTTTAGATTTATCTGATCCTAAAAATCCTCAGAAAAAAGGTGAATTAAAAATTCCAGGCTTTTCTTCTTACTTGCATCCTTTAGAAGATAATAAAATCTTAGGAGTTGGCCAAGAAGATTCAAAAGTAAAATTATCTTATTTTGATGTTAGTGATCCTAGTAACCCTAAAGAAATAGCCAAGTATTTATTAGACGAATATTGGACCGAAGTTTCTAATAATCACCACGCCTTTTTGCAAGATGCCAAACACCAAGTATTCTTTATTCCGGGAGGGCAGGGGGCTTATATTTTCTCCTATAAAGATAATAATTTATCGCTAGAAAAGGCGATTGATATCAATAATGTCAAAAGAGCCCTATATATTAATGATAATTTATATGTCCTAGGTAATAATCGTCTAAGAATCTTTGATGAAAACACCTGGGAAGAGCTAAAGGACTTATCCCTGGAAGCAGAGTAGACATTTTTTTAAAAAAAATACTTTATTAGCCCCTTTTGCCCTAGCCTGGTTTAAGGGGCTTTTTGGGCTTGTCAAAAATACTATTTATGCTACAATAGGGTGGCAAATCTTAATGAATATTAGTGTTTTCAGTAAACAAATATTATGAATAAATACAGCTTAGTTGGTCGCACTAGCATGACCAAAAAACGCCTTAAGGCGAATTTTATTTTTATTGTAATCTTGGCTATTTTTGCTACCTTGATTGTGTGGCCAAAAGTACCATTTTTATCAAGTTCTAATTGGTTTAATAAATTCAAAGTGCATCTTGGCTTAGATTTACAAGGTGGTACCCATTTGGTTTATCAAGCTGATGTTAGTGGCTTACTTGATGCCGAAAGAAAAGATAGCGTTTCTTCTTTAAGAGACGTTATTGAAAGAAGGGTAAATGCCTACGGCGTTTCTGAGCCGGTAGTTCAAACTAATATTAATGGCGATAATTATCGTATTATTGTTGAACT